>DATJUF010000241.1:0-12304 GCA_035502655.1 Binataceae bacterium (SeqCode)
TACGAGCTGGTGCACCGGCATGGCGCGATGAGTTACGAAAATCTGTCGGGCAATCATTCCAGTGACGCGGATGAGAACGTTTCCGAGCGGCGCAGGATCATTGCAGAGCTGATTCGCGCGGGGCGGCTCTCCCGCGTGCGCGTTCATCCCCATGCGCCCGAGGCCATAATCGCGAGTGAGGATGTTGCGTTATTTGCGGCTGTATATCCGCAGGTGTCCTTCGCTAAAGCGCTTCCGATTTTTGACGCTTATGCCGAACCGGATCGTGCGGGGGAGGAGATTGTGCGCCGTGCACTTGCAGCTTCCGGACCCGTCACTGCAGTGCAGCTCGCCGAGCGATTGCGGCTGCCAATCGGCGATGTCGCAAATAATCTGGCGGCACTCGAAGCCCGAGGGACGATTTTTCGCGGCTATTTCACGAAACCGGCGCCCGGCCTTGGCGAAACGGCGGGGCAGAGCACAGAGCAGTGGTGCGATCGCTACGTGCTCGAGCGTATCCATCGCGAGACTCTTGGGCGCCTGCGGGCCGAAGTGGAACCGTGCAGCGACGAGGAATTTGCAGCGTTCCGGCTGCGCTGGTTCCATCTCGGCGACAGCGATTTGCCGTCTGGCGTTGACGGTGTGCGGGCCGTGATGGAACAACTCGCGGGGCTCGCGTTTACGCCATCAATGTGGGAGGCTGCGATTCTGCCGGCGCGGATAACAGGTTACAGGCCCGAATATCTCGATCTTCTATGCATGAGCGGAGAATTGCGCTGGACCGCAACCCCAAGCGATGACGGCAGCGCCGGCGAGCCGCCGGTACCCGAACGCGTAGCGTTCGTGCCGCGGCAGATGGCTGCACCGCTGTTTGCCGGTACAGGCGAAATCTCTTCGCATGAAGCCACGGAAGAAGAAAGGGATGCCAAGAGCCTAGCGGTAATTGCGGCGCTGCGAGCGGGCGGCGCGCAATACCTCGATCAGGTTGCCGATCGCGCGGAGCTTTCCGAGCGCGATACGCTGATCACGCTATGGCGTCTGGCTGCGCGCGGCGCCGTATCCAACGATAGCTTCGCGCCGCTGCGCCTGCTTGCGTCGGAGCCGCACGCCATCGATCAGCTAAGCGACGCACCGCGTAATGGATCACGTAATTCACGCTCACGTGGCGCAATGCGCCATGATGCGGCAGCACGCGCGCGGCTGCGTTCCAGCCTAAGCGGACGCTGGTCATTGGCAGAAGCGCCCGCCGATGATACGGCAGGGGCATCCACGCGGCGGGGCGAAGCCCACGCCTTCGATCACGCGCGGGCAATCGCGCAAGTGCTGCTCGCGCGTCACGGCGTTCTGGCTCGTGAGATGCTCGCCAATGAATCTTCCGCCATTGCATGGAAGGACCTGGTCTTTGCGCTGCGCCGGATGGAATACGGCGGGATGATCCGGCGCGGGTATTTCGTGCGCTCGCTTTCTGGCGAGCAATACGCTTTGCCCGAGGCGCTGGCAATGCTGCGTGCAATGCGCGGAGCGGCTGCTCCCGGCGTGATCGCGATGAGTGCGGTTGATCCGGCGAATCCGTACGGTTCGATCCTGCCCGGATGCGGCGTCGCGCGCGAACCCGGGAATCTGATTGCTATTCGAAATGGCTCAGTAGTCATGCGATTGGCAGGGAAGGCGCTGGATGCTTCGCCATTGCTCGAAAACGAGGCGTTTATGGCTGCACTGTCAGCGCTGATGAAACTGCGGCCGAAAGTGACGATCGAAACTATCAGCGGCGCGCCCGCGCTGGGGTCAAACTGGGTACGGGCAATCGCCGCAATCGGCTTTCATTCTAACGGCCGTGCCTTGGTCTACGATGGCTTGCACGGCCCGTCACCGGCTGCCTTGCGCCACGCCGATGCCGCGGCTCCGGCGCACTGACTACCTCCGCTTCTCCGCTCAACGTTACTCGCGGCGTTTGGCGGCTCTCCGCAATTGCAGCTTGGCCCCAGGCAGCGGTTACTAGCACTCTCGTCAAAGATGCGCGGCCCGCTCGACGGTCGGTGCGATGCGGCGAATCACGTCGAGGGCTTGGCCATTGGCCATCTTGATCGCATCGCGCTGCGAGAACAGCACCAGCCTGCTCGCGCCCGCTTCCTGGAAAACTTTGAGCGTGTCGAGTGAGACGCCATCCTCATGCGGCGCAACGAAAGCCATGATTTGCAGCGAGTCCGGATTCCGCCCACGCTCTTTGGCGAGCGCCCGAAGCTCGCCCACCTCACGCTTGAATTCCTCGGGCTTGCCTCCGACAGGACACCATCCGTCAAAGCTGCGCACGACGCGTTCCCGCCCTTTGGGGCCATGCGCGCCGAGCAGGATAGGGGGACCGCCCTTCTGCACTGGCTTGGGATCGCATCGGAGTGCCGGAAAGTGGACGATCTCGCCTTGATAGCTAGGCTCGGGCTCGGTCCATAGCAGCCGCAACGCTTCGACGGTCTCGCGCAGCCGCTTCCATCGGGTGCCAAATGTCGCCCCGGTCGCCTCGGTCTCTTCTCTGAGCCAGCCGGCGCCAACGCCGAGAATGACGCGCCCGCCTGAAACGATGTCAAGCGTCGCGATAGCCTTTGCCGTAATCAAGGGTTCGCGCTCCGGCAGCAGGCAGATCCCCGTACCCAGCTTGATATGCTTCGTGACGGCAGCGGCGACCGCCAACCCGATGAAGGGGTCCATCCACCGGCCGTAGTGCTCGGGCAGGGTTCCGCCGCCGGGTGGTACGGTTTTGAAGCCGATCGGAATGACTGGATGCTCAGGAATGAAGAACGATTCGTAACCCAGTTGCTCGGCCTCGCGGGCAATCGCCGCAATATCGCCGGCTTCCGCTGTTGCTGGAGTCATGACGCCAATCTTCATTGCCAACTCCTTGCATGCCTGAATGCGCGATTCGTAGCCGGTTAGGATAAGATCGTCAAGCTCGATGAGCCGAAAGCATTTCTATGGAGGGCCGATTACCACGCCATCCGTTACGAGCGAGTCGCAGACCGCGTATTCATAGTCGAGTTCACCGCCAACCACCGCTCCCGCCAAGCTGACACAGCCTTGCGCGCGAAAGCCGCTACCGAGAATCACGTCCCGTGCGATATGCGCATTGTTCATCGTCAGCGCAAGCCCTCCCGGATTCTCGAAGCGTCCGCCAGTGCAATTCAGCGTCCCGGCGATATTCGCGTGATCGAGGCGGACCGCGCCTTCGGCGAGAAAGCGGGTGTGCATCCGCAGGCTGCCGCCGATATGAATACTGTCAGCGCAAAATGCTTCCCCGCCGGCGTTTTGAAAGATACCGCCGACGCAATTCAGATCTCGCGCGACGCGTGCGCGCTTGAGACTCACTATTCCCTTGGCGCTGAACCATTCACCGAGGATGGCGCGATCGCCGATCACCGCGTCGTCGGCGGCCAGCGCCACACCGCCGGCATTGGCAAAACTGCCATCAGCGCAATGCCACAGGCGACCGATGCGCGCCCGGCTCAGGTTCACCTGGCCATCTGCGCGAAAGCCGATACCCATCACGGCGCTGCCGTCGACGACGAGGTCTTCGGCCGCAAGTGCAGCCGCACCCGGATGATGTAGCTTGCCGTGTGCGCAATAGAGCATCCCGCCAACTTGCGCGCGGCGCAAACTGGTTTCGCCATGAGCTTCGAACCCGTTACTCAGCAGCAGGTGGCCGCAGATGACTGCATCGTCCGCACTCAGCGCGCATGAATTGCTGGCCGTGATAATTGCGCCGCTGCATGAGAGATTGCCCATGACGGTCGCGCGTTCGAGTCTTACGGTGCTGTCAGAGCGAAAGCCCTCGCATAGCTGGAGGTCGGAATGGACGCGCAAGCCTTGTGCCTCCAATCCCGGCAGTTGGCTTGCGCCGAATGAAAGCGACTCTATATCGGCGTCGCGCATGATCGGCGTATGCTCGAAAGAGCATTGGATAAAGGCCAGTGGAAAAGCCACGTTGACACGGCTCAAATCGAGCACGCCGCTAACACGAGCACCGATGATGCGGATACCCTCTGCGGGCGGCGACGGATTGCTGCCAGTCACCAGTTCCCGCACTACCGGCCCGGAGATCGTTCGCTGCTGGCTCAAGACGTCTTCCTCGCCGGAAACTCGTGCACTTGACCGTCAATCGATCCGCAGATAGTTAACCTCGATGCCAAGCCGCTCAAGCCTGGCGGCGCTCGGCACGCAGCTTTTCATTAGTGAGCATTGCACTCAGCGCTGCCGTATAACGAACCGGATAGACCGCAGGGCGTTCCAGGTCCTGGTAGCGCTGCTCGAGTTGGCTAAGGGATCGCCGCCAATGCTCCCGCGAATCGTCAAGCGTTGGGCGCGGTTCGAGACGGTGGTCATTGGCGAATTGCCGTATAAGCAGGCCCGAGGCCTCGGCCGGCGCCGGCTTGAATTCGCGGGCGGCGGTCCCCGCGCTTTCATCGGCAAGGCCGATCAGGTCTGCGTAAAAGCCGCCGGCCTGATTCATCGCGCGGAAAACCTGCTTGCGGCCGGGCAGAGTCAGCTTCCCGAGCGAGGTCTTGATTCGCGGAATACCATCATACTCGGAAAGCTTGTAGGCGATATCGAGTGATGGCGCGTCCGCACTTACGTCCATCTCAGTGCCGACGCCGAACGCATCGATCGGAGCGCCACTGCGCAGCAACGCCTGGATCTTGTTCTCGTCGAGGTTGCCACTGGCAAAAATCGGAACATCCTGCAGCCCGTGCTGATCGAGGATACGGCGCGCACGTCCCGCCAGGTCAGCGAGGTCACCGCTATCAATACGAATTGCCTGTAAGCGTCCGCCGCGGTCTTTCAGGCCGCGTGCGGCCTGCGCGGCATTCCCGATACCGCGCACAGTGTCGTAGGTATCAACCAGCAGCGTGCTGAGCTGGGGAAACATCGCGACGAAATGCTCGAAGGCCTCGCGCTCGCGATCATGCGCCATCACATAGCTATGCGCCATCGTGCCGTAAACCGGAATCCCGTAGCGGCGCCCGGCGAGAACGTTGGACGTCCCGATGAAGCCGGTCAGGTAACTCGAACGCGCGGCGATCAACCCGGCGTCAACTCCATGGCTGCGGCGCAGGCCAAAATCGACCAGGCGGCGGCCGTCGGCCGCGATCACGCAGCGCGCGGCCTTGGACGCAATCAACGAGGCCATGCCAATCTGGTTGATCACAAGGGTTTCGATTAGCTGGGCCTCGATCAGTGGCGCGCGCACTTCGAGCAGCGGCTCTTCGCCGAAGAAAATCGTTCCTTCGGGCAGTGCGTAAATCTCGCCCGTAAAGCGCAGCGTGCCAAGAAAGTTGAGAAAGTCGGGGGTGAAGAGTTGCAACGATGCAAGATAATCCAGGGCGTCGGGCGTAAAGCGGAAGGCCTCAAGTGCCTCGAGCAAACGTTCCAGGCCGGCTGCGACGAGGAATCCACGGCGCGACGGCATCCGCCGCACGCTCAAGTCGAAGCAAGCAGGCTGATTGTAACCGAGAGCGAAATAGCTGGCGGCCATCGTAAGTTCGTAGAGGTCGGTCATCAGGGCGACCTCATCGGGGTCGAAGCGCAGATCGATTGGCATCAGGTACGGAACCTCGGAGCTTATCGTAGCGGCGGCGCAAGCAAGCGTCACGCGGGCTGGGTGTTCTGCGCTTTGGAAGACCGATGCGCCAGCGGAGCGGGTCTGGGCCGTGAATTATTAAGCGAAGGCCGCCGCTTAGCGTGGCGGTCCAGGCGGAGAGGGCGGGGCAGGGGGCTTGTCAGCTTGCCCCGCTTCCTGGATCACGCGAGTCTCGAAAGGCGGCCGCTGCCGCATTTTTTCGCCCATATCGATCAGCCGTTTCGAGGCAAGATAATTTACGGTTCCAGGCTCGTCGACGGTGCCCGCGCGCACCCCAGTCAGGATTTCGATTCCCTGGTCTATCGTCTCAACTGGATAAATGTGAAACACGCCGCGCTCGACCGCTTCGATGGTTTCGCGATCGAGCATGATATTGCGAAGGTTGGTGCGCGGGACAAGGACACCCTGACGCCCGGTAAGGCCAGTCGCCTTGCATACGCGATAGAAGCCCTCGATCTTTTCGTTGACGCCGCCAATCGCTTGCACGGTGCCGTATTGGTCGACCGAGCCGGTGACGGCCAGGTCCTGGCGAATCGGCACTCCGCTCAAGGCCGAGAGCAGCGCGTACAGCTCAGTCGAGCTAGCGCTGTCACCGTCAATTCCTGAATAAGATTGCTCGAAGGCGATACTCGCAGTCATCGCAAGCGGGCGTTCGTGGCCGAAGCGTTCGCGAAGGAAACCGGCAAGGATCATGACGCCCTTGTCATGCGTGGACCCGGATAGGCGTGCTTCGCGTTCAATATTGATCACACCAGCCTGACCGAGCGCGACCGACGCTGTAACACGCGAGGGACGGCCGAAGCTATAGCCGCCAACGTCGAGCACAGCGAGACCGTTGATCTGGCCGGCTGTGCTGCCGTCCAGATGCACGATCAGCGTGCCCTCGGCGATCAGCCGGCGAATCTCTTCCTCGATAAAGTTGAGCCGCAGCATGTGCTCGCGCAGCGCACGTTCGACGTGAGCAGCGGTGACTCCGGTGGATTTTTCTTCGCGGGCGAAGAAGGCAGCTTCCCGCGCGAGATCGTCAATCCGCTCAAGCGAGGCGAGAACGCGCTGGCGATCACCGGCCTGACGCATCCCGAATTCGACGATCCGCTCGAGGGCGGGTCCGTCGAACTGCGGGAGATGCTCGCGCCGCCCGAGTGCGCCGACGCGGCCGGCATAGTGCGACGCAGCTTCCTTCGTCGCGTCCGTTACGGCGCGGAATTCAGCCTTGATTTTGAACAGCGGCGGAAACTCCGGGTCCTGAAAATACAGAAGGTTGTACAGATAGCCGCTGCCGGCCACCAGCACCTTGGTGCGAATCTCGATTGGCTCAGGCTTAAGCCCGCTGATCGCGAAAAATGGAAAAGGCTCGAAGGTCTCGGGCGTCATGCGGCCGGTGCGCAGGCTGCGCTTGAGTGTTTTCCAGACTCCCGGCTCGACTGCGGCGTCCTCGAGATCGAATACCAGAAAACCTCCGTGCGCTTTCATGAAAGAGCCTGGCACGATGCGCATAAAGTTAGTTGCCGAGCGGCCCATCGGATCAATCACCCGTTCGATCGTGCCGAACAGGTTGCGATAGGTCGGCGCATCTTCCAGGACCACAGGCGCGCCGCGGCGCCCGGCATTATCAACCACCACATTAACTGCGTAATCGATAAAGCGCAGGCTTTCATCACCGCGCGGCATCTCGGCTGGCCCTTCCTGCCCCGCCGGATTTTCGTCCCGTTCGCGGAAGCGCTCCAAATGGCCCAGCATGTGCTCCACCGCTTGATCAAGGTACGAGGAGACGGCGGCGTTTCCGAAGGTGGTCTTGAGCGCCTCAATCGCTGGAGTGATAAGACGGGCGGCAAAAGAGCGTTCAATCGCGCGGATATCGCCCATCAGGTCACGCATCAATTCCTGCTGATTGACCACCAGCTTGCCAAGTTCCACCTGCAATTCACTCTGGACCTTGGCCAGCCGCTCCCGTTCAGCCTCGGGCATCTCATTCATCTTGCGCGCGAGTTCTTCGGGAGACTCCGGCAGCTTGCCCTCGATCAAAGGAACAAAGATTGGCTGGCCGGACGGGGTACTTTGGATCGCAAAGCCGCGCTCACGTGCCAGCGCCTCGAACTTGCTGTGCAACTCCTGCGCGCGCCTGTTGTATTTATCTCTCAGAGCACTGCGTTCGCTGTCAAAATCCTCGCGCCGGAAAGCCTTCGGTAATTGGTCAACGATAAAATCGATCAGCTCGCGCATCCGCCTGCGCAATTCGACGCCCTGTCCGGGAGGCAGATAGATCCCCGTTGGTGTTTCCGGCGAGCGGAAGTTGTTGACGTAGACCCAGTCGCCTGGAGTTGGCATCGTGGCGGCTTTGGCTTCGAGCAGCCGCAGGATCGGATCGCGTTCGGCGCGAGAACGCAGTCCCGTTGCAAAGACATTGTAACCGGGCGCATCGATACCTGTGGCCAGGCGAATAGCGTCGAGCGCGCGCTCTTGCCCGAGTAACTGAGTGTCATCGCCGGTGGCGGCAAATTGCGCCAGTTCATCGTTGCTGACTGGCAGCTTGCCGCTGAGCTCAGCCGCCTTAAGTTCGCCTGGCGGAGCGGCGGCCTTGAGCGGCTCTTTGGACTCTTTCAGTTCCTGGCCGGACGAATTCGCCGCGTCGGAAGCAGTCTGCTGCGCCATCAGGAAAGCCTCAGGTTTTGGATACGCACAACCGGCTACGCGACCACGATCCGCCGTCCCCGCTTCTTTGGCAGGGTGACTTGCAGGATGCCGTCGCGCCAGCTTGCGGTCACTCGCTCCGAATCGATCGGATGCGAAAATTCGCAGGTATTCAGCTGCGGACCGCTCCAGCCTGGTATCCTCAGCCGCAACGAATGGTCGCTGACCTCAAGCTCCAGCGTTTGCGGATCCGCGTTCGCAGTCGGAATTGTCACTTGATAAAATTCGCCTTGATCAACCGCCACGATCCGGTCGCGGGAGCCGCCCCGCCCACGCCAGCGCGATACCAGCAACTCCTCGAACATCTGATCGCAGAGATCCTTGAAATCCTGCAAGACGTAGACCGGCAAGTTAGGTGGAACGCGGTTGGCCACGGGCCGATTCTAATGCACATCAACGGTCCGCGTCGAGGGCGTGGGCGGCAGGCAACGCGGCCTGGCCGATCCGGGGGTCGAGTGAGTCCCACCGGCTTGCCCGATCCTGGACGCCGGCGTATGGTCGGCTGGTGCCAACTTTCACGAAAATCCTTGCCGCGACGGACTTTTCCGATGATTCAAACTACGCACTAGGCTTTGCCGAGGAGCTGGCACACAAGTTTGGGGCGGAACTGATCGTGCTCCACGTTGACCAGCCACTCGCGCCCGTGATGGTCAGCGAGCTGAGTCCAGGGCTGGATTTTGGTGCGATGAGCCGCATTGCCGAAGAGCAGCGGATGATGGCGCTGGCTGAGCTGGAAAAGACCAGCGCGCGGCTTCGCGAGAGCGGCTTAAAATCCCGCGGCGTGCTTAAGGTCGGCGCGCCGTTTTTGGAAATCATTCACACTGCGCAAGCCGAGAACTTCGATCTAATCGTGCTCGGCACCCATGGCCATACCGGCCTTGCCCACGTCCTGATGGGCAGCGTTGCGGAGCGCGTGGTGCGCAAATCCCCCTGTCCAGTGTTGACGGTGCGCCATCCGGACCGCAAATTCCAGCATCCGCTGGACCGGGTAGAAAAGGCTGACAAAGTTGATCGGGCTGATAAGGGCGACCGCCCCGAAAAAACCGATCGGAATGACAAAGCTATAAAGGCTGATAAGACTGAAAAAGCTTGAGCAGCTCGCCCGATCTGACCGCCACGCCAGCACGGCGCACAGATCAGAGCCAATCCTGCCCATCTCCGTAATCTTGCCATTGACGCGTCATTTACCGCTGAAATGAGGCGCACGCTTTTCCATAAACGCTTTGATACCCTCCTTGAAATCGTCCGACTGCGTCATCCGAATCGCGGTTTCATCCTCGTCGATACAGGCTGCGGTCAGGTCGGTGAAGAGGCCCGAGTAAACTAGCCGTTTCGCGTTCGCCACACCGAGCGGTGAGCATTGCGTGGCGATCTCGCTAGCGAGGGCCTGCGCGGCAGGCAGCAAATCCTCGTGTTTGACTAAGCGCGTTACCAAACCGATGCGATACGCCTCTTCGGCGTCGATCAGCCGGCCCGTGACGGCGAGGTCGATCGCGTTTGCCAGTCCGACTATGCGTGGCAGGAGCCAACTGCTGCCGAGTTCGATCGCGAGGCCGCGGCGCGGAAAAATCAGTCCCATTCGCGCGCGATCGGAGGCGATGCGAATGTCGTAGTGCAGGCTGTTAGCGAATCCGAGGCCCACACAGGCGCCATTAATCGCGCCAATAATCGGCGTTCGCATTGCAACCATCCAGGCAAACCGGCCGCGGAAGTTTGCATTAAGTGCGTTGCCCTCGCGGCGGCTCGGGGAAAGCTCATGAGCAGCCCCTTCGTCCGTTGCGGCAATTTTAGCCAGGCCTGCCATATCCATCCCGGCACAAAAGGCCTTGCCCGCGCCGGTTACGACAATTGCGCCAATCGCAGGGTCGGCGTCCGCTTCCTGCATCGCGGTGCGCATCTCGGATTCGAGCTGGCCACGCCAGGCGTTCATGCGTTCCGGGCGGTTGAGTGTGACCGTGGCAACCCGATCAGCCTTCTCATAAGTGATGTCGCTAAAATTCATGATGACCTCCAGTGCGGCTCACGCCGGATCAAAGCATCGGACGGACCGAAATTCCAACGCCGAGCTTAAGACAACATTATAGGCAGTCCAACAGACGCTTTTCTTGCTCCCATAGGGCTGTTACTAAGAAGGCCGTCATGCGAGCAACCTCACCACCGACCATATCCTCCAACATCGTGCGCATAATCGCCGCGAGCGCCGTTTTGCTAATCGCGTTCGCCCAATTCCAGGGTGACGTATCTGCTGCCGCGATGCGCGAGATGGTCGTTGCCGAAAGCGACGCCGCGGCTAAGGCCGGTCTCGCTGTGATGGAGCATGGTGGAAATGCAATCGATGCGGCGGTCGCAGCCTCGCTGATGCTCGGTGTGACAAACGCCTCCTCATGCGGAATCGGCGGCGGTGGCTTCATGCTGATCTATCTCGCCAAGACCCATCGGTTCTACGCGCTGGACTATCGCGAAGTGGCGCCCGCAGCGGCCTCGGAACGAATGTACTTTCGCAACGGCGTGCCAGACGAAGAACTCGCGCGAAAGGGCGCTTTGGCGATCGCCGTGCCGGGCGAACTGGCCGGGCTTCAGGCTGCCTTGCGCCGCTTTGGGACGATGAAATTCAGCGCGTTGGCGGCGCCCGCAATCAAGGCGGCTCGCGAGGGCTTTGTGATCAGCCCCCATTTGGCCGGAGAACTTCAGCATGAAAGCCGGGAAATATCGGCAGATGCCGGATTGCGCGCGATTTATTTCACCTCTGACGGCAAACCGTTGCCGGCTGGCGCGATCGCGCGTAATCCAAAGCTAGCCGATGCGATGGAAGCACTGGGCGACGACCCCGTGAAGGTTTTCTATCATGGCGCGATGGGCGCGGCGGTCGCGCAGTTTATCGCGAGTCACGGCGGCATTGTGACTGCGAGAGATCTCGCTTCATACCGTCCGGTATGGCGTGAGGCGATCCATCTGCCGTATATCGGCTACGACGTCTATACGATGCCGCCGCCGTCCTCGGGTGGAGTCGTGCTGGAGATGCTCGGGATGCTCGCGAGCAGCGACGTGGGCGGTCTCGGAGCGGATTCAGCGCCCTACCTGGCGCGGCTGATCGAAGTGATGCGGCAAGGCTTCCTCGACCGCGCACAATACGCCGACCCTGCCTTCGTCAAAGTGCCGATCACTGAGCTGCTTTCCCCGCATCATATCGCGGAGTTACGTGAGCGCGCCTTCCATCACAAGAATGCGCCTCTTAATGCGGCAGCCGCTCATGATCATGGAACCTCAAATTTTTGCGTAGTTGATCGATTCGGCAATGTCGTAGATGTCACTGCCACGATCAACACCGTTTTTGGCGCCAAACTGAGCGTACCGTCACTCGGCCTGGTCCTCAACAACGAAATGGACGATTTCAGTGTCGCACCCGGAGTACCCAACGTGTACCACTTGGTGGGCGAAAAGAGTAATGAAATCGAGCCTGGCAAGCGGCCGCTGTCGAGCATGTCGCCTACGATCGTTCTCAAGGGTGGTCGTCCCGTGTTGGTGACGGGAGCGTCCGGGGGACCGACGATTATCACCGGTGTCGCGCAGGTCTCGCTCGATGTTCTCGACTTTCGTATGACGCCTGAGCGGGCTGTCAGCGAGCCGAGGATTCACGAGCAAGCGCAGCCGGTAACGGTCTTTGTCGAACAATCGTTGCCCGCCGCGACGCGCGCCGAACTTCAACAGATGGGCTTTCCGCTTAAAATCGTTCCAGAACTCGGGGCTGTTAACGCGATCACGATTGCCCCCGGCGACTTGCGCGGGGCGTTCGATCCGCGCAAGGGCGGGGGAGTAGCGGGGGATTGACGCGGCTCGGCGGCGTCAGTCCCCCGCCGGTAATGGATTGCGAGCCGGCCTGCGGCTGTCTCGCCCCCGCTGTGCGGGTCACGGCGCTCAAGCTACACTTGAGCGCCGTGACCCGCACAGGTGACAGCACCGCTGCCGCGGCGCGGGCCGAGGTACGCGATGCGTACACGCGGCCCGCGC
>DATJUF010000242.1:0-34041 GCA_035502655.1 Binataceae bacterium (SeqCode)
CCTGCTCGACCCTACGCATGTGGCAGCACGGGCGGAACGCGTGCGCAAGGATCGCAATGCTGTTCGCAACCGCCCGCAATCAGCGCAAAACGCGGCCTCCTCGCCTGCAGCCGTTCAACCGACAGCTTAACGGCTGCCAGCGGTCCGAACTTCGTTAGTCTTGACGTTAGGCGGACTCGTGAATGGATGCGGCGGCCCAAAGCCGCCGCATCCATTCACGAGTCCGGTACGGCGCAGGACGGCGAGCAAAAGCACGCCGCCCTGCGCTGCTGCGGAGCGGATTGGTCCGGCGATCAGCCGGGCATCCGCTTCATATAAGCGGTCGTGAACGTGCGCGACTCGAACTTCCAGCCACCGTCCGACTTGACGTATTTATCCTCATAGAAGCCGGTGCCAACCCACTCGAAATCCTTTTGTTGATCGCGGATCTCGACGTAGCATCGGCCTGACGCCCTGCCGTTGCCCTCAAGCTGGAGCACATGATTGTGAATGTAAGGGCGCGGCGTCATCGCACCGCCGGTCAGCCCGCCGTAAAGCTTAAGCAGTCCCTCGCGTCCCGACGCTACATGCTCGCGCTTCATTCCTTTGGTGATAAACTTGCCGTCGGCCGCAAACAGGCCGACAATCCCGGCCGTGTCGCCGCGCCAGACACAGTCGCAGTATTTGATCGGCAGCTCGCGAATCGCCTCGCGATCGGCCAGTTCTGCCACGATTGTCTCGATATCTTTAGCCATTGGCGTTCCTTCCTAATCGGTTTCGTTTCCGAGGCATCCTTTGTGCCCCGCGGCGCGTTACTGCTCGATGGTAGACCCATCGAGCCTGTCACCCGACGTATCGCTGGCCCGCATGTCCGCCGCTCCCTTCGCGCCGGTCTTGCATCCGTTGATGCCCGCCTTGATCAACGCTGATGGTATAGCGGGTGCCCGGTGAAATTCGTATGCACGCGGCTGAAATGGTCGCCTTCGAGATTGGCGAAATACAGGTCCTTCAGGCCCGGCCCGCCGAATGCGCAATTGGTCGGGAAATCGAGCTTTTCACCTTTGGCGTCATCGATCAGCGTGGTCCATTTGCCATTGGTGTCCACTTGCAGGATCTGATGAGCCGGGGCCATTTTGCCGTCTCGGATAAAAGCTGGCAGCGTCACAAACAGCGTACCGTCAGCCGCGAAGGCCATCCCGTCCGGCAGCGCCGGAAAGTCCTTGGAATAGATTTCGGGCTTGCCGAATGTGCCGTCCTTCTTGATTGCGATCCGCAGGCAGTCCATGCGGGTTGATTCCAGTACATAGACGGCCTCCTCCTTGGGATCGATCGCTGTGCCATTGGCGAGATAAATCCCGGTCGCAACGATCTCGCCGCGGCCGTCGGGACGGATACGGACCAGCGCGCCGTTGGGTGCAGGCTTCGCCATCTCGCCCAGAACCTTGGAGATATCGCTCGTGCTGGAATTGGAAACGTAGAGATTGCCTTCCGCATCATAGGTCGCGAAGTTTGGCAGTGTGAGCGGGAGGTCCCCCACCCGATCAGCAATCATCGAGACCTGTCCAGCCTGCGTAACACGCACCATCGCCTTCTTGCCCAAATCGCAATAGACGACGTTGCCCGCACGATCCATCGTCACGCCGTTGGGAATCGATCCGGACGGAAGCGTGCATAGCTCGCTCACCTTGCCTTCCGGATTGACCCTGTAAATGATTCCGTTGCGTCCGCCGCCATACACGCTGTTCTCTTTATCTACGACGACACCCTCAGCCTTGAGAACTCCGCGTCCGAAGATCTCAACGTCGTTTACTGCGTAAGTAGCCATCATCCGAATCCTCCTGTAATTCAAATTTGATTAAGCCGCGCTCACTCCGGCAAGAACGACGGACTGCCAGTTTTGGCCGTCTGGCCTCCATCCGCCACAAACGCCGATCCCGTCACGAATGACGCCAGATCGGAGGCGAGAAAAAGCGCGACATTCGCCATCTCCTCAGGCCGCCCGAGACGTCCGAGCGGAATTACCTCGCGGAAACGCTCGACTATACGCGGATCAGCCGCGGCGCCTAACAATGGCGTATCAATCGCGCCGGGACAAATACAATTGACGCGAACTCCGTAGCGCGCATTTTCAATTGCCGCCACCCGCGTCAGGTTGATCACGCCAGCCTTTGCCGCGTTGTACGCTACAATTCCGTAGTCAGCGCGCAAGCCCGATATCGAGGCGGTATTGACGATCGCTCCGCCGCCTTGCGCCCGCATCACCGGTAGCACGCGCCGGATCCCTCGAAACACCGCCGTCAGCCCAACTTCGAGCGTGGCATTCCAAACGTGATCGCTGACCTCCGACGCCGGTGCGATACCGGTGTCGCTGGCCGCGGTCCGCGCAAAGCCGAAGGCATTGTTGTGCAGGAAGTCGAGCCGGCCGAATTCCTGCTTGGTACGCGTGATCATCATGTCGATATCGGCCTCACGGGTGACGTCTGCGACAATCGCGATTGCCTTGCCACCCGCAGACGTGATTTCCTCGGCAACCTTCGCTGCATTGGCGCCGTTCACGTCGGCTACTGCAATCATGCCGCCTCGCTGCGCGAAGCCGATCGCGGTTGCGCGTCCAATCCCAGAGCCTGCGCCCGTCACAAGTCCTGCTTTGCCGTCGAATCGCATTTGCCGTTCCTCCTGTGGGGCTCGCTCGCGAAGCCGTCCTGGCTGCGAGTCGGCGAACCAGCCGGTCTAAGAGCCTTGAGCACTCCAGACAAGCCATTTCCACGGAAACTTGCAACAGGTTCGCGCATAGGCCGAGCCAGCGAGGCCGTGCCGGTGCGCTTGCTGTGCGCATCGGGCTTGGGACTCTGAGGCTGGCCAGCTCCGCAAGTTGCTAATCAGCCTGTTCGTTAAGCAGTTCCTGGCGCAATTGTCAGGATTCGGCGGAGCAGAATTGACGTCTTCGATACAGCGGGCGCGTCACCGCCGCGAGCTTTCGATTTTGCCTGCAAGGCCGTTCAAATCAGTTGCGGCCAGATCAGGTTCAATACCCCATGAGTCGAAAACAATTGCAGCGCTTCGCTGGACCCAGGCTGCCTTAATTCCTGCGGCCTTTGCGCCGATTATGTCAAATGGATTACTGGATATCAGCCAGGTCTCAGCGGAACTGATTCCTAGCCGCCGCGTCAAATGATGATAGACTCGTGGATCGGGCTTGAACGTGCCAATTTCGTCCACACTAATGATCCCGTCAAGGCAGGCATAAAGACCAGCATGTTCGAGTAGCTGCCGCAGCGACGATTCCACTCCATTCGAGAATGCATACACTGTGCAGCCGAGCCGTTTCAGACTGGCTAAGCCGGATACGGCATCGGGATACGCATTGAGCTTCCGATACTGCCCAAGGATCAGCTCGATTGCTTCATTCGTCAGATCGATTTTAAGACTGGCCGCAACCCACGCTAGCGCCTGCCGAGTGCATACGTCGAAATTCTCGTAACGGCCCATCGCAGCGCGGCGGAAAGTGTATTCGAGCTGCTTTGCCCGCCACAGCTCTGCCATGCGATCGGCACCATCGCCGGCCAGTGGACGCAGATAGTCACTTATGCCGATAGGATCGGCTAGCGTTCCGTAGACATCAATACCTGCACCAATAGTCATTTCAAAGCCTTCGCAACTGGGTTGTTAGCATGCGTCGGATGGCCTAATTGTGATTGTAGCCGCCTGCTTCGTTTTCCGTGAGCGAATGGGCGACGGGGTGCTTTTCAAGAAGGGCAAGGGAGCGCCGTATATCGTCGAGCAGCAAATCGCCGAGGTCGCGGCTCACGCCATGGCGAACCAGAATCCGCTGGACAACTAAATCCTCGCGGTTCGGAGGCATCGAATAGGCAGGAACCTGCCAGCCACGCGCGCGCAGCCGGTCTGAGAGATCGTAGAGGCTGAAGTGGCCGGCGCCTTCGCGAAGAGTCCAGCAGACGGCTGGAATTCCGCCTTGCCCATCATGGATGATCCGGAATGGTCCCATCTTGGCAATTTCAGCCGCTAGATGTTGCGCAGTTTGGTAGCAGGCGTTCTGGATTCTCCGATAACCTTCAAAGCCCAGCCGAAGAAAGTCATAGTATTGGCATACGATCTGGCCCGCTGGACGTGAAAAGTTCAACGCGAAAGTCGGCATATCGCCGCCCAGATAATTGACATGAAAAATCAACTCTTCGGGCAGATCATCCGTGTCCCGCCATATCACCCACCCGACGCCCAGTGGAGCAAGGCCGAACTTGTGTCCCGACGTGTTGATCGATTTGACCCGCGGCAAGCGGAAATCCCATACAAGGCCGGGCTGGCAAAACGGCGCCAGAAAACCACCGCTGGCCGCGTCGACATGAATTGGAATGTCCAGGCCTGTCTCTTCTTCTAGTTTGTCCAGCGCTTGAGCGATTGCCTGCACCGGTTCGTACTGGCAACTCATCGTCACGCCGAGAGTTGGAACGGCCATGATAGTGTTCTCGTCGCAGCGTTTAACTGCCTCGTCAGGGCTAAGGAGCAGACGATCGCCTTCGAGCGGCACTTCGCGGACTTCGACATCGAAGTAGCGGCCGAATTTGTGCCAGCAGACCTGAACTGGTCCGCATACTAGGTTGGGCTTCTCGATAGATTTGCCTTGCGCGCGCATCTTCGCACGCCAGCGCCATTTCGCCGCGAGTCCGCCAAGCATCGCCGCTTCACTGGAGCCGGTGGTCGAACAGCCAATCGTATTGGACGCATCAGGGGAGTTCCACAGATCGGCCATCATGTGGACGCAGCGGCTCTCAATTTCAGCAGTCTGCGGATATTCGTCCTTGTCGCACATGTTCTTGTCGATGCATGCTGCCATAAGCGCCTGGACCTCCGGTTCGGTCCAGGTCGTGCAGAAAGTCGCGAGGTTCTGGCGGGAGTTGCCATCAAGCAATAGCTCGTCGTGAACGAGTTCATAAGCGGCGCGCGGCGAACGTTCTTCGCGGGGTATTATGTATTTCGGCACTGACTGAGCGGAATCAGTGGACGAGTGAATGACGTCCATTGCTCTTTTGCCAACGTCATGCTTTCGATGAAGCGGCATATACTCCTCCAATAACCTGCGCACATCTCCTGCGCTGACGCCAGCGCCTCTCAAACGAAGCGGTGTAACTATTAGTTGTGAGGCAGCGCGCTGTACCCATTCCACATAATCTCAAAGCCGATACACAACAGGATGAAGGCCGATAAGCGCACCACAACGTTGGTAGCGTTTTCACCGAGGGCGCCGACAGTACCCTCAGCGAACCGGTAGCATATATAGATAGTCGCAGCGATAGCGATAAGGCCTGCGCCAGCGGCAACACCGGGGAGAATCATATGTGCCAGATCGAACACTCGCGGACGCTCGCTGCCGAGCGTGATCGCGACGGCGATCGAACCGGGACCAACCGTGATCGGCATAGTAAGAGGATAGAAAGCGGTATCCGCGGGTGTTGCGGATTTGCGATCGTTCTGAGCCCCGCTATAGTCCCCGGTCTGCACGAGCCTCCATGCAGCCGCCGTAACCAGCAGGCCGCCGGCTACCCTGACGATAGGCAAGGTGATGCCGAAGAATTCAAGCACGTAGGAACCCCCAAGCAGCGAGCCGAGCAGCAGGAAAAAGCTGTTGACCGTTACGCGGAAGGCGAGGGCGTTGCGCTCCCTATCGGTGCAATCCCGCGTCAGGCCGAGGAAGATCGGTGCGCCGCCGATCGGATTTATAATCGGGAACAATCCTGCGTAAACCAGCAGGAATACGTTAAGAAGCTGGTTCACGCCGCAGTAACCGAACAAGCTTTCGGACCCGGTAATGGAGCACGTGCTTCATCGCCTGAATAACCACCGGCATTTGAATATCATATTAGAGAAATCGGCTCACTAGCGGGCTTGCTCACCATTTCGAGAACGGCCGCGCGACCAGGTTTGCATTGAAGTATCGCGGGTCGCCAGTTACCTCCAGGCCGATCCATTCTGGAACCGATATCCCCTGCTGCTCACTCTCAAGCTCTACTTCAGCGACAATCAAGCCGTGGTTTTCGCCGCCGAACTCGTCCACTTCCCAAACCAGGCCGGCAAATGGAATGCGATACCGGATTTTTTCTATAAGCGGCCGCTGGCAAAGCCGATCGAGCATTTCATTGGCATCCACTATAGGGATTTCGTATTCATATTCGGCGCGAATAGATCCGGTATTGCTACTTTTAACTGTAATGAAGCCCTTTTCACCGGCGGTCCGAATACGCACAGTTCTCTCCTGGATTATACTCAGATAGCCTTGACGATAGTGTTTGCCGCTACCGGAGCCTCGCCAGGAGTCGTTCTTGACGAGAAACTTCCGTTCGATCTCTTGGCCCATTCGCGTTAACCCTTCCTGAGTCGATTTTAGATCAAATGGAGGAGTGGTCCGGCCAGCCGAGGACCCGCTTGATCTGGCGGATATAGTTGACGTTTGCCGCGCCGCTGATACCAACCTCTCGAATCAGTTGCCATACGGCGTAAAAGTTGGAATCTTCCACTGCCACGGTATCCAGCGCTATTCCGTTGATGCCGATCGAAGCGAATTCAGCTTGGCATTCCTTCAAAGTGAATTGCAGCCGAGTCTTGGAAACTGGAACGATTGCAATCTGCGATTGCGAACTCATGACTTCGTTCAGGAACTCAGCCTTGCCGTATTCCGTTTTCGGGAGCTGGGGGGATTGCACGTTGAGGTTAGGAAAAATGTCATTAGCAATGACCGAAGATTTCAACGGAAAGCCGATTTTAAGCAGTGGTCTCCAGCGCTCGAGTCCGTCCTTCTTTTCGATCAGGCGTTTAATGTCAATCATGCCGTGGCGAATTTTCGCATTGCACTTATCGGTAACAGCAGAAATTAGGTAGGTTTCCTCGCTTGTTTCGGTGTGGCGCGGCGTAGCCAGTTGCAGCAGCCGCTTTTTGACGTCCTCCAGAGTCTTCCCCCACGTGCGAAATTCGTAACGCGCTTGTGTGTCCATTGCGAACTCATCACAGCCTATGCAAGTTACTGTATCGAGTCAGCGATCGGGTAAACGGAACAGGCCGGCGATGCCCTACCCATATAGATCGGGAGCGGCTTTCTCCGGCTGGCATCGAATAATACCTCGCAAATTGCAGGCCTGACGCCTTCGATTCTGCCCAGTTACCAGCCATTCAGTAACATGCTGGCGACGCCGCGCGGTTGCGCAGCCCCCGCCCGCGTGCCTATCTTCAATTCAGGCGGATTAGCGCCGAGATAGTGGATTATAAGCTGACTGAGTTATCGCCATGCCTCAGTATCGCAAATCGTCGTTCGAGCGAATGGAAGCTTCGTTGCTGGCGTGTCCCAAATGCCGCCGCGCAGTTGAGGTACGTAAACGCCTGCTCCTGGTCTTGCCCGAGGGCGACAAGTACGAGTACGTCTGCCCCCACTGCGGATCTACCTGTGGCTCGACTGTGATCAAAGAAACTCCACAGCCGCGGCGGGTAATTTAACCGCCGTCCCGTCCCCGGATGCCGCTGAGCACAGCGCAGGCCGGGTTGGCAAAGCCGCGCGACTGTGGGCCTGCGAACTAGACCGCCTGAAATTCTGAAAATCTTCTTTAGGCGCCTCCCTCGCAGGCCATTTCTTCGCTGCGCCTTCTGCCGCGCTGCGATACCGCCTCGAAGTCCAGGTAGAGCGGCCCCGCAGCGCTGCGTAACTGTTCCGGCAAGCGAGGCCGGTGCCAAGCTCAACCTATCCCATCGCTTGGGCTGACGTCGGCTCGATTTCGCACATTACGCGGACATCACCTGGCTGTCCGAATGGATACTTATCCTGTCCAAGATATTTCTTCGCCAATGAGTCAATGTGTGCGTCCGCGCCCTTCTCACTGATGCTCACGACCTTTCCGCGCACCTGCAAATAGCGGTACGGATTGTCTGGGTCGAGGATTGCCAGCGCCACCGGCGCCCCCTGCCTGAGCGTCCGAGCTTTAACCCGGCCTTTCGCCGTATTTACGCGAATCCGTCCCTCATGATAATCGAACCATACCGGCGTAACCTGCGGCGAGCCGTCACGCATTACCGTCGCAATAGCCGCGAACGCTTTCTTGCCGGTCAGAAGGTCGTGATACTTCTCAGGGATGACTGCCATTTATTTGCTCCTGTGGAAAATTCACCAGACCGCCTCGCGGCGACATTACCTTTGGGCAAAAATATCTCCGTTTGGGGATATTACCGTTGTTCCAGCTAGCCCATGTTATATCGGGAATAAACACCTTCATACCCATTGCGCCAGCCGGCGGCTTTCACTGTTAATTCGCGTGATTTAGCGGTTTGACTCCAGTCGGCCCATAAGTTATTTCACGAAACCTGAGTCGGACGGCCGGGGGGCGCTCTAAGAATGGCTCGGCCTGCCCCATTCAACTTTGCCAGCAGGAGACCATTGCAATGGCGCTTTTTAATAGGGAACCCGATAAAAACGTCAAGGCTGAACCGGCCAAGGGCCCAACGCCGGTACTCTCAAAGCCTGCGTCTATGCCCCTGCCAGCCGCCGCACCCGTCCAACCGGAAAGGACGTCGGCGCCGGTCGCCGCCACTCCGGTTCGTCCAACAGGCCTCTCTGGCGACCCGGCTGCATATCTTGACCGCACCTCCAGAATCACGGGCAAATTGTCCTTCGAGGCCTCGACCCGGCTCGAAGGCGCCATCGAAGGCGAAATCGTTGCCAAGGACCATCTTGTAATCGGGGAGAGTGCCGTTGTCACGGCTCAAATCAAGGCTGCTTGGGTCGTTGTAGCGGGTAAGGTCAACGGTGATATAACCGCCACCCAGCGCATCGAAATCCGCCCATCCGGCCGCGTCGTCGGCAATCTCTCTTCTCCCGTCTTCGTCGTTCATGAAGGCGCGCTGTTTGAGGGACACTGCTCGATGCAGGCCGATGCCGCGCAAAATGAACGCAAGGTCACCGTTTTTCCCAAAGAAGAGCGCGTCGCCAACGGCGCCGTCAGCGCGGCTCCCGCCCCCGAAATAAAGGCGCAAAAATCCGCTTGATCTTCGTTCGGATTGCTTGAGTTTGGCGGTTCGGCAGACTAGACATAATCCAGCCGCGAGATTGCTTTCACGTTGGGTTTCGCGGAGGAGTAATGTCTTGCTATGCACATTCCGCCGGACTGGGGCATCTTTGGCACCCTGATTGTCTCGTTCCTCGTTTTCTGGTTTATTTTCGCTTGGCTTTTCTTTAACCCGTTCCTTAATTTGCTAAGTGAGCGCGAGCGCCGGTTCAAGGATTTGGCGGATCGTACCGAGCGGTTGCTTAAAGAAGAACGGGAAGCCTTGGAAGAGCGCGAGCGGCAGTTGGCCGCCGTCAGGCGGGAGGCGATGGCGCAGCGCGAAGCACAGCGGCGCCGCGCCGATGAAGAAGGCGCCAACATGATCGCCGAAGCCAGCGCCGAGGCGCATGCCGAATTAGATAAGGTCAAAGCGCAAATCGAAAAGGATTTCGCGGCGGCCGAGAGGCAATTAGAGCAGTTTGCCGCAAGTCTAGCGGTCGATCTGGCACGACGGGTCCTCGGTCGGCCGCTGACCGCGAACGGTCGTAACGCATTAAATAATTGAGGCTTTCTAATGATACGTCGGCTCTTCATCATAGCTTCCTTAGCTGCGGTGTTCGCACCCTCGGCAGCTTTTGCCGCCGAAAGCTCAGCCGAACCCGCCGGCTCATGGATGGCGCTGCTCTTTTACATCATCAATTTCGCGATTTTCGTGTTCATTCTTGCCAGATATGCGCTTCCGATGGCGCGCGATTTCTTCAATCAGCGTGCCACAACCATCCGCGATTCCCTGAGCAAGGCTGAAAGTGAATATCGGCAAGCGGAAGAATTAGCTAATCGCGCCGCCGAACGCACTGCCAAACTGGAGGATGAAAAAGCCCAAATCGCCTCTGACCTCGCCGAGGAGACCGCCTATCAGCTCAGGCGCATTAGCGAGATGGCCCAGGAGACCGCCGCCCGCATCAAGCGCGATACTGAATTGAGCGTTGCTGCGACGCGCGAGGCCGGCCAGCGCCGGATGCGCGAAGCTCTGGCCGCCGCCACCGGCCGTCTCGCCCGCCAGCAGATTGTTCGCGAATTCCGGCCCTCTGACCAAAATCGCCTGCTTGATAGGTTCGTGGCAAAATTGCGCGACGAGGCCCGCTGATGCGCAGCTCTAAAGTCGCTAAACGCTACGCCCGAGCCCTGATGGGTCTGTCGGGCGATCATAAGCAGCTCGAAATCTGGGGTGCCGAGCTGGAGCGTCTCGCCTTCATCATCGAGTCGCCCGAAATCGCCTCGCACCTCGAATCACCCGAACTCCTGGCCGCGAGCCGCATAAACGCGCTCCGTGTCATCGAAGAGAAACTCGACCTCAGCTTCCCGGTCCGCTCGTTTATCCTGGTAGTTGCTGCCCACGGCCGCCTGCCCGAGATACCCGCGATTGCCGAGGCCTACGCCAGCATGCTCGACGATCTGCTTGGGCGCGCACGCTGCATCCTCACCTTCGCGCAACCGCCCGCTGACGGCGACCTGCGCAAAATCATCGCCGGGCTTGGAGCGATCGTGCACAAGACCGTCATCCCAACGATCAACATCGACGCCTCGCTCATCGGCGGAGTCGTCGCCGAACTGGAAGGCAAAACCTACGACGGCAGTCTCGCGGCGCGGCTGGCTGACGCCCAGCATCGGCTCATCGGCTAGCAGGCGGGACACCCGGAAACACTTATGGCGGACATCAGACCATCTGAAATCAGCGACATCCTGCGTGATGAAATTAAAGGCTTCGAGGGCAGTGTCGCAGTCACCGAAACCGGCCGCGTTCTCTCTTGCGGTGACGGTATCGCCCGCATCTACGGCCTGCGCAACGCCGCCTCCGGCGAGTTGCTCGAATTTCCACATTCCGTTTTTGGAATGGTGCTTAATCTCGAGGATGACAACGTCGGCGCTGCCCTCTTTGGCGATCCGCAGGCGATCGGTGAAGGCGACGAGGTCAAGCGCACAGGCCGGATCGCCGAAGTGCCCGTCGGCGAAGCTCTGCTCGGCCGCGTCGTCAACGCCCTCGGCCAGCCCATCGATGATAAAGGCCCGATTAAGTCTGCCGAGACCCGCCGCATCGAACTCAAGGCCCCTGGTATCATCAGGCGCCAGCCGGTTAAGGAACCGCTCCAGACCGGTATCAAAGCGATCGACTCGATGCTCCAGATTGGCCGTGGCCAGCGCGAGCTGATCATCGGCGATCGCCAGACCGGCAAGACCGCTATCGCCATCGACACCATCATCAATCAAAAGGGTCAGAACGTCTTCTGCGTCTATGTCGCCATCGGCCAGAAGCGCGCGACCGTTGCCCAGGTGGTTGAGAGGCTCAGCCGTTATGGCGCGATGGAATACACCATCGTAGTCGCCGCCACCGCCTCCGAATCCGCCCCTCTCCAGTTCATCGCCCCGTATTCCGGATGCACGATGGGCGAGTATTTCCGCGATTCCAAACGGCACGCCCTGCTGATTTACGACGATCTCAGCAAGCATGCCGTCGCCTATCGCCAACTCTCGCTGCTGCTTCGCCGGCCACCGGGACGCGAGGCTTATCCTGGCGACGTCTTCTATCTCCATTCGCGCTTGCTTGAGCGCGCCGCCAAACTCAGCAATGAGAACGGCGGCGGCTCGCTGACCGCGTTACCGATCATCGAAACTCAGGCGGGTGACGTCTCGGCTTACATCCCGACCAACGTCATCTCGATTACCGACGGCCAGATCGTCCTCGATGCCGACCTGTTCTATTCCGGCATCCGTCCCGCGGTTAACGTCGGCCTTTCGGTTTCGCGTGTCGGCTTCTCGGCGGCTATCAAGGCGATGAAGCAAGTCGGTGGCACGCTAAAACTCGATTTAGCGCAGTATCGTGAAATGGCGGCCTTTGCCCAGTTCGGCTCGGACCTCGACCCTGCCAGCCAGCGCATGTTACATCGCGGCGAACGCCTGACCGAGATGCTTAAGCAGAATCAATACGATCCGCTGCCGATTGAAAAGGAAGTGACGATTATCTTCGCCGCCAACGAAGGCTATCTCGATAAGCTTGAAGTCAGCGACATCAAGCCCTTCGAGCGCGATCTCTATGCCTTTATGAGCTCGAAGCATCAGGATTTGCTCGACGAGATTAAAGCCAAGCGCGAGATCAGCGACGACTTGCGCAAGCGCCTGATCGCCGCGCTGGACCAATTCCAGCAAAACCGCTCCCCTGGCTCAGAGCGGGAGTAAGCACCGGTAATGGCGACCACCAAAGTCATTCGGCGGCGTATCGCGTCCGTCAAATCGACTCAGCAAATTACCCGTGCGATGAAACTGGTTGCGGCCGCCCGCTTGCGCCGCTCGCAGGCTTCCTTGATCAATGCCCGGCCCTACCACGAAGCGCTCAGGCGTGTCGCGGATTCCCTGCTCGCTTCTGCCTCCGACGCCGCGGCTCCGGCCGAGAATGCCGCACCGGCGGCATTGGTAATCATCGTTACCTCCGATCGCGGACTGTGCGGCGGTTACAATAGTAACGTGATCCGCTTTTACGAGGACCAGGCCAGCCGTGTGAGCTCCTCGGGTCTTGAACCCAAACTCTTTGACGTTGGCCGCAAGGGTAGCGAACATTTTAAGCGCATAGGACAACCCCTCGAAGGCGAACGCATCAATAATTTGCCGCGGCTCGCGACGATCGAATTGGCCCGCGCAATCTCCGATAAAGTCCTGCATGATTATCGCAGCGGCGCGATTTCCGAGGCGGACATCGTTTACAGCAGGTTCCATTCGCCGCTCTCGCAGCCGCCAACTTTTGAACGCCTGCTGCCCATCGAGGCGTCCAAAAAATCTGATGGTGAGACCGCTGAGGCACCCAGGAAGGACGGCGAAGCCGCTGGCGGGACTTCCACCCAGACTGATTACCTCATCGAACCGTCCGCCGCCGAGTTGATACCAGTGGTAATGCGCAGTTATGTCGAGGCCTCCATCTATCATGCGCTGCTCGAAGCCGAGACGAGTTTTTTCGCTGCCCAGATGACCGCGATGGATAGCGCGACTAACAACGCCGCTGATATGATTTCGCGGCTGACACTTGAAATGAATCGCGCACGCCAGGCACAAATCACCAAGGAACTGATGGATATCGTTGGTGGCGCCGAGGCGCTGCGCGGTTAATCCCAGGAACGCAACGACAGGACGTACTCGCAACAGTTATGGCCGCAGCAGTAACGACAGGGCGCATCAGCCAAATTCTGGGCAACGTCATCGACGTTGAATTTTCCAACGGCTCGCTTCCGCCGATCATGACCGCCTTGCGGGTCACTAACCCCAGCATCGACGAGCGAGCGGATAACCTCGTCCTCGAAGTGGCGCAGCATCTCGGTGAAAACACCGTCCGCTGCATAGCGATGGACAGCACTGAGGGACTGGTCCGCGGTATGGACGTAAACAATACCGGCGCCCCCATTTCGGTTCCGGTCGGCGACGGCACGCTCGGCCGCCTGATGAACGTCACGGGCGACCCCATTGACGAGGCCGGGCCAATCGATACTGGACATCGGATGCCCATTCATCGCGACGCCCCGGATTTTGCCGACCAGGCCACCGAGGTCGAAATCCTTGAAACCGGCATCAAGGTCCTCGATCTCATCTGTCCCTATGCTCGCGGTGGCAAAATCGGCCTGTTCGGTGGGGCAGGCGTTGGCAAGACCGTCACTATCCTTGAGTTGATCAACAACATCGCCAAACAGCACGGCGGCGTTTCGGTCTTCGCTGGCGTCGGCGAGCGTTCGCGCGAAGGCAACGACCTCTATCGCGAGCTCCAGGAGTCCGGCGTTCTTGCCAAGACCGCTCTGGTCTATGGCCAGATGAACGAGCCGCCCGGTGCCCGCGCCCGTGTTGCTCTGAGTGGCATCACTGTCGCCGAGTATTTTCGCGACGAGCAGGGCAAGGACGTCCTGCTATTTATCGACAACATCTTCCGGTTCGTCCAGGCCAATTCGGAAGTCTCCGCGCTGCTCGGCCGTATGCCTAGCGCGGTCGGTTACCAGCCGACTCTGGGCACCGATCTCGGTGAGCTCGAGGAGCGCATCACCACCACCAAGAAGGGCGCAATCACTTCGGTGCAGGCAGTCTACGTTCCCGCCGACGACTATACCGATCCGGCGCCTGCCACCACTTTCTCCCATCTAGACGCCATCACGGCGCTCGATCGAAAAATCTTCGAGAAGGCCATCTTCCCCGCTGTCGATCCTCTCGGTTCGACTTCGCGCGCCCTCGACCCCCAGATCGTTGGCGATGATCACTACCAGGTTGCGCGTTCGGTCCAGCAGATTCTTCAGCGCTACAAGGACCTGCAGGACATCATCGCCATCCTCGGGATGGATGAACTTTCCGCCGAAGACAAGCTTGTTGTCTCACGCGCCCGCCGCGTCGAGCGCTTTCTTTCCCAGGCGATGCATGTCGCGGAGCCGTTTACCAACATCCCGGGCGCCTACGTTCCACGCGCCGAGACCGTGCGCGGCTTCAAGGAGATCCTCGACGGCAAATGCGACGACATGCCTGAGCAGGCCTTCTATCTGGTCGGCACCATCGACGACGCACGCGCCAAAGCCGAACGCTTGGCTCGCGGCGAATCGCGCTAGCCGCCGCACAATCCGATGGCCGATACTTTCCCGTTCAAACTCGTGACCCCGACCGGCGTTCTTTTCGACGGTCCCGCCGAGCAGGTCGTCGCCGTCGGCAGCGTAGGGGAATTTGGCGTGCTGCCGATGCACGTCAACTACATCACATCCCTGGTGCCCGGCGTCGTGACCATCAAAGTCAATGAGGGCCGTTTCGAGGAATTGTGGGTGGCCGGCGGCCTCGCCGAAGTCAAAGACGGCGCCATGACCGTCCTCGCCACCGACGCGCTTCAACCCGATAAGATCGATACCCAGAAAGCGGCGGCCGAGGTTCCCAACGCCGAAGGAAAACTGGCCGGCATGAGCTTCTACGATCTTGGCTACCGTGAAGCACTCCACGCTGCGGAGGTCGCGCGCACACAAGCAGAAATCAATCACCTGCGCCGCGCCCTCCATTAGGCTCCCACGCTATCGATTCTCTTTGCGGCCCGCACACCAGAGGCTCATAGCCGTCTGGAGTTTGGATTTGTGAAAGCCGGGCCGCTCAACCAGAACTCCGGCATGCCGTCCGGCGCTGATTAATTCCCCGTGGTAAAAGCGGTAGCGCTCACGGGCTTCAACGTTTTCCGCTCCGGTGCAACCTCGCGCCCGGGTATCGCCTGCAGCAAGCCGTCAACAATTACCCAGTCGCTTGCTAACAGCCCATCCTCGATTACCAGTTTGTCCCCTAGCTGCTGGCCGGTTTTGACACTCCTGCGCTCGACTATATTTTTGTCATCAACCACCAATACATATTCGCCTTGCTGATCGAAGCTGACGGCGTCACCGGGCACCAGCAGCGCCTCGCGCTTCCGTAGTGCCGGCACTCGCACGCGCGCAAACAGCCCCGGCAGCGCAACCAGTGTATCGTTGGGGAAGATGCCGCGCATCTGCAAAGTGCCGGTTGTAGGTGTAACGGCTATCGAAGCAAAATCAAGCCGCCCACGATGAGGAAAGCCTCGCTCGTTGACCAATCCGTAATACGCAGGCACCACCGTATCCTTCAGGAATCCTTGACGAGCTTGCGGATTCTGCGCCACGATTCGCAGCAAATCATTTTCGTTGATCGTGAAATAGACATAGATGGGGTTGATCCGGTTAATCTCAGCCAATGTCGTCTGCTGGCCCCCGGCCCCGGCCAGGTTGCCCGGATCCACTAGATGCCGCCCCATCTTTCCGTCAAACGGCGCATGTACTTCCGTGTAGCCCAGGTTGAGCTTGGCCAGTATTACCTGCGCTCGCGCCGCAGCCAGCGATGCTGCCGCCGAAAGCTGCTCCGCATGCCATTGGTCAACTTCAGTGGCCGACGCGGCGCCCTTGGCCAGCAGCGCGCCATAACGCTTGTATTCCGTGCTGGCATGCCATAACTGTGCTTTGCTCGACGCGACCTGCGCCTCAGCTTGTATCAGTTGCGCTTTGTATTGCGATTGCTGAATGGTGAATAGCAAGTCACCCTTTTTGACTATAGCGCCATCCTTGAAGTGGATCTTTTCAAGGAATCCTTCGACCCGCGCCACCAGCTTGACTGTGTCAATCGCTGCCGTGTTCCCGGTAAAGTCGATATAGTCCGTTATCTCTTCCGTTATAGGCTGCGCCACCGTCACTGCCGGTGGCGGGGGCGGGGCTGGCACTTCATTGCCCTTGCACCCTGCCCCAACTGTCAAGACGGCCATAGCTAGAAGGATAGCCAGTGCCTTACACTGCGGTCCGTTCCAATATGCCGTGCGCGCCGTCCTTGCTATCTCCTTGGCCGATCCAATCATTGTTGCTCTGCTTCGATTATTCAGGCAGACGCACCAGCGGTCCCCGATCACTCGGCGCTGGCATCCCGGGCGCGCTCGGCTGCAGCAATTCAGGATTTAGCAGCCGGCCCCAATTCGTCCGCTTGGCCATCTCAGCTTGCGTCGCGGACGGAACAAAATCATGCCCCTCGCGGATTTCCCAGCCTCCGCCCAAGGCCCGGTACGTGTTGATCAAGCCCAGCGGTATATTTGCGCGCGCCAGCGTATAGTTATCCTCCGCCGCTAGCAGATTCTCTTCCGCTATCAGCACCGCAGTAAAAATTGTCGTCCCTTGCTTATATTGAAGCAGCGAAATTCGCATCGCTCCCGCTGCCGCCTCGACGCTCTCCGCCTGGTAAACCGCTTGCTTGCGCGATTCAGTATAAAGCGCTAGCCCATTTTCAACATCGGCCTGCGCGCTCAATACCGTATTCTGATAGCCGGTTAATAGTTCCTGGAACTTCGCGTCCTGCACGCGGACATTGTTGGTGATCTGTCCATAATTCAGGATATTCCAGCTAATTGACGGCCCTGCGCTGAATACCAGGCTGCCGCTCGTGAACAGGTCCGTCAGCGTATTATGGGCGGTATTGCTCGAAACCGTCGCGACGTCGCCAGTTAGTGACAGCGCCGGCAGCAGATCGGCTTTCGCTACGCCGATTTGCGCGCATTGCGCGGCAGCCTGCAATTCTGCCGCTCGGACATCCGGCCGCCGCCGCAGCAGGTCCGCAGGAATTCCCACCGCTACCCGTTCTGGCGCCGCCGGAATGGCGACACTGCTGCCGAGCATCAGATCGATTACTCCGGGGGGCTGGCCGAGCAGCACGCTCAAGGCGTCCTTGGTCTCGGCAATCTGAATAGCGAGTTGTGGAATAGTCGCTTCGGTTGAGCCTAATACGTTCTGCGCCTGGTACACATCCAGTTGCGACGTGGCGCCGCCTATGAACCGATCATTTGCTATCTGCAGTACTTCCTTTTGCCGCTTGACGTTCTCCTGCGCAATAGCCATTTCCGTCTGTTCGGTTCTCAGCGTTACATAGTTTGACGCCACGTCCGCTGTCAGTGTCACCAGGACATCATCGTATTGCGCAACTGAGGCGAGAAACGCGTCATCGGCTGACTCGATCCCTCGCCGGAACTTGCCCCAAAAATCGAGTTCCCATGCCGTCTGCGCACCAACCGAATCCGCCCAATACCTATTGTTGACTATGTTGTACGGCAGCGAGATCGGAATACGATTATAATTGATCGAAGAGGTAATCTGCTGCTGCTGCGGATAAAATCCGCCGATGGCGATTCCTAGTTGCGCGCGCGCCTCGAGCACTCGTACCCCCGCCGCACGCAGTGTCAGGTCTTGCGCATATGCCGTCTGGATCAACCGCGTCAGCACAGGATCGCCGAAGGTATTCCACCAGTCCCGGTAGCGCGGCGGGCTGTTAAGTACACCATCCTCGCCTGCTTCTATCCATTGCTGATTCACTTTGACCGGCGGAAGCTTGAAATTCGGACCGATCATGCAACCAGCCAGGAGCGGCATCATCAGCATAATCAGGAAGGCGAACCTGCCCAGGCGTATCGCCATCAAGGCCAAGCCGCGCGTCTTCGCACTGAAATTTGTCTCAGCATGCTCCTCGAACTGCCTATGAAAGCGTCTTGGTAGTATCACAACCGGTCGCTAGAGGCTAGTACGGGGCACTCAAAGCTAGCTTTAGGTTTAAGTAACTATAGCTCTTCTCATTTGGCCGTTGCCTTCTTTCCAACGCCATTCAGACTCGCCTACACGCATCTGGATTGCCGCTATGACATCTTCTCAACACTGTCTGCTAAACTCATTAGTGCCTGCTGCAAGGAGGGCTTCGCCTATGGAACTCAAAGAACTCGGCGCTACGGGCACGATGGTTCCTGAAATCGGAATCGGCGTATGGCGCTACGGCGGCGGCGTCGCGCCGCTGCGCAAGGCCATCGATCTCGGCGCTGCTCTAATCGACACCGCTGAAGTCTATGGCACCGAAGGTGTGGTTGGTCAGGCGATCAAGGGCATCCGTGATAGAGTCTTCGTCGCCTCGAAAGTCGCGGGTAATCATCTCCGCCATGATGAGGTGCTCAAAGCCGCCGAGGCCAGTCTTAAGCGGATGGATATCAATTGCATTGACCTCTATCAAATTCATTGGCCCGCGGGCCATGTTCCGATTGCCGAGACGATGCGCGCCATGGAGCAACTGGCCGATCGCGGGATGATTAAGTATATCGGCGTCAGCAACTTTTCCGCGGCCGAATTGCGTGATGCGATGGCTGCGATGAAACATCATCCCATCGTCTCTAATCAAGTCATTTACAATCTCAACCGCCGTGGCATCGAGAACGAATTAGTCCCATTTTGCGATCGGAATCGTGTGACTATTATCGCCTTTACGCCCTTGGATAGTGGACGCCTTGCAAAACGTGCACGGTACGAGTCTAATTCCGCGGGCATGCGCATCCTTGAGCAAATAGCTAATCAAACCGGCCACACTCTTGCCCAGGTAGCCTTGAACTGGATTACGTCGAAGCTGGGCATGATTACTATTCCGAAGTCTGATCATGTGGAACGTGTCGAAGAGAATTGCGCGGCTTCAGGATGGCGCCTTTCTGGCGATCAGCTCCGCTCGCTCGGCCAGGCTTTCAACCCTTCCGGCGACGGCGAGGATGATTGAAGGAGCTTGGCTACTCGCGCGTTTTTTGGGGCATAGACGCAGGCAATTGGCTACTGGCCGCGGAAGCGCTCATCATTTCCGATGGCCCCGAATACTCAACCGGATTAGTCAATAGAGCGCTTCCTATGATTGTCAGTCCGAAGGCTGCGAGCCGTATCGCCGCAGGACCGGCACGCGCTGGCAGATGCTCCCCAAAAACCACCGTTGCTCCTGCTATTGGTACTATATTCGACAGCCCAGCCGATAAGGGCATCGCGATAATTCCACGCATGGCCGCAAACGAATTTTGCAGCGCGATCAGCCCCGCGATATTCGTAAGTATAGTCCCATACACGTAAGGATTAGTCAGAATTCGCGGAACTACACTCGGCCCTGCGGCTAGTAGATAGTAGTCAGTCATTGCCTTGGTATAAAGGCTGGCAAGGCCGAACATCACCCCCGAGAAAATCGCTGCGGCAATCCCATTCTGATGGAAGCGGCTCACCCCATACGGCGCCAGTCCCAACGCGATCAGCATCACTGAGAGCACGATCATCTCCGGCGTAGCAGTCGGGCTTTGCTCGGCTCCCGCACTAAGTGAAAGCCCCATCAGCACCAGTCCAAGGATTGTCCCCGCGATTCCGGCCCACTCCGCCGTGCGCGCCCTTTCGCCAAGCACCAGCACAGCGAATAAAACGAAAAGGCCGATTCCGCCCTGCATCATTACTGAAACGATCGCGACTGGAATAACCGCCTGCGCCACCACGTAGAGTGCGTAGCCGGCCGTCTGTACAGCAAGGCCGCTGAGCCAAATTGGATCGCATACCCAGGCTCCTACCGCTCGTACCATCCCGCGTCCTTCCGCGAGCGGCAATGCATGAGCGCGCCCCTTCAGAATCAAAACACCGAGGGCCAGCAGCCCGCTCGCGACGATCGCCATCAATAGGTAAAACGCCTGATCATAGATTTGTGGCGGGAACTGCATTGCTAATCACTAGATGGGCAAACGGAGCGAATGCACATCGGCTGAACTCGTCGCCAGTTAACGGGCAAGCCCTAAGGTGAAGGGCTGGAATGACTCGCGGGAAGGGAACCGTAATTACCGGCTCTGCCTCCCCGCGCTATCATCTGGCTATTCGTGCAATAACTATTCGCGCCGCCTTAAAATCAGCGGGCGATTAGTCAGTCGCTGGGATGTCCTGTACCACACCCGCGTCCTTAAGCTTATCTACTTCGCTGCTGTTGAAACCCCAGTCGCGCAGGGCTTCTTCCGTATGCTGTCCGGCAGCGGCTGGCGGCCGCGCGATACTGCTGGGCGTGCGGCTGAAGCGGGGCGCAGGGGCAGGCTGCGGCACCCCGTCTAGTTCAACAAACGTTTTACGTGCGCGATTATGCGGATGTGACGGCGCTTCTTCCATACTGAGCACCGGCGCGAAGCAGATATCGCTGCCTTCCATGATTTCGCACCATTCGTCGCGTGTCTTGGTGCGAAACAGTGCTGCGACCCTTTCTTTCATTCGCGGCCAGGTCTCGCGATTATTCTGCGGTGGAAGTTCTTCCCCCTTCAGCCCGGAAAGCCGTAGCAGCTCTTCGTAGAACTTGGTTTCGATTGAGCCAATCGAAATATACTTTCCATCGCTTGTTTCATAAACATCATAGTAGTGCGCGCCTGTATCAAGGATATTTTCGCCGCGCCCGCCGCTCCATACACCCGCCGCTTTCATCCCGTAAATCGCCGTCATCAGCGATGCTGCCCCATCCACCATCGAGACGTCGATTAGCTGCCCTTTGCCCGACTTCTGCGTCTCGAGCAGCGCGGCCACAACGCCGAGCGCGAGGTACAATGCGCCGCCGCCAAAATCGCCAATGAGATTAAGCGGTGGCACCGGTGCCTCGCCCTTGCGCCCAATTGAATGGAGCGCGCCACTCAGCGCTATATAGTTGATGTCGTGGCCGGCCGCGTGGGATAGCGGTCCATCCTGGCCCCATCCGGTCATGCGCCCGTAGACCAGCCTTGGATTGCGCGCGAGCGCCTCATCCGGGCCCAATCCCAGGCGCTCCATCACGCCAGGGCGGAAGCCCTCGATTAGCGCATCCGCTTTTTCGATTAACTTCAATACGACTTCCGCGCCCTCTTTGCGCTTCAAGTCGACCGCTACCGACCGCCGGCTGCGATTCAGCAGGTTGTACTTGGTCCGCATGCTGATTCCCAGCCCAGCATCGGCCGTGCGATCGACTCGCAATACGTCCGCACCCATGTCACCAAGCAGCATCGCGCACATCGGCGCAGGCCCAATCCCGGCCATTTCCACGATCCGGTAACCTGACAACACTCCCATATTTATTCCTCCAAAGCCGGCGGCAGCTCGCCTGAGCGCGGGCTTGTTTATTTCATTCGTAGCCGATTTTCAGGCCGGGGTGTAGCAGCGGATCCATTAGCAGTTCAGACTGCGAGCGGGGCAAGGCCTCGCCACTCCACGAGGCCTTGCCCCGCTCGTTCTTCACTTTCTCCTAGCAGTAGCATGGAGTGGGCGGCGGCGCGAAGCTAAACGCTTCCCGCGCCGCCGCCTCTTCTCGCGCCGGCTCCCCACATTAAGCACGCGGGCGTCGCGCCCGGACTAGGTCCGGACGTGCCGCCCGCGTGCTCTCATCTTTCTCCAGCCGGCCTGCTAAAGCAGGCCGGCTGACATCCTTGGCGCTACGCTACGGCACCGCGACGTAGCTCACCACCGATAGGGGCAAAATCCCCGCCGAACAGGTATGCGTACCCGCTGTGCGCGGTACGACCGCCGTATTAAGCATCTGAGTCAAATCGACCACGGCCACATAAGTCGCCACTCCACTATCCGCGGCTCCTCCGTCGGCCGTCAGGCCGACCGCGTCGCCGCTGCAGCCAGCCGAGTCTGTGAATTGCGCGCTACAAGATGAGATTCTGGGAACCAGCCCCGCTAGGAATCTGAGCGACAGGGCCTCTTGCAGCCGCTAGCCCCGCCCCACAAACGGCATCTTTGTCGCCATTATCGTCATGAACTGCACATTGGCGTCGAGCGGCAGCCGCGCCATATACAGCACCGCCTCTGCCACATGACGGGAGTCAAAGGTCGGCTCGGCAGCGAGCGTTCCGTTGGCCTGCGGCACGCCCCGAGTCATCCGCGCCGTCATCTCGGTTGCCGCGTTGCCAATATCGATCTGCCCGCAGGCAATATCATACTTGCGGCCGTCCAGTGCCGCCGCCTTGGTCAGCCCGGTCATCGCATGCTTGGTGGCAGTGTAGGGTGCCGAATTCGGCCGCGGCGTATGCGCTGAGATCGACCCATTATTTATAATCCGTCCGCCGCGAGGCTCTTGCTCCTTCATCATCCGGAAAGCTTCCTGCGTGCACAAAAATGCACCGCTCAGATTGGTCGCGACTACCGCTTGCCATTTCTCGAAGGGAATGTCTTCTAGCAGCACCGGCGGTCCGCCGATTCCCGCGTTATTGAATAACAAATCAAGCCGCCCGAAAGCCGCACGCGTTTGCTCGAACAGCACTTTGACCGCCGCCGGATCGCCCACGTCAGCCTCGACGATTAGCGTTCGCCCCGGCGCTCCAGTCGTCCCCGCCACCACCGCTTCGAGCCGTTCGCGGCGCCGCCCGGTCAGCGTCACTGAGTAGCCGTCTTCGAGCAGCGCCAGCGTCACCGCTTTGCCGATTCCGCTCCCCGCCCCGGTAACGATTGCCACTTTTCTCGATTCGCTCACGCTAGCCTCCTTGCGCCGGCCGTGCCTGAATCTTAAGTCTAACCCGAAGGTATGCCAAACGAGGGCCTCCAAATGAACGATTCAAATCCCCCAGTCGTCGGAATCATCGGCACCGGTGAGATGGGCGCTGCGGTCGGACGCCGCCTGCGCGAAACCGGTGCCCGTGTCCTCACCTCGCTCTCAGGACGCACGACCGCAAGCGCTGATCGGGTCCGCCGCGCCGGCCTCGAAGTTGTCCATGACGACGACCAGCTCATCGCAGGTGCCGATCTCGTTTTATCGATCGTGCCGCCCGCCGCCGCCCTCGAAGCCGCCGAACGCCTGCGCGAACCATTACGCCGCACCGCCTCGCCACCAATCTTCGCCGATTGCAACGCGATCGCCCCCGCGACGATGCGTCAACTTGCGCGCATCCTCGATCCGCTGCCGGTCATCGATGCCGGCATCATCGGCGGCCCGCCCCGTGAGGGCACCCAGGATCCTGCCGCCGGCCCGCGCTTCTACGCTTCCGGTCCACACGCGAATCGCCTCGCTATCCTCACTCGCTACGGCCTCGATATAGCCGTCATGGACGCGCCGATCGGCGCCGCCTCCGGCCTCAAGCTCGCCTATGCCGGCCTGACCAAAGGCTTTACCGCTCTCGCTGCCGCGATTATCACCGCCGCCTCCCGCGACGGCCTCGCCGAGGCCCTCCGCGCCGAACTCGAACGCACTCAGCCGCAATTCCTTACGCGTATCGACCGCTTCGTCCTCGCGATGTATCCCAAGGCCTACCGATGGGTCGCCGAGATGGAACAGATTGCCGCCTTCATCGGCGATCCCGCCGCTGGTTCTACTATCTACGAAGGCGCTGCCCGCCTCTTCGAAGCGATCGCTGCCGACCTGGTGGACGGTCTACCGCATGACCATTTCGCCAGTCTCCCCAGCTTCCGCCCTCCGTCGACCTGAGGGCTGGCTGCGCTTTTTTTGGTTCGTTTTCGGTTTGGCACCAACAAGGCGCTCGGTTGCCTACTTAATCAGTCCCCAGAATAAATGGTCTGCCCGCCCGTTCCTGAACTCGATCAACATTTCCGAATCGACGAGTTCGATAGGCTTGCCGGCGGCAAAATCTCTCGCGCGTCTGCTAAAACCGCCGAGGCATATCAACATCGCCTGGGGCGCGTGATGATGTTGCATCGCCCCATACAATTCGCGCACTATGCTCGGACCACAAGCCGACTTGTATCGTTTGCACTGGATAACCATACGCAAGTGATCGTCCGCGAAGACCTCGATATCGACACCACCATCGCCCGAAGCCTTAGTTGGTCGCGCGTCGATGCCGCGAACTTTCAAAATACGAGCGACTGCTTTTTCGAAGTCCACTCCACTCATGCGAATCCATGGTCGGATCGCCCGCTTATGCGCGTTGAACGGCCGGGCGGTCCGCGACCAGCTAGTGGTAGCATCTTGGAATGCGCTTAACTTGTCGGCGCTAGGGTGGTCGCCATACCATGAGGACAAAATCAGCGCTAAAATGGGTAGTGCAAACCAGCCTAAACCGAGCAGGCATACCACCAGATCTTGATAGCCGCAGAAGTATATGCCGGTTGCCGCCGCAGGAATGGTGACAAGAACCATCCATTTCCGGACGAATCGTTTTCGAGCTGAGTTCCAGCTTGAGATCTGAACAGTTAACGTTTCGATTTCATCGAATCGGATACCATAGTCTGTCGGCTTGGGTTGAAGGGCCGATACAGCGTCTCCCTCAAAATAGAGGTGGCCGTAGTAGTTGATTCGCTTTCGGCGCTTCCTTCGCATCACAGTGAAAGATGAGAAGATCGGCTGATGTTTCCTCGGAATCAGCACATTGCGCTTGATTCTGGGCTAATTCGGATCAGAGATTCCCCTTTGGCAGTCAATGCTATTGGGTGGCCAGCTTAGGTCAAGCCACCAAGAATTTGCGACAGGCAGGAATTGGAATAGCAAATGTTGATGCCAGTATTTGCTATTTAGGGTATCAAGACCTTACGAATGCTGGACATCATCTCCGAATTGCGCCCAAACAACAGCGGGGATAATTTCAGCCGACGGTTCACTCTTTAACGCCGGCGCGGGATTCCGCCGCCAACGCCTCGCATCTTCTCGCCGATTGCGCTCGGCAGCCGATTACCCGCCGATCGGGCATCGCATGACGCAGCAAGAGCGCCGCGGATGGTTCATTGTCGCGAGCCTGTTCATCATCCTTCTGCTCGTTTTCGGCGGCGGCTATGACACCGTTCCTGTGCTCCTTCCAGCTCTCCTCAAAGGATTTCCCCACTGGTCACGCCAGCGCGTCTCGATTCTACCGAGTGTGCTCGCCGCCTCCGCTGGCATCAGCGTCTTGCCCGTCGGATGGCTCATCGACCGTGTCGAGGCCCGCATCGTGATGGCCCTCGGCGCACTCTCGGTCGGCGTTGCCTTTATTATTGCTAGCCAGTCCAATTCGCTCACTCCGATGATTCTCGTCTACTTGCTCGTCGGAGTGGGGATTGCCGCCGGTACCATTCTTCCGGGCACCCTCGTCCTCGCCAACTGGTTCAATGCGCGGCGCGGGATGGCGATGGGTATCGCGAACAGCGGTTCGACCGCCGGCGGGATGGTCATGACGCTCGTCGCAGGTTACGCGATCGCTCGCTCGGGATGGCGCGGCGCATACCTCACGCTCGGCCTCCCGATGCTCCTCGTTGCCGTCCCGCTTATTCTTCTTTCAATTCGCAGCCGCCCGCCCGGTTCGGTCAAAATGACCGTGGCGCAGGCCGCCGAAAACCTCGAAGGATTTGAGTCCGGCCCTGCTATGCGGACGCGGTCCTTCTGGATGATCGTGCTCGCGCAATTCTGTTTCGCTTTCGCCGCAACCGGTACGGCGATTCACATGGTCGCCTATCTCGAAGGCCTTAGTTATTCTACTTCCCGCGCCGCCCTCGCGATGAGCCTCATCTTCGGCTTTGCAACCCTAGGCAAGGTTGTGATGGGCTTGATGGCCGATCGCCTCACCGCGCGCAATACACTTGGCCTCTGCTTCATTGTTCAAGCGGCCGGCACGGCACTGGTCTTTTTCGCCGCCAATCCCGTAATCATTGTCGCCTTCGTGATCGTTTACGGCTTGACCGTCGCCGCGCCCCTGATGCTTCTTCCGCTGCTCACGGCCGAATCACTGGGACTCAAGCGCTTCGGCTTCATCGCTGGGATGACCGGCCTGGCGCAGACCTTGGGTGCCGCCGTTGGGCCGCTGGTCACCGGCCGCATCTTCGACATGACCGGCAGTTACACCAATGCCTTCGAGCTGTTCATCATGATTAACCTGGCCGGCGCTGCCGCCGCCTTCGCCTGCCGCTCCTACGCCGCCGAGCGCACCCGCCGCCTCACCACTGCTCCCGCCCCTGCCTGACCTCGCGTGCGGCCTCACTGCTGCGAATCAGCCGCCATATTGATAGGCCGCTGCGCCTGAAGCTGCGGGTTGACATGAATCGGATGTCCCGCCAAAGTTTAGCCCATGAAAAGGATTGTTATCGGCTTGGCGGCTATCGCGCTGTTTGCGGCTCCGATGCTCTCCTATGCGCAGCAACAGCAGCGCTACGGCGCAGGCGACCTGGATATGGAATATGATGCTCCGGGTCCGCCGCCCTACAACGATGTAGAAGATGGACAGCTGTTAATTCTTGCCAGTTATATCGCAATGCCGTTCGGCTGGCTGCTTGAGCACGGCGTGACCCGTCCGCTGCACGAACTCGCGACCGATTCAGCCGCCGCTCCGTTCCTCAGCGGTGATACCGAAATCAAGTATTTCGGCGAATCTTCCAACGCTAGCCTGTTGCCGCCAAATACCTTCCGTCCCTTTCAGATGCCCGCCAACCCCAACTCGATGGATACGGGGGATACTGCCGATAATGCCGTTGCTTCCCCGGTAACGCCCGCTGTTAGTTCCGCAAGCGCGATACTGCCACCCGTGCCGTCCGTGCAAACCATCACGTCCCGTACGACGGGCCCAACAACTGCCAATCCCTACGGTCCCTATGGCGCCCCCTCAGGACAGCCGGTAATTCATTAGTTCGGAACCTTGCCGACGGCTCGCGCGGTGCTTCATTGAAGCAGCTCACCATTTGGTGAGCTGCTTTTTTGGTGGCCTGGTTGCAGCCCTGGCTGCTTATGATCCGATCAGCCCCGCCGAACGCGCCCAGCGGTATTTCGCCCCCAGCACAGCGACCGGCTTTTCAGTCGTGTACGGGTAGGCCGGGATGCCATGATCGAACAGATATTCGCTGGCTTGTTCGACCTCCACGTCACCGACTAGCGAGGCTACCACCGGCTTATCGATACCGTTGCGCCGCGCTTCTTCGACTGCCTCGCTCGCCAGCTTTGCAAACACCATCGGCGGCGTAATAATCGTGTGCCAATACCCCATGATTATCGCGTGAATCCGGGGATCGCTAAGGCCGAGCCGAATCGTATTCTGATAAGTTGTTGGCGGCTCGCCGCCGGTAATATCGACCGGGTTGCCCGCCGCGCCGAACGGCGGAATAAACTTCCGGAATGCGGCATCAAGGTCGGACGGCATTGTCATCAGCTTAAGGCCATTATCAACACAGGCATCGGAAAGCAGCACACCCGAGCCGCCGGCCCCGGTGATGATCAGCACATTCTCACCTTTGGGCGCCGGTAGAATCGGCAGACATCGCGCAAATTCGAGCATATCGTTAAGGCTGATCGCGCGTACCACCCCGCTTTGCCGGAGGATGTCATCGTATATCCGATCGTTGCCCGCCAAAGCCGCCGTATGCGATGCCGCCGCCCGCGCACCCATTGCCGTCCGCCCGGCCTTCAATACGATTACCGGCTTCTTGTGCGAAACCCGCTGCGCGACTTCGGCGAAAGCACGCCCATCCTTCAGATCCTCGACATGCATCGCCACGACCTGGGTATTGGGATCCTGCTCGAAGAACGTCAGCAAATCATCCTCGTCGATATCGGACTTGTTGCCGAGCCCGATAATCGCCGACACGCCCATCCGCGCCGAGCGGCTGAAACCGACGATCGCCATCCCCACCCCGCCGCTCTGCGACGACAGCGCGGCTTTGCCCTTAATGTCGTAGGGCGTGCAGAAAGTTGCACAAAGATTCTTGTGCGTATAATAGAAGCCATAGATATTCGGCCCCATCAGCCGCACGTTGTATTCTCGTCCAACTGCGACGATCTGATTCTGCAAATCAACATTGCCGGTTTCCGCAAATCCCGACGGAATCAGCACCGCCCCTGGAATCCCTTTTTCGCCGCACTCCTTGAGAGCGCCGGCGACCAGCGGCGCTGGAATCGCGAACACCGCCACGTCGATCGGCCCTGGAATATCCTTGACGCTCTTGTAAGCCTTTTTGCCGAGGACTTCGGGCACCTTCGGATGAATCGGGTAAATCGCGCCCTGGTAGCCGCCGTTGATTAGATTCTTCATCACGGAGTTGCCGATCTTGCCATCCTCCGGCGAAGCTCCTATCACTGCCACCACCTCGGGCTTCATAATCCGGTTCATCGCGCGCAGAATTTCCTCCTGCGTCGGACGATAGCGCTCCTTGGGCGGCGCGAAATCTACTAATATGCGTACATCGGCCGCGGTTGCCCCATCTTTGCGCGCAAAGACCGGATTAAGGTCCAGTTCCTGAATTTCCGGAAAGTCCGCGGCCAGTTCAGATACCGCAGCGATGATCGAGGCGAGTGCCTCCCGGTCAACCGGATCGCCGCCGCGCACGCCCCGTAAAATCTCAGCCGCCGCGATCCCATCGATCATCGACAGCGCATCAGCCTTGGACGCCGGTGCGAGGCGAAAAGTCACGTCCTTGAGCACCTCGACCAGCACCCCGCCGAGGCCGAACGCCACAACCTTCCCGAAGCTCGGATCGGTTAGCGCCCCGACGATCACCTCGACCCCGCCGCTCAGCATCGCCTGGATTTGCACGCCGTCAATAGCCGCTCCGGCTTTATAGCTGCGGGCTTTATCCATGATCGATTCGTAGGCGGCTTCCGCTTCGGCCGCGTTCCTCACTCCAACTACAACGCCGCCAGCCTCGGTCTTATGCAGGATATCCCGCGAGACGATCTTCATCACCACTGGAAAGCCGATTTGCCCGGCGAGCCGTACCGCCTCGCGGGCCGAGGTTGCCAGCCCCTCTTGAGGCACCGGAATCCCATAGGCGTCGCACAACACCTTGGCCTCGGCTGGCGCCAGGCTCGTGCGGCCTTCCGTTTTGACTCGATCCAATACCTCCCGCACTGCCGCCCTATTCCTGCTCATCAAATCCTCCGATCGCTTGATCGACTCCGCCAAACCGATGCGCTGCCGCCTCGATACTTCCAGTCGATATTCCGAACGTCTGCCGTCGCCTTGAGTTTGCTTATGCCCTGTGCCCTAATGGGCGCGCAGCGACAACCCTAACGCCGGGGGCGCGAGTTCGTCAATTCTCAAGTGTATTTGCACTTTCTTGCCGCAGGAGCGGTTGCTATGGTTGAAAAGACGATTGAACTGGTCGGGATTTCGTCCAATTCGATAGAAGACGCAGTCCAGCTCGCATTGTCGCGGGCAGGAATTACGATTTCGGGCATTCACCATGCCCACATCGAGGATATTTCCGCCACAGTGGATAACAATTTAGTCACTAAATGGAGGGTAGCGCTAAAAGTTTCTTTCCTGGTTAAAGACCAATTGCACGAGTGACGCGCACCTTGTCTCGCCGGACCGCGCAAAGCCAATTTACTGCGCAGCCGGTAGATAGGGTCCCGGATGGGAAGTTGGGCGTGACGGATCGACCATTCGGCGATCACGAACCCTGCACCGCTTCCGTTGAAAGGGCCTGCTTATGTCAGCCAAAGTAGTTGAAGTTCATCCCGGCATCTACGAGATTTTCCTGCCGCTTCCGATGCGGCCCACGATTGTCAACGTCTGGCTAATCGATTGCCACGGTGCGTGGGCGCTGGTCGATACCGGAATGAATACACCGGAAAGCTTCGCCACCCTCGATGATGCCTTTCGGCAAGTCGGCACCCGCCTTGAAGATCTTTCTCTCTTGATCGGCACCCATCATCATGTCGACCATTTCGGCACCTCCGGACGCATCAAGAAAATCAGCAACGCCACTACCGTCCTGCACCCGGCCGAAGTCGAGCGCGTCAACCGCATGCTCACGCTGGGGCCTGCTTCACAAACGCCCGAGGCCCGGGATTTCTTCACGCGCCACGGCTTTCCAATCGATAAATATCCTATTGAAGGGATGCGGCCAGCCTGGATAGGCAGTGATATGTACAACCCTCTGCCGCAGCCCGACAAGTTCCTGACCGACGGCGACGTCATTCCAATCGGCGATCGCAAGATCGAAATCATCTGGACGCCTGGACATGCACCAGGGCACTGCGTCGTCTATCTGCGCAAAGAAAAAGTCCTGATAGTCGGCGACCATCTTTTACCCAAGATTACACCTCACGTCGGCATCTATCCTTCCGGCCCCGGCAATCCGCTAGGCGACTTTATCGGCTCGCAGATGAAGATCCAGAAGTTCGAGGTTGAGATGGTCCTGCCGGCCCATGGCGGCATTTATAATGACCATCGCTATCGTGCCAATCAGCTCATCGAGCATCACCGCTATCGCGAGGCCGAAATGCTTGATCTGGTCAAACGCAAACCGCTATGCGCCTTTGATGTCGCTACTCAAATTTTCGGCGATGAAGAACGGCCTATCTTCCATGTGATGGCGGCTACGTTCGAGACCCTTGCCCACTTGGAACTCGCCTGTATCGAGGGACGCGCGCGACGCATCGAGCACGAGAACCGCACCGTTTATCAAACCATCTAGGCGGAATTCGCTCTTTACAAGCGCATCCCTACTGTGGCGGAGCGCTATTGTACAGCTATTAGCCGAGAGATTCTTGAACTCGCCGCCGATAGCGGCGGAGTAGGCATCGCCCGCTCAACTCTGCTAGTCCAGCGCCTTTGACTGTCCCGCTGCCGACGAACCCGGGGCTAATCAAAGCGAGCCACCTTCCTAAATCCAGACACTCTAACGGTCCTAAATCAGACTCTCTAGCGACCGCTCTTCCGATTGGCGCCTCTTGCCTCTCTGCCCTGCTACTGATCCGTTGCAGCGGCGAAATCTATATCCATCCCCGAATATTTATTAGCGAAGTATTGCGACGGGAAGACATCCTTCGCTCTGGCAGCCCGTCAACCCGCCGTCCCCGCCCTTCGAATGCTCAAAAGAAGGGCAGGATGCTCAAATCTTGGCGTCTCAAATCGCCTGTGATACCCGCTTGTTGTGACGCGTCGGCGCGCTTATCCGGCCACTCCGCACCACTGGCGAGCGGCGCGCAAGCCGCCGCGTTGACACCCCCGCCAACTGCTGGTTACGCCATTCCTTGAGCCCCGAGCGGAGAAAGCTTGGCTCAATCCCTAAAGTCTCGCAGACTGTCGCGAACGAAAAAGGACCGTCACCCTCTTCACCGCAAAGCCACTGCTCAGCTTCGTTAAATAAGCGCTTTCGCGGACCGCTTTTAGCATCTGCGTTATTTTGAAAGCACCTTAGCGCATCTTCCAGCACCGCCATCATCAGGCGTTTGACCGGTGCCATCGCGCTGTCATCGCGCCTCGAATCATAATATTGCTCGGGCGTGAGGACGTCAGGTACGAAAATCGATCCAAGTACGCCGTTTTCCCATTCCATATATTCGAGTTGCTCACTTTCTAAGATTGCGATTGCCGATACCGCTTTGGATTAGCGGCCTCTACTCACTGCTGGCGTTTACAAGCAACGGCTGTGCCGTTCCCTTTTATTCTACATTCAGTCGAGCGATAGAGTAGATTATATCCCGACCGGATTCCAGCTTTCACATTGCTTTTCCTCTCTTTTCGCCCGATATCCTTAATTTCGCTAATTGCTCGCCTTCGCGCTGAACACTCGATCGCCAATCTTTCGTCCGGTGATGCCAATTTGAAACATGCCGGAATTTTGACACCAGCATGGCAGCTCTGCTCGCTCCCCACCGTGACCGGCGCTTTAAGTTTCGGTTGTATGAATGAACTCCGCGTCAGCGGGTTCCTGGAACGGCAATCGCTACTGTAGTGGCCCCGGCGTACCGCTCGAGCTTCCCCCGCCCGGCCCGAGCTTGCGCTCCTCAAGCTTGAATGTCAGCACGTCGATCAGCGTCTTCCCGCGATCGCCCAGCGCTTCGAGCAGCGTCTGCTTCTCGATCGGCGAGACGTCGAGATGAAAACAGATGTAATTGACCAGTTCGACGCCCCGCAGCCCTCGCTGCTCGACCAGCGAACGCCACACGTCGTTGGCCGGCTCTCCTAGAAACCCGACCAGCAACTCGCGTAACGCGGCCATCTCGATATCACTTATGCTGCTCTCCGGGCCAGCCATGGCCATCCAGCGAACGCGCGCTTGCCGAAACGATCGTTCGCGAATCTCCTGCTCGATTTCGAACTCGCCAATGCCGTTGAGGATTAGGTTGAAGCGCCCGTCCGGCAGCCTCACCAATTCTTCAATATGACCCGCGCAGCCCACGCTGAAAACGTCAGGGAATCCATGGTAATCTTGTTCCCATGACCCCTTGAGCAGCATCATGCCGATGATGCCATGGCTGCTTGCAACATCTGTAACCATCTCACGATAGCGCGGCTCAAAAATATGCAGCGGTACGCGTACGCCCGGAAAGAGCACGAAGTTCGGCAGGGGAAAAAGCGGGATAATGTTCGGGCGATCAGCCACGGCAACCCCTAGTTGCTCTCTAGGTTACGGTCGCGGCAGGCTAGTCGTCAAGCGACGGCTCGAAGGCCGTTTTCCTCTGCCTTCGGTGATTATGGCCGCAGCCATTTTTTTCGCTTCATGGCCGTCGCTGTGGCATTTGCGCTAAAATTGGCATGCCTCATTAAGGCTTCTAAAGATCAATCAGAGTTGACTGCGAATAAACTATGGGCGCACGATCAGGCAACAACTATCTCAGTGCATTGCGCAAGCTCAAGGCCGAGGTCTGGATTGCTGGCGAGCGCGTAGCTGACCCTACCGTGCATCCAGCCTTCGTGCATTGCGCGCGGTCACTCGCCTCTTTGTACGACATCCAGATGGAACGGCCCGAGGCGATGACCTTCCGCACCATCGATGGTGATCGCGCAGGCCTCTCCTTTATCCAGCCCCAGAGTGCGGACGATGTGCGTAAGCGTTCCCTGATGTTCCGGCGCTGGGCTGAATATAGCCACGGCATGATGGGCCGTACTCCCGATTACCTGAACGCCAGTATGGCTGCGATGGCCGCAGCGCATGAATTCTTCGCCGCCAGTGACCCTCGCTTCGGCGCCAATATCACCGCCTATTATGACGAGGCCCGCAAGCATGATTGGTGCGCCACCCACACGCTCGTGAATCCCCGTGCCAGCCGCGCCGCCGGATGGGCCGGCCATACTGATGCCGAGCTAGCCTTGAAATTGGTTGACCGCACCGGCGAGGGCATCATCGTCAACGGCGCACGCATGCTCGCGACGCTTGGTCCGCTGGCCGAAGAGTTACTGGTCTTTCCTTCGACCTTGCTCAAGCAGGAAGCCGCCGCAGAGCCCTTTGCCTTCGCCTTCGCGGTCAATTGCAACGCGCGTGGGCTGAAGTTCATCTGCCGCGACAGCTTCGACCCAGGCCGTTCCCATTTCGACGCACCGCTGGCCTCGCGTTTCGAGGAGATGGATTCCGTCGTCATCTTCGACCAGGTTCTAATCCCATGGGAACGGGTCTTCTTATGCGGTGATATTGACCGCTGCAATACGCTCTTCGCCGAAACCAATGCGGTCGTCAACATGATGCATCAGGTGGGGGTCAAGGACATCGTCAAGGCGGAATTCGTGCTGGGCCTGGCCGCCAAGATCGCCGCCGTCAGTGACGCGACGAGCCTCCCACATGTCCGTGATCGTCTTGCTGAGCTCATCATGACGGTCGAAGTGATGCGCGCTTGTGTCCGCGCCGCTGAAGCCGATGCCCACGTGGACCAATGGGGCGAATGGGTTCCTGCGCGCGCTCCCCTCGATACCGCCCGCAACCTGTTTCCCCGCCTCTATTCTCGCATGATCGAGATTATTCAGCTTAATTCGTCGAGCAACCTGATGGCGTTGCCATCCGAGGCGGATTTTGCGAGTGCCCTTCAGCCC
>DATJUF010000243.1:0-57842 GCA_035502655.1 Binataceae bacterium (SeqCode)
AATGAAGCCGGTGCCAGCGAGGCTCAGGGTTGCTTTGAGCGGGCGATCGCGGCTGCGGTCAATCAGGGGGCGAAATCGTATCAACTGCGCGCGTCGATGAGTCTCGCGCGCCTGCTGCGCGATACGGGCCGCCACAACGAAGCACGCGCGACGCTCGGTGAAATATATGGATGGTTCACAGAAGGCTTCGACACGGAGGATCTGAAGGAGGCTAAAGCATTGCTCGACGAATTGGGAGCATAAAGGACAGAGGCTATGATTCAGAAGTGCCCCCGGCGAGATTCAGATTCTCAGGCGGGACGCTCGCAGCCTCGCAACGGTGCGGCTTCGCAAGCGAGGCTTATCCAGAGGTGCGGCGGGCAGTAACCCATCCGCTGCCGCGGAACCACGGAGCCCGCAGCCATGGGGCGGGGCCGCATCGCGCGAGCTCATGTTCGCTGCATACCAGCTCGTCGCCGCGGGTAATGCTGCAGGTCCATTCGCCAACATCGACGACATGCAGGAACATCATCGTGTTGTAGCTGATGGTTTCCTGCAGATTGATCGTTTGTCCATGTGCGCCAGTGACATTCCATCGCTGGGATACGCGGCCCGGATATTTCCCCCGGGCCATGATCAAGGTCAGGGGCTGATTGCCGACGCGCCGAAAACACCATCGAAGCCTGACGGGGGTGTTGGCGCCCGATGCGAGATTGGGGCATCCGCCAAGATACTGAATGCTCGAACCTCCGCTACCGGCCCAGCATCCCTCGATTGCCCGAGGAACCCAGATCGTCTGACCCCCGCTGCCGATAACGGGCAGGCGGTCTGCTGAGGCTGGAGGCTGCGCGCGCGAAAGCGTCAACTCGTTTGCTGTCGATGGCGGTGATGACGGCGCAGCCGGTTTGACCGGATTCAGGACCACGACGTTGCCGCTGGACGGGGGGATGGGCTTAGGCAATTGAGCCGCCGGTTTTGGCAATTGGGGCGCCGGCGGGCGCACTGGGGCGGCGGGATTGGGCTCGGGCAGAACAAGGCTGGCGGCGGGCTGGCCGGTACCTGAAGCCGGAGCAGGCGGACTCGCCGATTGCGCCTCGTTGTCGCCGGCTGTGACGAAAATCTGGGACGGAATGAGTGAGCCGCGGTACCATTCATAACCAGCGCCGAAACCGATGCCGACGGCGAACAGGAGCACTAGCAGTCCGGCTAATTTGAGCAGGCGGCGGCTTCGCCTCATTTGACGATTGCTGCAGGACGGCTATGGCAACCGCTTTTTCGAGCGTAAGCAGAAGCTATGATTGCTGGTGGTTCCATGAGAGCGCAGCCATAGCGATCGCTCGTGTACGCTGCTTGCAATGAAAGCCTCGCTGCGTCAGACAGAAAGTCTAACGCTTCAAATATGAGAAACAAAGCGTGGGCCTGCTCAAGCGGCCGTCCGCCGGCTGATAGAAGCGCGGGCGGTTGGTGGCACTGGTTGCGGGGAAGGGATTTGAACCCTTGACCTCCGGGTTATGAGCCCGGCGAGCTACCAGACTGCTCCACCCCGCCGGCGCATAGTAGCGGCCAGCTATCCGGGTGGTCAATACGATGTAACGTCCGGGCAATGGGTGGACCTTACGGGCGGAGGCATGAGCGAAACGTGGGTCAATACAAAACGTTTAGGCCTGGAAAGAAGCACCGATCAGGCGGATGGATTCAGGAAGCCGCCAGTTTCAATGGCACCGGATAAAGACAAGGCATAAAAGCTCGCCCTCCCGCTCTTATACCGTCCGCGACGACGTTAATCGGTGCGGTGCCAGGCGGAATCGGGATTGAACGAGGTGATAGCCGGGGCGAGGCGGGCAGTTTGCGGGCCAAGGTCACGCTCGTAGATGGAGCCGTCAGGGCCCGCGAGGAAAGTCATCACACCGGAGGATCGATATTTGGCTGGATAGGCGAGAACCGCGAAGCCATTGGTCATCTTGCCGCTGGAGATGTAGCTCTTGCTGCCGCCGGCGGCATGAGGCCCTTGGCGGTCAAGGATGCGGAAATAATACCCCTGGACGGGAATTGGCTTGCCCGGTTGGGGTTTATAACCCTCCGAGTAAGCGGCGGCGGCCAAATCACCCATTGGGCCAGCGGGTTTGCCGTCCGCCGATGCCCATGCCAAGCCGTTGTGCTGGCCGGGATCGCTAAGCAGCCTCGCCGTGTATTCTCTGGCTCCGCCAGCGGCGCTGCCGTAGTAGTCATGTTCGGCAGAAACGATTGCGTGCAGTATATCGATTGCGGCGTTTTCATTAGCGCCGACTCGCCGATAGATGAATTCCTGCTTGCCGTAGGCCGTATCGAAATACCATCCGGAAGGGCCGTGGACGAGCGGGATCGGCATCGGCCAGTTGTTCGCACCGACCAGCAGATAGAGTTTGCTATCGGGACCGATGCGGAAACGATGCATCTGTTTGTAGGCGGCGAGAAACGTCTTGACCTCGTTGGCGTCTTCGACCGGATCGCCGGAGTTGAGCAGGCCTTTGCCGTCTTTGCCGAAAATGGTGAGCAGCGCGGGGCGATCGTTGGCCGTCAGCGCGGCCACGGTTGCGGCCGCGGCGTCGCCAGGCGTAGCAAAAACTTTTTGGCCGGGTTCGGCCGCGGCGATGCCCAGAGGTGTGCGCCCCAAGGCGGCCATAATGAAGACGGCCAGTAAGCTGGTCAGGGCGAGCAAGCGATAGTATCGGCGAGCGATCAGCTGACTATGATTTAGGCGCATGGGCATATTCTCCCTCGAGGATTGAAGATGACTAGCGGCGAAAACCACTTCGGCTGAAGTGGCCGGTTCCACCGAAGCGTCCGCCTCCGCCAAAACTGGAACGGCCGCGGGAGGCATTGGCCCAGGCTTCGCCGCCGGGCTTGTATCCGCCGAACGCGCTGTTGGGACGCGAGCCGCCGAAGCGGTTATCGGCCGTGCCGGGATGGCCAGGATCATTACGTGCGTAGTTATTATGGGTGCTGGCGTAGTTAGTACGGCTGCTGTGCAAGTTATTTGCGTGATTCACGTTGTTGTTATTGAAATTAGAGTGATTATAGGCGCTGTTATTCCAATTGGCGGGATGGGTATTCCAGTTGGGATGGCTAGAGTTATTCCAATTAGTATGATTGTTATTCCAATTGACAGTGTTCCAATTGTCACGATGATAGACGTTGTTATTCGAGACGTAGACGTTGTGGTTGTAGGTAACATTGCCGCCGCCATTCCAGTTGCATCCCCAATGACTTGAGCCCCATCCGTCGCTGTCAGCAATGAGCGCGCCGACGGCGACGCCGGCGCCGAAGCCGAGGAGTCCGGTGAGGGCGAGATCGGTGCTAGTGTAACCGGCAGGAGCGGCGACCGGAGCGCCATAAGCGACGGCCGGATTGTATTCGGGAACGTAAATGACCTGAGGATTGGCAGGCTGAATGATGATGGTCTGGCCTTCCTGCGTGACAGTTTGCTGTGAGGTGGTTTTGAGATTGCCAGCAGATTGTGCGCGGGCGCGCATCACCTGAACGGCCTTAAGAACGTCCTGCGGATAGTTATAGTAGGCATCGCCGAGAGTAGAGGTCCATGACAAGTTGTTATTCAGATTATCAAGGATAGAGGGAAAGGCCGTAAGCGATTTGACACTCGGGTCCCATGGCTGCTGACTGGCGGCTTGGGCAATTTGCGCGGCAGATTGGCCCTTCTGGCTATCGATCCAGCGATCGGCCTCGACAATCTGGGTCGGGTAGGTCGAAGCGGCAAGAATCTGGGCAACCAGCGTGTCGGGATAGAGGGCGATCGGTGAAACAAGCTGTTGGAGTTGAGCCGCGCTCGGCTGCGGCGATGCGGCAGGTGTTTCAGGCGCGGCAAGGAGCGGCGATGGCAAAAAATAAAACAACTGCGCGGAAATCAGCGCAAATAGCAATATCGATTTGAAGCGCATTATTTCAGTCCCCCTGAAGATGCTGGCGCGAGGCGATGACTGATTAAGCCCTCGCGGATTTCAAGGCACAGTTAAAGCGCCGAAAGTGAGTCGCACTCTGACGCTGCGGCGCTCAAGCATACATACAGGCAGATAAAGAGACAATCGAAACTTGCTAGCGGCAGTTAGGATGATTGGGGCAGCGGTGGTGAAGCGGATTGGAACAATAGATGATTGCATTAACCGGCTGTAGGTTCGCGAGAGCGGCGAAGATCCGCCATGTGTGAAGTGAAAATCTATTCGCGCGATATCACAACAGGTTGCCGCTGGAAGCCTGGCCGGACTGAGTAAGGGGCCGGAATTGAGCTGCGAAAATAAAAAGTCCCGCTGCCATGAACTCCAAATAGAATAGCCATGGCTTCAACGTTTCGGGTTGTGGGATATTAAGACTACTTAAAAACAAAATGTTAGGAGCGTACTGACAATGAAGCGTCTGGTTCCGATCGGTCTAGCGATTTTACTCATATTTACGGCGACGCCGGCGCTGGCGAAGGACCTGGTCCAAAATGAAACGGCCGGTCCTTACCGTCTGAAGCTTGAGCTGTTGCCGCCCGAGCAATTCTATACTGCAAAACAGGTCTCCACGGACGAAGCGAAGGCGGGAGGCATGCTCATTCTTGGCGGCGCCGAGCCAGTCCAGCCCGATGCCTCGTCGCATCCTGATCATCATCTGATCGTCCACGTCTACGATAAAGCGACTCATCAGCCGCTCCAGGATGCCAAGGTGCAGCTTACATTGCAGCGCCTAAACAGCGAGGGACAGCCAATCGGCAAAGCCGAGGCAGTGCCAGTGGTGAAAATGCAAGCGATCGCGAGCAAGGACGGCAAGGACGCCGGCATTGTTCGATCGACCCATTACGGCAACAACGTTACGCTGGCGCCCGGCGACTACCGGATTGTTGCGGACGCGAACGGCCACAAAGCAACCTTCACGATCGATGTAAGTTGATGATGGCCGGCTGGTGAAGATTCAAAGGGTAGCGGCACCTTGGCAGGTTGCCGAAAAGGGAGTTTCAAGCTCGCGATCGTATTAATCCCTTACTCTCCGCGAGAACAGTTGTCCGCAACCGGTTAATGATCTGCTCGATGCGGCGCCGGCCTCATAACATGAGCCGGCGCGGCGTCAGGCCTTGGCTTCACTACCCGGGGTTGTGGCTTGTTGTTCTTCTTCTTCGGCCTTGAGCCAGTTGTAGAGAGTTTTAAGCGAAATGCCGAGAAGACGCGCGGCCTCGGATTTATTGCCATTGGCAAAGGCGATTGTGCGCTGTGCGAGTTCCATCTCGACGTTGTGCAAGGGGGTGCCGATGGTGATTTCAAAGACTGGGCGGGACTCGCTGCGCTTTGGAGTCAGATGGGGCGGAAGATCCTCGAGCGAGATCAGGGGTCCGCGGGTGACAATGAGAGCACGTTCCATGACGTTGCGCAGTTCGCGGATATTGCCGGGCCATGCATAGGCCTTCAAGGCTTCGAGGCAATCGGGCTCGAGGCCCGTGACGGATTTGTTGGAGGGCGATTCAAGCTGAGTGAGGAAGTGCTCGATAAAAAGCGGGATATCCTCCCTACGTTCGCGCAGCGGTGGCAACTGGAGCGTGAAAACGTTAAGGCGATAGTAGAGGTCATCGCGGAAAGTACCGTCAGAGATGGCGGTGTCGAGATTGCGGTTGGAGGCGGCGAGGACGCGAACGTCGACGCTGATTTCGTTGCTGCCTCCGACGCGGCGCAGCTTGCGATCCTCGAGCACACGCAGGAGCTTGGCCTGCAAGTCGGTTTTCATCTCGCCGATTTCGTCGAGGAACAGGGTACCGCCCTCCGCCAGCTCAAAGCACCCGGCGCGCCGCTTGTCGGCCCCGGTGAAGGCGCCGCGTTCATGGCCGAAGAGCTCACTCTCGATTAGCGTATCCGGAATAGCGGCGCAATTAAGAGGGATAAAGGGACCGTCGTGACGGGCGGAAAGTTCATGGATGGTGCGGGCGACGATTTCCTTGCCAGTGCCACTTTCGCCAGCGATAAGAACGGAAGCGGAGCTGGGCGCGACCTGGTCAATGAGGGCCATCACACGGCGCATCGGGAGCGAGCGGCCAATCAGGGAGCCGAGCTTGCCAGCGTCGGCGAGATGCCGGCGCAGCCGTTGATTTTCCTCGCTCAGCTTGACGTGAGAGGTCAAGTTCTTCAGGAGGATTTGCAACCGGTCAAGGTCCACAGGCTTGGTAAGATAGTCATAGGCGCCGAGCTTGATGGCGCGGACGGCATCATCAATTTGGCCGACGCCGGAAATCATAACGGTGGCGAAATTGAGGCCGCGCTCCTTCATCGCGGATAGCAGATCGAGGCCGTTGCGCCGCGGCATCTGCAAATCGCAAAGCAGGACATGGGGCTGAAGCGTTTCGACGGCCTGGAGCGCCTTTTCGCCGTCTTCGGCAAAAGAGGAGTCGTAGCCCCATCCAGCGAGCGTTTCGCGCCAATCGTCCTGAGCGGTTAGGTCATCGTCGGCTATAAGAATTCTGTATTTGCCTGCCACGGTTACGATTTCCTCTGCTTGCTGGAGGATAGCACAAAATTGATAGTGAACCGCTGGACTAGAAGATAAGGGCGATGGCCGCGAATGCAAGGGCGCCTGAAAGCCGCGGAGATTAAAAGAGAAGGAGGTGCGACGAGCACCCTGAGAGCCAGTAGAAGGTGCGGTTGCGACAATGAGAACAGGCTGGGCCACAGGCAACATGGCGTGAGCGGCTCTTGGAATGGTACATGCTGAATCGAATAATCGTGACAGGAGCAGATTTGGCATCGTGGGATTAAAGGGCAATGGAGCGGGCGCCTGTCCATAATTTAGAAGATTGCCTGGCGCATGAAAGTGAGGCTGGCCAGATTGCTCGCGGCGTGAATTGGACTGCGACGCCTTTGGGGCCAGCGGCGCGTTGGAGTTCAGGCTTAAAGGCAGCGGTGGCGAGTTGTCTCGGATCGCGATGGCCGACGGTCATAATGTGGGGGCCGGAACTGATTTGCCTGTATAATGACGCCTACAGCGAAATAATTATGCAAAAGCATCCGCGGGCGATGGGGCTGCCTGCGCGGGAAGTTTTCGCAGAGTTGTGGGAGGACGTGGAGCCGTTTATCGAGCAGGCGAGGTTCAGCGGTGACGCTATGCGCTATGCCGATCAGCGGCTTGAGATAGAACGGCGGGGATTCCTTGAAGAGGCGTATTTCACTTTTTCAGTAACGCCGGTCAAAAACACAACTGGTGTGGTCGAGGGACTGGTTCTGCCAGTCCACGAAACGACGCCAAAGGTTCTCAGCCGAAGACGCCTCAAAACGCTGCGCGATCTGCTGGGAGCGGCGAAGGAAGGCGAAGCCCCGGAAGAGGTGTGCCAATGGGCGGCGCGGGCGCTGAGGGAAAATCCGGGCGATATCCCTTACGCATTAATTTATCTGAACGAAGGGGCGAGCAGCGGATTGACAGCAGCGGCGGGAGTGCCGCTGCGAATTATGGAGCATATCGGCAAGACGCCATTAGACACGGCGAAGTTGCAGCGTCAGGCAGAGTCGAGAAATAGCGGGGAATTGCTGCGGATAGAATCGATTTTACCGATGGCGGCCGGAAGCAAGGGATGGCTGGGATGGGACTATCGGAGCGTTGTGATTCCGCTCGTGACGGTGGAGCCGCCACAGCCTAGCGGATACCTGGTGGCGGGCTTGAGTCCGCTGCTGCGGTTTGACGATGAATACCGGGATTTTCTTGAGCTGATTGGGGGACAGCTTGGGCGAATGATTGCTGGCGGCAGGGCGGTCGAAGAAGCGCAAATTATCGATGGGCTATTGCGGTTCGACCGCCTCTCCGGCCCGAACCTGGATCGAATCATTGGGACATTGACGAGCGAGGCACAGGGGCTCTGCAATGCAGATTTTGCGGCTTTCTTCGCAATCGGCGAAGGAGGGCCAGAGGATGCGGCGCTTAGCGCGTCGGTGGTGACGGGCACGGCCCCTGTGGGCTGGGAAAGAATGATGGCGGGGTTCCTTGCGGCTGTGGGAGGGCGTGGCCGCAATCCCGGCAGGAATCGCAGGAAATATACGGCGCCGCAAGAACGGACACATAGCTGGTTAATAATGCCGGTAACATCAGCAAGCGGCTGGTTTCATGGCAGTCTGGTGCTCGGCAGGGAAGAGACAAACAAGTTCGGGCCGAGACATGAGAGGCTACTTACGGGCCTGTTGGCGCACGGCTCAATCGCGATTGACAATGCAAAATTGCTGATCATGGAACGCACGGCCCATCAGAGTTTGGACCGAGCCCTTGCGATAAGAAACAACTTTCTTTCGGTGGCGACGCATGAGCTGCGTAATCCACTTAATTCATTGAATCTGCGGCTCAATATACTGAAGCGCGAAATCAACTCGCTGACCGATACAGAGAATGAAGGAAAAGAGCTTGACGGGCACGTCGAAAAGGCGGCGGCGCAGATAAGGCGCATGTCGCAGTTACTGGATCGGTTACTGGATATAGCGCGAATAGCGTCGGGCCGGCTGCGGCTCGAGCCGCGCGAATACGATATAGCGGAGCAGATCAGGCAGGTTGCCGGGCGGTTTAGTGGCCCGGCAGAATCCGGACAGCTGCAGGTCGCAGCAGTGAGTCCGGTTCAGGGGCGTTGGGATCAAGCACGGGCCGAGCAGGTGATCAGCAACCTCATTTCCAATGCGATTAAGTATGGCGAAGGCAAGCCGATCCGGGTCTCGCTGCGGGCTTCGGAAGACGCGGTCGAGGTCGAGGTGGCGGATCACGGCAGAGGGATCAGAGCGGAAGATCAGGACCACGTATTTGAGCAATTCGAGCGAGTGGAAAGCGATGAGGCGAGAGGCGGATTCGGGCTGGGATTGTGGATCAGCCGTCAGATCGTCCATGCGATGGGTGGAGAGGTGAGTTTGCAGAGCCAACCTGGAGAGGGCGCAACCTTCGTGGTATGGCTGCCGCGGGGCAAGAAGGCACAGAATCGGGGTAAGCAGGAGACAGATAAGTAGAGTGCGAATGGATGCAGCGAGGGGTGGGCGGAGCGTTACTGAACGGCGCGCTGAGAGGCGGCCGCTAGGCAAGTGCCGAGCGTTAGCGAGGGCACAGAGCGCGACGGAAGGAAGGAGTAGCCAGCGGGCGCACAGGACACGGCCTCGCGGATAAACCGGCGGTGCCAGTGGAAGTATAGGTGAAGGTTATTTGTTCAACTCGGAGGCGGTACGGGTGACGCTGCGGATAGCAGCAAACAGCTCGGCTGGTTCGACGGGCTTGGTCACATGCATGTGGAAGCCTTCCTCGAGGAGGCGAACTGTATCCTGAACGCGGCCATAAGCCGTGAGGGCGATGGCCGGAATATCGCCGCCCCGATCGCGGGGCCGGCTGCGCAGTTCTCGAATCAGGAAATAGCCGTCTTCATTCGGCATCCCGATGTCGGAAACGAGGACGTCGGGGCGCCAGGTTTCAACTTCGGTGAGCGCAGAACGTGCAGAGCTTGCAATTTGGACCTCAGCGCCACGCGACTGTAGAAGCGTTTTGATGGCCGCGATGGCGTCGGGCTGGTCGTCCACGGCGAGAATACGGAGACCGTCGAGGCGGACATTGCTGTCCGCGGCGATGCTGGCGATGGTAGGGTGTTCGCGAGGAGCTGTTGACAAAACGTGATGGGCGAGCGCGACCGGCAGAATGATGGTGAAAGTAGAACCGAGGCCGGTTCCGGGGCTGCTGGCGAAAATACTGCCCCCGTGCATTTCGACAATTTTGCGGGCGATGGAAAGGCCAAGGCCGAGACCGGTTTCGGAGCGGCTGGGAGCGGCATCTTCTTGCCAGAAGCGCTCGAATATGCGTGGCAAGATGGCGGGATCGATGCCGCGTCCGTTATCGCTGACAGTGAGTTCGAGGTGAGAATTGATGCGCTCCAGCTTGACTTCGACGCGGCCTTGTTTAGGCGTGAATTTGATGGCGTTGGAGAGCAGGTTCCAGACGACTTGCTGAAGCCGTTCGGGGTCGCCGGCAACAGGCCCGGCGTTGGGGTCGAGCAGGAGCTGGAGGTGGATTATTTTGGCGTCGGCGGAGGGACGGACGACTTCAGCCGCGGCCTCGATGACCGAGGGAAGATTGACGCTGCGGACGTCGAGGCGCATTTTGCCGGCTTCGATGCGGGAGACGTCAAGGAGATCGTTGATCATCGAACTTTCGGATTGGATCGCTCGGCGGATGGCCTCGAGGCCGGTGCGCGTTTTCTGATCGTCGTCGGGCCCATTAAGGAGCACTTGCGTCCATAGCGATATGGCGGAGAGCGGACCTCGAAGTTCGTGGGAAACGATGCTGAGGAATTCGTCCTTCGCGCGGTTGGCGTGTTCGGCTTCGGCGCGTGAGGCGCGTGCGGTAGCGAGGGCCTCATCGTAGATGGCAGCGACGCGCTTGACCGTGCTCCGGACCGAATAAACGGACGCGCATAATACGACAACCACGAGTGCGACGAGTCCGCCGGCGATACTGTGTTCGGCTGCAATTTGTCCCGCTCGGCGCTCGCTTCTGATATTGCGCTCGTAGCCGGTAAATTGGCCGAAGCTCTGATAGACACGAATCATCAACTGGTGGCTCCTGGCCAGCGTGGCGACACAGGTAGCCCAATCAGCGCGGTTACGATCCTGGATGATTTCGTCATAACGTCCGATAACTTCGCCCTTGAGCTGGCTGATATCATTAACGCGGCGGACTTGGGCGGGATTATCGCGCACCAGAGAGGCGAGGGCGGAAAGCGAGCCGGTGGCTTGGTTGCTGGCCGTGCGGTAGCGGGTCAGCGAGACGGGGTCACCACGGAGGACATAGTCACGAACGATGGCCGACATCTGAGTGAGATAGAGCAAACTATCGCTGGCAGTCTTCAAAACCTCGTCACTGTGTTCAGTCCAATTAACATCGCGGTCCTGCTGATAGATGCGGAAGCAGAGCAAACCGGTCATGATTAGCATCGATAGGATTGGTAATCCGGCGCCAGCCAGAAGCATTCGGCGGAAGAGTATCAACGAACTGAGAGGCGTTGGCGCTGGATTCTGCGGTGAATTGGCTGAAGCGGAAGGCATCGAGACCAACTTATTCATTTGCCGGATGGAATCGCATTTCGACGAGGACAGAGAGGGCGGCAGAAATTACCGCATTTCGTAATACCATCAAATTAGGGGAAAATATAGCAATTGACAGGCATTTATTAAGATAAGCCAAGGTTGCGAATCAGTAATGAAATAACGTTTGACAGACAGCAATCAGCATGATTCTTGCAGTGCTACTTTTAAGTGCCAGTTTCTAGGATGCCAGCTGGGACTTCTCTGAAACTGCCATTCACTTGTATGAGCCGGCAATCACATAATCGAGAATTTGTGAAACGAACACTGCCCGGTGGCGCAAGTGTCCGACGGCATGTGCTTGTGGTAGACGATGATACTGATGCGGCGGAAGCACTAGTAGACATCCTTGGACATAGTGGCTATGAAGTCACGGCGGTGCATGATGGAGTCCAGGCGCTCAAACGCCTTAAAGGCGCGCGATTACCCGATGTGATGATACTCGATTTGTTCATGCCTCAGATGAGCGGATGGGATTTGATGCGCGAGCTCAAGTTGCATGCTGAGCTCTCGAACATTCCAATCATCGTGGTTAGCGCATTCGCGTATAGCGCAGAGATAGCAGCTGATGCGGTTCTTACGAAGCCGCTGGATACGGATGCACTTCTAAACATTATGCTTACTTTGGCCGCTCGTGACGAGCAAGGACATTAGCAATTGAAAATGATGATCGCCTTGCTCCGTTTACTTACCGAACTGTCCCATAGTTTCGAATAATTATAAATAAGCTGGATGGGCTTTCTAAAGGCATCTGGATCGCATACTCGCATGTGCACGGGTTGGCAAGCGAACCCTACGGGGTGTTAACGAATGCGGGCATAAGCGATAGTGTCGCCCGGCGTACCGCCGATCACCAGATACCCGCTCGCCGGAGTGCACATCACCGGGTTGGCTGCGGTGGTATCGGTACATAGAACGATGTCAGCAGGGCCGGAAAAGCATTGGTCAGTAGTAGTAGCAGTACGTCCGTTGAGTAGTACATGACCGGAGCAGGTGGTGCCGGAAGACATGGCGAAACCGCCGAGCGGCCCCCATGATGTGACTGAGGCTGGGGGAACGGCTGGCGGGGCAGGTACTTGGACACATCCACAGACGGCCAGAAGCAGGCTCAGGGCGGTGGTGGAGAGGGGGATCGAGCGCATGCGGACCTCGTGATGGCGTTTAGATCGATCCAGTGCCGGCGAAAACGGAACGTGGCCGGGCTCAGCTAGTGTACGCGGGAATCAAGCAGAGATTAAATGCGGGCGTCAGCGGCTTGCGGCATGCCAATTGCGTTGTCCTGACAACATAAGCAATCGGCCTAAGCCGATTGCATAAATTTCGTAAGGAGACCTGAAAGTAATGCTGTATTGGGCATTAGTCTTTCTAGTAGTTGCAATAGTCGCGGGTATTTTCGGCTTTGGCGGAATCGCCGGGGCGTCGGTGGAGATAGCCAGGATCCTGTTCGGGATTTTCATTGTGCTATTCCTGATCAGCTTGATTGCAGGCCGAAGATTATTCGGCTGACTTTGGACGTGACGCCAATGAAGCCGCCATTCTGGGAAGTCACAATCAGCCGGCGGGCGATCGCTGGCGAAGCATCAACTATAGAATCCGTGCACTGCTTCGGCGATCGGGATGAAGCGGAAGAGTACAAGCTAAAGGCCTTGAGCACGGATGCGACACTACTGATTGTTATGCGGCGGGTCGAAGTGGCGCCAGCAATCACTGAACCATGGAGCGACCCTGAGAAAGAGACAGCAGCGCGCAAGATAAATCTCCGCGTCCTGCAATTCGGGTGGAGCAACTAAAAGAAGCACACAGCGCGGGCCGTAGCGCCCGCGCTGTGTATCAAAACGGAGTTTCCTGCGCCATCAGGCCCAGCCTCGGAAAATCGAAGAAATCCCGCCAACACTATTCAGCGTATGTTTTGAAATTCGGCGCGTGATTCGGGCCTCCTGCGGCGAGGCGGTCTACATCCGCCTTCTGCGTTTCCGAAAGGACCAATCGTACCATGGCACGCGGCTCTTGAGCGACTTGCCTGAATTATGAGACTTGCGTTTGCCAGAATATATGCAGGCCCAGGCAGAAGTTTTGAAGCGGAACTGTCTCGCTAGATTTGGAAGAAACCCTTCATGCACGCAAGTCCGGGAGTGAGAATGATTAAGCGGCGGCAAAACGCACCGCCGCCACCATAATCTAATCGAAGTGATAGAAGCTCAAGGATTGGGATAAGTAGAAGAGTTCGAATAGGTAGTGGTAGTCGAGCGGCGCTGGACGACAGGGGGCTCGCTAGTAGTAGTAGTGGTCGTGGTGGAGGAACTCTCAGGCGTAGTGGTAACCACAGCAGGAGGAGTTTTATCGATGGTGTGGCTGTAGAAACATCCACCGATGAATCCAGGGATAGTCAGTGCAATGGCTAAAAGTAGAGTTCGACGGATAGAACGCATATGGTAAAGCTCCTGTTTAATGTACGGATTTCAAGCGGGCTCTGAAGGCACGCTTAGGTTGCCAGCACGATGGCTAGCGAACACTGTGACGAAAAGGAGCATTCGCTGTGCCAATACTTGAGAGTTTAATCAGAAAGCGTAATGACTAAGGCGGCGCAAACAAAGGGAAAGGCATCCGGCACTTAAAAGAAGCCAGATGCCTGCGAGGTGATGAGAAGTCAGCTCATTTTTTCGAGCAAAGTCTTCATGTCGTCGGCGTGATCCTCTTCGACCTTAAGAATGTCCTCAATCAACTTTCGCGTGGTCGGATCGTCACTGCCGAGCCAACGGACAATCTCGGAGTAGGACTCAATGGCGATGCGTTCCGCATAAAGATCTTCCTTGATCATTGAGACGAGATCTTTGCCCTCGGCGTACTCGGAGTGCGATCGTGAGCTCAGGCCCTCTGGATTGAAATTCGGCTCGCCATTGAGCTGAGTGATACGCGTAGCGACCCAGTCGGCGTGCTGCTGTTCTTCGTTGGCATGCTGGAGAAATTCAGCTTTGGCGCCTTCAGAATTAAGGCCTGCGGCGGTGTGATAATGACGCCGGTAGCGGAGCGTGCAAACGATTTCGGTGGCAAGAACTTCGTTCAGCACTTTCAGAACCTTGTTGATGTCGGCTTTGTAGTTCTGGGTGACGGCACCTTGCTCCATATGAGCACGCGCGCGTTCCCGGATGGTTTTTAAATCACTGACAAATTCGCTCATTATTCGTTACCTCCTGCGGCTTTGTCTAAATTTCTTAAAGTTGATGGCGGAACATTGGTGCGTCAGATGATGCAACTTCAAGGCTAAGGTTAGCGATTGTCATGCCGAGCCACGCAGGTCGTCATTTGATGAGGCGAAAGCGGGCAAATGATGCCTGCCGAAAGGTTAGTGGCGAATGCGATCTAGCCTAATAGGATAACGGCACAAAACGTGCTGCTCGCAACAATGAGTCGGCTAGTAGCCGCCGTGACCGAGAGCCAGTAACAAAAGCCACGGTGAGCGCAAGTGCGATTCAAAAAAGAACGCCAAAAGTCCAGAAGCGAGGTTAGAGCAAGTGAAAGCCGGTTGGAATGAAATGCTGTTGGGCGGGATAAGTGGAGGAGAGAACAGCGGGCGGCCGGATTTTCAGGGTGAGCGGGCTTTGATGGTTGCTGTACTGCTGGACGCGTTGAGCATTTTCTACAAAACAGAGAGTGCGCGCGATCATCGCAAACGGTTGGAATTTCACGAAGTATACACTTGGATCTATGGCAAAGGCGTTGATGGACCTTTTTGCTTTGAGAACATTTGTGGAGCAATCGGGATCAACGCAGAAGCTCTGCGCGAAAGCCTCAGGCGCGGACGGAGGGTCTCAAAGGAGCGGGAACGCTACTTTGGACACGCCGTAATTGGCTCGTCAGCGAAGGCGGCCTGACGGCGCAGCCAGCCGCGGCCGTACGACCGAGATACCGGAGGCTGAAATTACGGCCAGCTGGCCGGCGCCTTCGCTCGCTGGCCGAGAACCCGGATCGAAACGAACATAACGGCGAACGTAGAACGCGCGAGACATGGGTTCGGCCTTCGAGGGGAGAATTATAGAAAAGCCTGGGTAGGAGATGAAGACGCTCTCGGCTAATTTCCGGGTAGTAAGCGTCGGTTTTTCAACGGCTCGACTGCGGGTAGATAATGGCTACTGATTAGCGGCTCGCGCAGGGATTTGAGAGCCTACGCGCGACACCGCGATGCACGCTGTGCGATGGACTGTGGCCCGCGTGCCAGGCAATACGGCCTCATCGCACTCTTCTTTCGCAGCCATCACGCAAGAGTGTTGGGCGGCACAACTTTAGCCGCTTTGCCGAAGCCTTGGCCGCCGTTACCAAATAAATCGATTGGGGTAATGCCGCAGGTTCGCGCTATGCGCTCCGCTATCGCAGCCCGCGACGGTTTGGTGCGCTACAATATCAACTCGTGGCTCGAAATCGGGTGAGCATTAATGATGTTGAAGGCGATTAGAGTCCTGCCAAATACGGCTAATTGAATCCAAATGCGCCAATGAGATAGGAAGTCTGTGATTAGCAAGCAAGACGAAGCAGCCAACTGCGTGCCAAAGCGATCCCAGCTTCATGCTCAAGCAATCTCTGCCTAAAGAACAGGTAATCCGAATCGGGTAAAACGGCGCGCCGCTCGAAGGCACTTGTGCCCGAGCATGTCCCCAGGCCAAGGAAGGAAACGAATGACCAAGAGACTGCTGCAACTCGGACTGATGGTGCTGGCGATCGTGACCGGCGGAATCGCGCATAGCCAGATGCTGATCAACGCGGCCGGATCGACCTTTGGCTACCCAATCTACTCAAAGTGGTTTGACCTATATGCCAAAGCCGATCCGGGGGTGCGCTTCAACTATCAGTCGATTGGGTCCGGCGGCGGGATCATGATGCTGAAGAACAAGACCGTTCAGATCGGTGCAAGCGACGCGCCGCTGACGGACAAGCAGGAAGCCGCGATGCCGGAGCCGGTGTTGCATTTCCCGTCGGTGCTGGGTGCGGTCGTGCTGATGTACAACCTGCCGGACGTGGAGCAGAAGATCCGGCTGACGGGTACGGCGATAGCCGACATTTACCTTGGCAAGGTTGCAAAGTGGTCGGACCCGGAGATCGCGAAGCTGAACCCGGGAGTGACTATGCCGGATATGGCTATCGTGACGGTGCATCGCTCGGATGGCAGCGGCACGACATTCATTTTTTCCGACTATCTGAGCAAGGTCAGCCCCGACTTCAAGCAAACCGTCGGCAAGGGCACCTCGCTGAAATGGCCCGTCGGACTGGGTGGGAAGGGCAGTGAAGGTGTGTCGGCCCTGGTCCAGCAAACGCCGGGTGCGATAGGGTACTGCGAACTGACGTATGCATTTGCGAATCACATTGCATTCGCCGAGTTGCAGAATCGGAATCGGGAATGGGTTGATGCGAGCCTGGCGGGCGTAACGGCCGCGGCGGCTGCTGCGGCCGCGACCATGCCGCCGGACTTCCGCGTATCGATTACGGATGAGCCGGGCGCAGACACGTACCCGATTTCGTCGTTCACGTGGCTGCTGGTCTACAAGAATCAAAGCGACGACGCCGCCGGGCAAGCGATCGTCAAGTTTCTCAAGTGGGCGCTGACCGACGGGCAGCAATATGCGGCGCCATTGTACTATGCGCCATTGCCCAAGGAGGTAGTGGCGAAAGAGATCGTTCAGATCAGCGCGATCAATATCGGGAAATAGCCGGGCAGTGCGATAGCTGGAAATCAAGCTGGCCGGGCGAGTGGATATCGAAGCTGGGCGATCACGTCATTCAAAGAATTGGCGGTATCGCCAGCAAGTTCCAGTTCGGCGAACTTTTTAATCGCCGCTTCGTGCACGACCATCGAATGCGTTACTTCGCGCTCATTGGCGGGAGCGGCTGCTTCGATGGTGCGAAACTTGTCGAGATACACCGCAGTGATGCCAGCGAGTTCGCGCATATGATCGGGCCACGACTTGGATGCGAAGCTTCGTGCGAAATCGGCAACGGCCTGGCGCATATCGTCCTGCGCGATACTCAAGCCGAGCTGGGTTAAAAACGGCCGCAAGCGTGCCTTGGTTTCAGTTTCGAGCTGGAGAACCGTGCCCCACTTGTAGCGCCGATCAGGATCCTCTTCCAAAGCGACATAACAGGCTAAAATAGCTTCGCCTAAGACTTCGCCCTGGTACATGAATTTATTCACGGCCTTGAGATATTCCTTGCGATCCATTGCTGCTCGTCCCCTCGGGTAAGGTTCGCGCGAAAGTTTAATCGGCGCGAGCCACTGAATGTACGGCGTCAGATTAGTAGAAGAAGGGTCCCGGCCATAGCGTCCAGTCCATCTGCTCTTGCTGGGCAGCCTCCTCGTTCAACTCGGCAGAGCGCTCCTCGGCCTTGACGTCCTGCTGCTGAATACGGATTTTCTCATAACGATCATAGGCAGTTTGGTTGCCGATGAAGAGGCAATCGCAGTAGTCCGGATCGGCGAACCAGTAATGCAGCTTACCCTTGTAGGGATAATAACGGACTTTGAGCGGGGTCATGGTTTTGAGGGCGTTTTGCTGCAACGGGGTGGAAGCGGGCGTCATGTGGAAACCCGCCGCCGAAAGCAATGGCTCAATGCGCTCCGCTCGTTGGGTCGGGGTTTCCTGCGTGGCGCATCCGATGGCCATTGCAAGGACGAAAGCGGCGATGAAGGGGACGGCGGCATGAAGAAGAATTGAACGCATGGAGAAGGTTATACGGAGGCAGGTGTGTCATTGCCAGTTCAGATCATTGAGGGGCGGTAAGCGCGGACAAGAGGCGGTTTGCAGCGATGGAGCGGGGGGTGGCGGTGAACTATGATGTGAGGAGATGGAGGCTGTAAAGCGGAATTGCGGGGGGCGGCGCGGGGCAGAAAGCCGGGCGTGCGTTCGAAGGTCCGATGTGCGAGGAATCGGCGTGTTACGGACCGGCGTGCGGATGTTGCTCGGCACCGCGGTGATCGCGTTGGCGCTGGGCGGTCCGCTGCAATCGGTCGCGCGAGCGGTGAATGTCGATCAGGCGGCTAGCCAGGCGCTGACCGCGTATCTGAAGCAGCACCGGCTGCCGCTGGTGGGTGCGCAGGTAATCAAAGAGAACAGCGGCGGACGGACAGTGTTGCTGTACGGCTACGTGGCGACGGATCAAGGCAAAGCCGATGCAGAACGGAAGGCGATCGCGTATCTAGGAAACCCGGCGCCAACTATCGATGATCGGCTGGTGGTCAAGCCGGAACTGGCGACGATGACGGCGCCGCAGTCAGCCTATCAAGCGCAGCCACAGGAAGCCGAACCGCAAGTGGAACCGGAGTACCAGGCGGGTCAAAGCGGGACGCCAGCGATCAGTTTCGACGGTCTCTATCAGCAAATTCAGCAATACGGGATCAAGAGTCCGCCTGGCGAATAAGTGCTGGCGCGGCGGAGCGTGCTAGAATCCGCGAATCGTGGCCGAACAGATAATTCGCCTCAAACGAGCGCCAGCCGAGGCGGACGAATCCGCCTATAAAATCAAATATGCAGAAGTGCTGAATGCGGCCCAGCTTGCTGCCGTGACCCATCGGGAGGGTCCGCTGCTGGTCGTGGCGGGGGCCGGATCAGGCAAGACGCGGACGCTAATTTACCGGGTGGCACGGCTGATCGAGAGCGGCGTGCCACCGGGGGCGATCCTGCTGATGACCTTCACGCGGCGGGCGGCGCAGGAGATGCTGCGGCGAGTCGAAGAGCTGGTGGGGGAGGCCGGGCGGCAAGTGGCGGGAGGCACATTCCATTCGTTCGCCAATGTGATTTTGCGCCGGCACGGGTCGGCGATCGGGATCCAGCCTAATTTCACGATACTGGACCGCTCGGATATGGAGGACGTAGTCAATCTGCTGCGGACGCGGATGGGATTGGCGTCGAAGGAGCGGCGATTCCCAAAAAAGGGCACGATTGCGGAAGCGATCAGTATGGCGCGGAACAAATCGCGCGCCCTGGCTGACGAATTGGAGAACGACTTTCCGCATCTGATCGAGTATGAGGCGGAGATTCTGGAGCTCGCGGAAAAGTACGAGGCTTACAAGCGCGAGCGCGGGCTGCTTGACTATGACGATTTGCTCTACCGGCTGGCGGAAGTGCTGACGCGGGACGAGGGGATGCGGCGCCGGCTATCGGAGACGTATCGGTACATGATGATCGACGAGTACCAGGATACGAATCGGATCCAGGCCGAACTGGTGAAACTGCTCGCGATGACCCATCGGAATGTGATGGCGGTGGGCGATGATGCGCAGTCGATCTATTCGTTCAGGGGGGCTGATTTCCGCAATATCATGGAGTTTCCGGCACTGTTCAGCGATACGCGGATAATCAAGCTGGAAGAGAATTACCGTTCGCTGCAAGGGATTCTCGATGTAGCGAATGAAGTAATCATGCGCGCGAGCGAAAAATACACCAAGGCGCTGTTTACGCAGCGGCGCGGCGACTTGCGGCCGATACTCGTGCGGGCGCGGGACGAGAACATGCAGTCGCGCTTCGTGGCGCAGCGGATTCTCGAATTGCGCGAGGACGGGATGGGACTGGATCAAATCGCAGTGCTATTCCGCTCAAGCTTTCATGCGTTTGATCTGGAGCTGGAACTGCAGCGGAGGAATATCCCGTTTATCAAGCGCGGCGGCTTCAAGTTTATCGAAACGGCGCATATCAAGGACGTACTGGCCCATCTGCGGGTGATTGCGAATCCGGCTGATGCGGTGTCATGGATGCGGGTGCTGGTTTTGATCGAGGGGATTGGGAATCGGCGGGCGGAGCGGCTGATTGAGCAGATCGTGCAGGTGGCGGAGCCAGAGAATCGTCTGGCCGAACTGAGCGCGCAGATGACGGGACGCGGCCAGGGCGCGGCGGCTGGATGTGCGCGGCTGGCGGCGATGCTCGGCGGTCTGAGGGTCAAGCAAATGCGGCCCGCGGAGCAACTGACTGAGGTGGTGGAATACTACCTGCCGATCATGCGCGAGGCGTATGCGGACGATTATCCGAAGCGTGAACGCGACCTGGAGCATTTTCAGAATCTGGCGGAGCGTTACCGGAGCCTAGAAGCGATGCTGGCGGATATGGCGCTGGAGCCGCCGACCGATTCAATCGGGGATATTCTGGCAGTCGATGAAGACGAGGGGTACGTAACGCTTAGCACGATTCACTCGGCAAAGGGGCTTGAGTGGCGCGCGGTGTTCGTGATCTGGGCGGCGGATGGGCGCTTTCCGGGACCGATGAGCGTCAGCCCAGACGATCTGGAAGAGGAGCGGCGGCTGATGTACGTCGCGAGTACGCGGGCGAGGGATGAGCTATACCTTACGTACCCGATTCATATGTTCGACCGGGCGCTGGGCTTCGTGATGGGGCGCCCATCGCGGTTCCTCGAAGAGTTGGACGAACGGGTGCTGCCGTCGGCGATGCTGCAGGAAGACGAAGGGGATTGATCGGTGATCGGCGTGGTTATTTCAAGGTGAGGCCGAGGGGATCTGAGCAGTCGTCAACGCAGGTACGATAGTCATCGCGCGCATTTTGAAAACATGACCGATCGTTGTCGAGGCGATCGATGCCGGCGACAGTCTGGCAGAAGTTGATATCGGAGCGGTATTCGTTAGTGCATTCGCAATCACATCGGGCGGCGTGTGCCTTGGCGGCGAAGAGAGGGATAGCGAGGGCAATGGCCACGGAGGCGGCAATCAGGTTCAGGCGCATAGGTTGAAAACACTCTTGATCAGTTTTTCGGCTTCCGAGTTTTAAGACGCTCCAGCTCCATCTTTGGACACACCTAGACCATAGGCGGCTCGATCCAGGCGTCTCCCACCTAACCTCCCTTATCAGGGAGAGGGATTAAGATCGGCCTTGAAAGAGAGGGCTAAGCGGCCCTGGCAGCATTGATATAATAGCTGGCGACTTCGCGGCCGATAAGCTCATTTTGTGCGGCCCAGGCGGAAGGCTCGGCCACGGGCCATAACACGAACTTGTCGAGGCCGACGTGGATATACTCGTCGAGGCGCGCGATGATGTCCTCGGGTGAACCGTAAATCGTGCCTTTGGCGAAAGCGCTGGCGTTGGGCCCGAGCGACTTCAGCACGGGCTGCATGTCTTCCATTGCGCGTTCGCGCGATGGACCGAGACGGCAAAGAAAGATGAGGCCGGCCTCGATGTGAGCGTTGACGCGGCCCGCCTCCGAAGCATAGCGGCGCACGGTGGCCATATTGGCGGCGAATTCGGCGGGGCTCTGGAACGAGGCGAAATAGCCGTCGGCGAATCGCCCGGTACGTTTCAGGGCGGCGTCGGATTTGCCGCCCACCCATAGGTCGATGGTGCCGTGGTCATTGTTGGTGCGAGCGACGGGGCGGGGCTCAATCGAGACATTGTCGAAATTGAAATACTTGCCGTGAAAGCTGGCTTTAGGTTCGGTCCAGACTTTGCGAAGAATCATTATGCCCTCGTCGAGGCGGCGGCCGCGGCCTTCGGTGGGAATGCCGACGGCGGCGTAATCGTCCAGGTTGGCGCCCGTCCCGACGGCCATCACGATGCGGCCCTTCGACAGATAGTCGAGGGTCGCAAAGGACTTGGCGGCAACCAGCGGGTGGCGAAGATTCAGCAGGAAAACGCTCGGGCCGAGGCGGATGCGCGAGGTGCGGGAGGCGAGCAGGGCGAGAGTCGCGACGACATCGAGTTCGGGAGAGGGTGCGAGCAGATGATCGGACAGCCAGAAGGAATCAAGGCCCCATTCTTCGGCGCGCTCGGCGACACGGACAATGGTGTCAGATTCCGGCATGCCGAGACGGAAGAGCCCAAACCCAACACCGACTTTAATACGCTTCATTGCGCTACTCCAGACTAGGTTTTGCGATAATACGATGCTATTAACAATGCCTATGCGCAATTCGCCATCGGTAGAAGGCGGTCTCGAGCTAACCTTCCTGGGAACAGGCGATGCGTTCGCGAGTCATGGGCGTTTTCAGTCGGGCTATATGATCGAGGCCGCGGATAGCAAGATTTTGATGGATCCGGGCCCTACGGCATTGTGTGCAATGAAGCGCGGCGGTTTCAAGCCTTCGGATGTTGACATCATTTTGGTTAGCCATCTGCATGGGGACCATTTTGGCGGACTGCCGTTTTTGCTGCTGGAATACGTTTACGAAAGCCCGCGTTCGACCAAGTTGGTTATAGCAGGCCCTCGCCATATTGAGGAGCGGACCTGGCGGTTGTTCAATACGATGTTTCCGGGCACCAAGCCGGATTTGCCGAAGCTAGTGGGGCGGCTGAAGTTCGTGGTTCTGGAGCCAGGCTGCGATCTTAAGGTCGGGCCGATACGGCTGGCGGCGATGCGTACGCCCCATATGAAGCCACCGGAGGCGTCGCTGGCGCTGCGTTTGGGAGTGAATAATCGGACGGTGGTATTCTCGGGCGATAGTGGATGGACCGATCAGATGGTCAGCTTTAGCGCCGGAGCGGACCTTTTTTTGTGCGAATGCACCTATTTTGACAGCACCGACCTGGATTTTCACATGAACTACCCACTGCTTTCGGCTAATCGTGACCAATTTAATGTGGGACGGATGATCCTAACTCACATCGGGCGCGAGGTGCTGGACCGGATCGGGGACATCAAGCTTGAGATGGCGCAGGACGGGATGAAGGTCCGGGTGTGACACGGCGCGGATTCGCGCGTTTGGCAGATCGGGCATTTTCACAACAGATTGAGGTATGATGACGCGGCAGCGCTAGCATAATGCCGGTCTTATTTTCTCTCGCCAGCCAGAGGGAGGCGGGAGGGTTTCCGCCAGCCCTCTCCGGGTCTTGCGACTGAGACAGGCTGGAACCGTGCTAGCCAAGATTGCCGTTTGTAGGAGCTGGACTGGATGGGAATCGCGGATGGCAAGCGCGCACTGATCGTAGGGGTAGCGAACGACAAAAGCCTGGCGTGGGCGATCGCGCAGGAGTTGCATGCGCAAGGCGCGGCAATCGCGCTGACCTACCAGGGAGAGATACTCGAAAAGCGGGTGCGTCCGCTGGCCGAGACGATTGGCGCGGAAGTGGTTGGCGAACTCGACGTCGGCAGCGAGGAGCAAATCGCTGCGGTGTTCGCACGACTCAAGGAAACCGGCGGAATCGACATGCTGGTGCATGCGGTGGCGTTCGCAGAGCGCGAGGATTTGCGCGATCGGTTTCTGACGGTCAGCCGGACTAATTTCTCGAAGGCGATCGAGATCAGTGCGTATTCGCTGGTGGCATTGGCGCGGGCCGCGGAACCGTTGATGGAGGCCCGCGGCGGTGGAGCGATCGTCACGCTGAGCTACCTAGGCGCAGTGCGCGCGATCCAGAATTACAACGTAATGGGCGTGGCGAAGGCGGCGCTGGAGGCATGCGTGCGTTATCTGGCGCTCGATCTGGGGGCGAAGAATATAAGAGTTAATGCGCTGAGCGCGGCGCCGGCGCGGACGCTGGCATCGTCGGCGATACGGGATTTCCATTCGATGGCGCATGAAGTCGAAGAACGGTCGCCGCTCAAGCGCGCAATGCGTCCAGAGGAAGCGGGCAAGATGGCGGCGGTGCTGCTGAGCGACATATCGAGCGGTGTGACGGGTCAGACGGTGTACGTAGATATGGGTTACAATATCACCGGTCTTTAGAAGCGGCTTTCCAGTTAAGCCAGGATCGAAGCCAGCCTGGCTCTCTAAGATTTGCCTAAGAGGAAGGAACCATGACTATCATTCCAGTTTCGCAGTTATCGGACAATTACGCGTATCTAGTTGTAGACGAAGCGAGTAAGCAATGCGGGGTGGTGGACTGTTCGGAGGCGGGCAAAGTACTCGACGAAGTCAAGCGTAATGGATTGAAGTTGGTAGCAGTGCTGCCGACCCATTACCATTTCGATCATGTCGGCGGGAATGAGGATTTGGTCAAGGCGGTGCGAGGGCTGCGTGTCTATGGCGCACGCGGCGAGAATGGGCGGATACCGGCGCAGACTGATGAAGTCGATGATGGCAGCACGGTCGAGATTGGCGAGTTGAAGGGGCGCGTGATTGGGATTCCGGCGCATACGAATGGGCATATCGCATACTACTTTCCGCGGCTGGAAGCAGTATTCACAGGCGATACATTATTTATCGGGGGATGCGGCCGGGTGTTTGAAGGCAAAGCCGAAACGATGGTCGCGTCGCTCAACAAGCTGGCTGAGCTGCCGGATAGTACAAAGATTTACTGCGGACACGAATATACTGAGAAGAATTTGCGCTTCGCGCTGACGCTCGAACCAAACAATGCAGAGCTCAAGGCGAAGCATGAGTGGGCGGTCAAGCAGCGAGCAGCGGGGCATTTTACAGTGCCATCGACGATTGAAGAAGAGAAGCTGATCAATCCATTTCTACGGACGGATAGTCCCGAGTTGCGGTCGAATCTAAGAAAAGTTGCGCCGGCGATTGGCGATGATCCGGTCGCGATATTTGCGAAGACGCGGGAGCTAAAGGACAGATTCTAGGTGCTGGGCTGAGTTTTTGCCTTTCTGAAATCGTTATCGTCAAAGTTGGCCATGCGCTACCGCGATTCACGCGATCAAGCGTCGCGGCTAGATATTGATTCTAATCTTTGAAGCCATGGCCGCCGCTTCTGGTGAAGCGGTAGGTGGCTGTCCAGCCATTATGCTATAGACCGGATCAGGTGGTGGACGAATACATCGTTGAGCCGGACGTGATTCCGTGGCGCGAGGGGCGGATCGCAGGCATCACGTTCAAGTGCCAGGTACTTATGAACGGCGCGGACGGCGGTCCCGAGGCTTTGCGCTTCCGCTTCGATCCATGCCCTTCGGTCTTTGCGCACATGCATTTGACCTCGCAGTTTCAGTTGCTCCTCAATGGCCGAATGGATTTCCCCAAATCGACGATGAAACTGCGGGCAATCGCAGTCCATTATACGGACCACAATTTCCCCTACGGGCCGTTCGCTGTTGGCGACAGTCACGACATGCTGGTGCTGCATCCCAAACAGGGCGGCCTGATCAGCATGGCCGATCATGACGCGCGACGCCAAATCAATCTTAAAGGACGCCATTTCTATGGCTCTGCGGCTGCTACCGATTGGATAAACCAGCCCGAGTTTCGAGGCGTGCGCTGCAAGCCGCTGATTCCACCGTCATCCGGACCTTATGCCGTAATACTCGAATGTCCGCCGCACGCCTGCTTGAATCTTCCGCCCGCGCCGTATGGCCGCTACGAACTGGTGCTGGCCGGCTCTGCGTCAGTTTCAGGCCGCACGCTGCTTCCTCCCGGCCTCCGCTACGTACGCCATGATTCTGATGATGTGAGCACCATCACTCCCATGGAAGCCGGGCGAGAGAGCGCCACTTTGATGCTGCTGGCGTTCGACAACGACGCATGCGAAGGTGGCCTGACTGGCGACCGCTTATCAGTTGCCGCGGCAGAAGCCATCGAGCGCGCGATTTAGTTTAATAGCGGAGGCTCTTATGCTAAACGAAAATGCCACCGCTCCGTTGCCTGTAGTCGTCTTTGCCGACTTCATTTGCCCATATTCCTATATCGCGCTCGACCAGATGGACGATCTGATGCGCGACTATAATATCGAATTGCTTTGGCGCCCCCATTGGCTGCATCCGGAAGTGCCACCCGCCGGGGCGCCGATTCCATCCGCTGCAACAGCCGGCCGCCGCGCGCAAACGCTCGCATGGCTTAAGGAAATGGCGCCCGAACGTACTGACCGGATGCACTTTCCCGATCGCATCCAATTCAGCCTGTTTGCCTTCGAGGCACTGGAATTCGCCCAGGACCATGGGCTCGCGCTACCCTTCAAGACGGCGGTATTCGAGTCATTGTGGATCGAAGGGCGCGATATCGCGCAATTCGCGACGCTGCAGGCCGCTGCCGAAAAAGCTGGCCTCGATAGCGAGGAACTCGGCCGGGCGCTCTCGGCGCAGCGCTATCGCAAGCGCGTTCACGACGCTCTGCAACTGGCGCATGATGCGGGTGTTACCAAAACTCCGACTTTTGTCCTGGGCCGCTATCGTATCGCCGGATGGCACTACTATGAGGTCTTTCAGACTGTGATGGAAAAGCAAAACGTGCCGCTTCGCGCGGCCGTTGCCAACTCACTTCCACCGGTGGAGCACTGATGCGATGGCCTCGCTAGCGGCGTTTTCTCTCAACGATCTCGATGGAACGGCACGCATCTTTCCGAATGGCAAAGTGACTCTGCTGTGCTTTGTCCGCGAAGAATGCGAGACCTGCCATCTCTCAATGCCAGTGATCGAAGCGGTTTATCGCGCTTACGGCGGCGTGATCGATGTATGGGTGGCCGGCCAGGAGGACAATCAAAAGCTCCGTGACCGTTATCAGTTGACGGTTCCAATCCTCGATGACACCGGACTCAAAGTCTCCTTCAACTATAAGGTCCAGATTGTTCCGACGATCATTCTCGCCGGCGAATCGGGCGGCGAAATCGTACGCTGGGAAGCCTTTCATAAGGGCGACTGGCAGGACCTGATCGCCCGCCTATCGCAACTTACGAATCTGCCGCCTCCCGGGATCGAATGGGACAAACTTCCGGCGCTCCGTCCCGGATGCGGTTCAAAGTCCGTCGAGCCTGGTATTTTCGAGCGTCTGGCAGCAGAAGCTGAGGGCAGTCCACTGCGCGCTCGGCAGATCGAGATCGCTGAGCGCGACGACCCGTTCGAGTTCATGTTCGATCAAGGCCTTACCGACGGGCTTCCGGTGATCCCGCCTACGCCGGAACGAGTTATCCGGATGCTCGCCGGGACGCGCCGCAGCCCGCAGGAGGTTGCCGGTACCTGCGCGCCCAATTACGCCCCGGTGACGATCGAGAAAATCGCGATTAACGCGGTGATGGCTGGTTGCAAGCCCGAGTATATGCCGGTCGTAATCGCCGCCACCGAAGCGCTCTGCTCGCATGAGTTCAACGCGCATGCGCTCGTCTCGACTTATGGTCCCTCGCCGGTGATCGTGGTCAATGGGCCGATCCGCAATCGTATCGGCATGAACATGGGAATCAACGTACTCGGCCATGGCAATCGCGCCAACGCCACGATTGGCCGCGCGATCAAGCTGATCCTGCGTAACCTCGGCGGACTCCGGCCTGGTGAGATCGAGCGCGCGGCGCTGGGTTCGCCCGCCAAGTACGGCGCCTGCTACCCCGAATTCGAGGAGCGCAGTCCCTGGGAGCCACTACACGCCGAGCGCGGCTTTGACCGCAACGATAGCGTTGTTACGCTCTTTCAGCTCGAAGGCTCGCCCCATCAAATTGCCGATCAGACTTCGCGCACCGCACGTTCGCTGGCGGGCAGCCTCGGACTCGGGATGGAATGCGGATGGCACCCGAAGACCCATAGGGTCGGCGACGCGCTACTCGTAATCTCCCCCGAGCATGCCGATACGCTCTGGCGCGACCGCTGGAGCAAAGACGACGTGCGCAACCGTATTCAGGAGATCACCTCGCGCCCGTTGCGTGAGTTATTGCCGACTGAAGATTATGGAGGGCTCGGCGCGATGCCTGAGCAGGTGGCGCTTGAGCGTGGCCGTACACCTGAGCAACTCAACCGCCTGATGCCCAAGTTCAAGAGTCCGAAAAATATTCACATAATCGTTGCTGGCGGTCCCGCCGGAAAATGGTCCTCGGTCATCAATGGCTTCGGGGACGCGTCCGTATCGGTGCCGGTCAGCCGCAAAATCGAGGAGGCCGTCTGATGAGAATTCTTGACCCTACCGACGAACGCGTTCCGGTCCGGCGCTCGCTGGCTCCCCGTCCCGAGGGCGTGATGGGCACCGTCGGGCTGCTCGACATCAACAAGGCGCGTGGCGACGTGATGCTTAAGCATGTGCAGCAGCGCCTGAATGAGCTGCTGCCCAACGTCGAAGTCAAACATTATCGCAAGCTGACGCCGGCCCGGCCCGCCGCTGACGAACTACGCCAGCAGATGCTGAAGGAGTGCGACTTCGTTATCGAAGGCCTCGCCGATTGAGGGGGCTGCATAACGTGCAGTTTGCACGACACAGTATGGTTCGAGAATAACGGCAAACCCACGGTCGTGATCGCCACCGACGTGTTTGTCGATGCCGCCGAGGCTCAATCATCCGCGCTGGGCTTGCCTGAAGCGCCGCGGGTCTTTGTCCCTCATCCGATTCAGGACGCCACTGACGAGGAGATTCGTGCGAAGGGTGACGCCGTCATCGAGCAGGTGATTCGCGCGCTTACAATGAACAAATCCTCGTCGCGGTAAAACCCGGTGAGAGGCGTTCCGCGAAGGCGGGACGCGCTCCGACGCAGGCTTTTGAAACATCAGGCAGGAGGCCGGCGGTTTAATGAAATTCGGGCTTCACTATCAACTCCCATGCACCGCTGACCAATCGCCGGTCCAGCGTTATCGCGACACGATTGAGCAGGCAGTGCACGCCGAGGGCCTGGGTTTCGAGTCCGTATGGCCGGTCGAACAGCATTTCAACGCCAGCCTCTCGATCATGCCCTCGCCGCTGCTGATGCTCGCGGCGATTGCTGAGCGCACACGTACGCTCCGCCTCGGTATCGGGATTATCCTGCTGCCGCTATCGCATCCTCTGCGCGTGGCTGAGGAAATTGCAACGCTCGACGTCATCAGTAATGGCCGTGTCGAGTTTGGCATCGGCCGCGGGGCGATTCCCAAGCATTTCCGGGGCTTCGGTATTCCGATTGCCGAAAATCGGGACCGTTTCATTGAGGGTTTAGAGATAATCCGTCAAGCATGGACCAGTGATGGGTTTTCTTACCATGGCCGCTTTTTCGATTTAGAGCGCATCTCCGTCGTGCCCAAGCCGGTCCAGCAGCCGCATCCACCGATCCGCGTTGCGACTAACAGCGAGGAGACATTCGAGGTCATGGGCCGGATGGGCCTGCCGATCTGCGCTGCGTCGCAGGTCAATCCATTTCACCGAATCAAGCGCTTCCTGGTGACGTACCGTGAAGCGCGCAAGGCCGCCTGTCATCCCGCTGCTGGCCCGGAGGACGTCTCGATTCTGATGCCGCTCTACGTTGGCACGAGCGCCGCTCAAGTGCGGCGCGAAATGGAACCGAGCATCAAGTATTTCCTGAGCACAGCCACCTCGTTGTTTGGATCGGGAGCTCCGCTGCCGGGCGCCTCGCGATCCAGCGGATCGCAACCGGACGCCACGGTGCGCCTCAAGCAGACGCTGGAACGTCTCGCAAGCATGACCTACGAGCAGGTATGCGAGCGGATGGCGATCTTCGACACTCCCGAGGCATGCATTGAGCGGCTGCAAGGTTACCGCGAGGATTTCAAGATGGGCCGCGTGATCTGCTGGTTCAATCCGGGCGGCCAAGTGCCGCATCAACAGGTCCTGCGTAGTATGGAGCTGTTCGCCGCTAAGGTAATGCCGCATTTCGCCTAGCCGAATCCTTCAACCCGGCGGGTGACGTTGTATCTTCGCGAGCGAGCGTTGCTTACACTTGGCCGGCTAAGTTTCCGAGCCTGGTTTAGTAGTTATGCAGCTCCGCAGATTTTCTTACGCGGCGTCCGGCTGATGCTCTGGACGCGCTTTCTCGAAAGCCTCGACCTTGCTGCATTCGGCGCAGATCCGGCGAATGGTTGGGAAAGCGGCCATCTCCACGCCTGATCGTTCTGCGTTATAAACCTGCGGCACGATGAAAATGTCGGCCAGCGTCGGCTTATCGCCATGACAGAAGCGACCCGTCGCCGGCGAACCCGCCAGCATCGCTTCGATCGAGCGAAAACCCTCGGTCATCCAATAGCGGCTCCATTCCGCGCGCTGCTCTTCGGTGGCATGGAACACCCGCCCGAGGTAGGCTTGCGCGCGCCCACCCTGGATCGGATGGATCTCGCATGCGACCGCGAGCGCGATAGCGCGGACCCGCGCCCGTCCCGCCGGGTCGCTCGGCAGGATCGGCGGCTGCGGATGGGTTTCCTCCAGGTACTCGCAAATCGCCAGTGACTGGCCGATCACATTGCCATTATCTTCGAGCGCAGGAACCCGGCCCTGAGGATTAAGCGCCTCGTAGGCAGGCGCGCGTGATTCGCCACGCGCCAGATTGATTGAAATATTCTCATAGCTGAGACTCTTGAGATTCGCGACGATCCGCACCCGGTAACTCGCCGACGACCGGAAATAGTTGTAGAGCTTCATAAGGTATTAACCTCCATTGCCGATGCTCAAGATAGGGTTCGTTTACGTGCGGAGGTGAGTCTGCGAACCGTCCGCCTTGCGGCTCTTCGTCCTGCCTTTAGACTTATACGACTGCGCCTGCGCTGGTATGAATCGTCTGACCGGTAATCTGCCTGCTGCCTGGCATGCACAGGAACAGGATTGCTGCTGCCACATCTTCAGGCTGCGAGACGCGATGGAACAGGTTCTCCAGAGGTCCGCTCGAAGCGGCGCGCAGCAAAGCGTCTGCATCGCCCAATATCCGCGTCATCCCGGTCGCGGTGATACCCGGCGCGACTGCATTTACGTTTATGTCATGCGGTCCCAACTCAGCCGCGGCGCTCCGCGTCAACTGCACGATTGCAGCCTTAGAAGCGGCATACGCAATCGGCGAATTGCGCGCGCGAAAGGCCGAGCTCGAACTGACATTGATGATGCGGCCACCCCCGCCCCGATCAATCATATGCTTCGCGACGTACTTCATCAGCAGCATAGGGGCCTTTAGATTCACCGTGTGCACGAGATCCCAGGCCTCCTCATCGATATCGACAAGACTCTGGAAGCGCCCAGCGATACCTGCACAGTTAACCAGGACATCGATACGGCCGAATTGCTGTATCACTCGCGCGACAGTGCTGTGTATCAGCTTCGTATCGGCCAGATTGACGGTGAGCGCGGCCGCCCTATCTCCGCCCAGATCCACGACAGCCTTAACGCCAGCTTCATCTCGATCCAAAGCCGCAACTGTGGCTCCCGCGCCGAGCAGGGCCGAAACTGTGGCGCGCCCGATGCCCGACGCACTGCCGGTCACCAAGGCAACTTTGCCGGAAAGCTCGGAACTCATGCTGGTCTCCTTAGCGAACGGCTTCAGATTGTTAGGCGCGACAAAGAATCGCGAGGTGGCTATGCGCGGACTAATAGCCGCGCGGGTTGTAAACAACTCCTATCGCATGCTCGGCTTATAAATTCGCGATCCGAAACTAGCAGACGACGTTGCAAAACCGCAATTCATGCGCATAAGCTTCTTGCAGTAGAAAAATCCTACTAGAAGCCTAAGTAGGAAGAAGGCCGGGCTCGTCGCCTGCGCCGTGAGGCCCGCCGTGGCCTGGCCCAGCGGCGCGCCGCCGATATCTAACGGCTCGAGAGTGGCAGTTTACTCAAACCTCTCAGCGCCATCGACCCTCGGTATTCGAGCCTGGCATCTGGCTTGGCCAATTGCAGGCGCGGAAATTTCTTCAGGATCGATTCAATTGCAATCGCACCTTCAAGGCGCGCCAATGGTGCTCCAAGGCAGAAGTGGATTCCTTCGCCGAAAGCGACGTGTTCATTGGGCTCGCGTCCAATGTCGAATAACTCCGGGTGCGGAAACTTGGCAGGATCGCGATTAGCCGCGGCGAGCAGGATGAAGGCGAGACTGCCGCTAGGAATTTCTGTGCCACCTACATTTACCGCTACAGTCGGGATTCGCACGGTCATCTGAACGGGAGGATCGTAGCGGAGCATTTCTTCGACAGCTTTCGGAACCAGTTCGCGATTTTCACGCAAACGTTGTTGCTGGTCCGGGTACCGGCAGAGCGCCAACAGACCGTTGCCTATGAGATTTGTGGTTGTTTCGTTCCCAGCCAACAGCAACAAGACCACAAACGCAAGCAATTCACTTTCGCTCAGTGCATCGGATTCGTCGCGCGCACTAACGAGCGCGCTAATCAGATCGTTAGCCGGATTCGCGCGGCGCATCTCAATCGCGTCCGCCAGATAACCATGCAGCGCCTCTCTCGCTGCAAGACCCGCGGGAGATGGCTCGGCGCCCGCGTCCTGACCGAATGAGCTGATCAGATCATTAGACCACTGCTTGAATTGCGCATGATCAGCGGCAGATACTCCTAGCAGTTCTGCAATTACGATCACCGGCAACGGATTGGCGAGCGCCGCCATCGCATCGAATTCAGCCTGCTCAGCAAGATTAAGCAGGAGTTCGCCGGTGATCTCGCGAATTCGCGCCTCGAGCTCACGGACCCGCTTTGGAGTGAAGGCCTTGCTCACCAGCTTTCGCAGCCGAGTATGCACCGGAGGGTCAGCCGTAAGGATAGTAGGCGCTCCGCCGAAGACGTTGAGCCGTTGGCGTAAAGGAGTCTCAGGCCGGCGTACGGTGAAGTGTTCGTGATCGTGTAGCACCCTGACCACATCAGCATATCGGGCGACTACCGTGGCCGGCATGAACAGATTGAGCTGACGGGGAGGTCCATCGAGAAGTTTCGGAAAATGAGGATAAGGATTTGCGCGAAACTCTGGATCGAATGGATTGAAATAGAAGTCAGGTTCAGCCATTGGCCCTCAATTGATCTAGCTATACACAGATCCACCAGCAGAGTCGATTGTCTCTAGAATTCGTTATTGCACCGGTATACGAGGCGTTGAAGCACATACCGGCGCTGATGCTTGAATCAAACGCGCCACACCTGAGCTAGAAAGTGCCGCGGCAAAGGTTAACTGACTATATAAAATGCGGCTGAGGCATCCGCGCCGGCCAGAATCGGGTTAAGCAACCTCGTCGAAGCGGCGCTCTTCTTTGCGGACAATGACTCTCACCTTGGCGTTTGTAGCCTCTGCCATCGAAGGAGGAACCGTCGTCACTTCCCTGTTGTTCATCATCGTCCCGCGCCAAGACGTGGCTGCCAACTCGCGCATGGAAAGCGGCTTAACGATCGGCTGGCGATAAGAGGCCCAGCCGCTCACTGCTCTCCACACATACCAATCGACCGCTGCAAGTGCGGCTATGGCCAGAATCCCTGACACTATCGCTAGAATCGTAGGATGTACCATATTTCAGCCTCCTTAGCTTAGGCCTGAGCAGAGCACTCTCTATGCCTGCCGGACTTCATTGAAATTCCTTATGTATTTGCGTTTTGTTCCTTCCCAGCCGTATGCGAAGTGCGAAGGCAAACCAAATTGAGAAACAAGCGTCCCTAGTGAGAACGATCGTGCTCAGCGAGAGGTCATGTCTGGAATTTGCCGGCGCGCGCCAAGTCGCAGGGCGCTGAACGAGAGTCTCAGGGAGTAAACTTACGGCTGGAGAGCCACCGCAGGAAAATAAATTCCTTCCGGTTTCCGTACCCACCATGCCCCGGTTTTTTCTTTCTCTTCAGGGCTGGAATAACGGTAATCGTAAAGCAACGCGCGTACATAAAGAGGAGGCTTGTGCGGGAACGGATTGCTTCGGAGCAGCGCCGTCACCACCGGCGAGTTTTGCAGCAACCGCCGCAGGAACTGCACAAACCACGGATTTTGCGATGGAGTGCCGAGCGCCGCAAACCACATCTGCCAGTCGAGACGCGGCTGATGCGGGATGTTCCACGAGGGCCGCCTCAAGACGTCGCCCGGCTTGTACTTAAAGCTGTATTCAAGCCAGTGAACGCCGTCATCCGAGCCCTCGATAACGATTTCAGGCCGGCTGGTAGTCATCACCGCAAATAAGCCATAAGTATTGACGATACACAGTGGCGCAATTTCATTACTGATCCACGCGGCTGGCCCGGAGATTCGTCCACCAAAGACAGTGTCGAGTTGGACCAAACTGATAAATACAATCAACAGTGCCAGGGCTCCGGTGCCAAAAGAGACGATTTTCCAGCGCTTAATATCCTCGGCCTGATACCGCGCGAGCCGGCTCAGGCGTTGCGGAATAATTCTGTGCAGCGCAGCATCGTCAAACAGTACCAGGCACAAGGCCATCCCGAGGAGATTGAAAAAGCCATAGTTGCCAGTAAGCAGGATGAGTCCTTGTAACAACAAAAAGCCGAACGCGCTGGCAAACCTCAATCTGCGGGGGCAAAAAATCAGAAACGGCAATCCCAGTTCAATCATGAGAGTCACCGCGGTTGATGCTGTAAGTATTGCCCGTGGCAGATGATCGGCGTACCAGGCCAGCGGTGTCGGAAGCGGCTGCGTTTGAAAGTGGTAAAAAAGCGCGGAGAGATTAGCCCAGGTTGGATCGCCGCTCAGAAGTTTGACTGCACCTGAGAGAAACATGAAACGAAACAGCAGCCAGCGCAATAGCCATATGCCCGGCTTGGTCGTGATGCTTAGAAGAAGGGCAAGGAAGCCAGATTCGAGCAGGAGCACATCCCACTGATAGCCCATGAATATCTGGCCGGCATAAAAGAGTGAGAGGTAAGCCGCAAAGAGAAAAAGCAAAGATAAGCGGGGGAGGACGTTGAAAATCAAGAGGAGCGACACGGCTGCTCCTACCCAGCACGTTGCTTGAATCGCGAAGTCGCCTTGGTTCAGCCAAAACAGCATGGGAAATAGCCAATAGCGTTCCAAGCCAATCTGGCTGCGGATCGCTGCGGCGAATTCGGCCAGCGGTAGAATTCCGCCGCTGCCGATTAAGCCCAACGCCTGCACTCCAAATGAAATAAAGGCTGCAAGATAGATTAATCCGATTGCCCGCAGGAATAGCCAAGAGACCAGTTCGAAACGCGGCGGTTGATAATCGCGCCCCCACAACCACAGGCATGGGCGGTAAAGCGTGTGGCGATGCGAAGCGATAAAAGCATAGACGGCTTCCGCAACATCAGCGAAACCCGGAAAGCGCCGATAAAGGGTCAGCCAGAAGCCCTTCCCCGGTGCATTACCTATGGTAAGAAAAGCAGCCTCGGCGCCGCTCGCGATCTGCCCATCCGGCGCTATGTATTGCACCGCTTTTTGAAAGGCGGCCAGAGGAATTTCGGGATACTCCAACGCGGCTTCCTGGTACGGTGCATAAGCCACTGCGGGACCGGTGAGTTTCTGCCAGTAGCGAGCCCAATAGATGCAGAACCGGCAATCGCCGTCGTAGATCAGAAGCGGTTGCCGTCGAGCCGTATTCGTTGTCTGCATTGAGCCCTCAAACGTTCAGCGCGAAGACTGGCAGTGTTCCCGGTGCGGCGCTATAAGTTGCTATATGGCAATCAACGAAAACCAATTGCAATTTCTGCTCGACCGCGCCGCTATCAGCGATGTGCAATGCCGTTACGCCACAGGTGTCGATATGCGCGACTGGCCACTATACCGCACCTGTTTCAGCGATGAGATCGACCTCGATTTCTCGTCCGCTGTCGGTATGCGGCCGCAGCGAATGAAGGCCGATGAATGGGTCGAATTTGCGCGCCGCACTATTAACGGGATGAAGGCCACGCAGCACATGATCACGAATCATGTGATTACACTTGATGGCGATGAGGCCACCTGTGTCGCTTACGTACAAGCGCGCCATCACCTCCCCAATGAAACGGGTGATAGCAACCAGGTCATGTACGGCTATTATACGAATCGTTTTGTGCGGACCCCTGAAGGGTGGAAGATTCGAGCGTGCAAGCTGACCGTAACCTGGAACGAAGGCAATATGCATATTTTCGAATTGGCTCGCCGCCGGCTGGACGAGATAGAAGGCCGCACGCGGGAGAAGAGGTAGCAGTATCGTCAGGCCGTCTATGACCATCTGCAGGCTTGCTGGAACGGTCCCACGCTACAAAAAGGCCCCTGGGAAACCTGCCCCCGGGCTGTATGGCGAGCTCTTGCTCGCAGGGCTAAATTCTACTTTGCCACTGTCTATTTAACGGGAAGCTTATACCGCGAGGGTTGCAATTCAGGCCGCAGCCGTCATGCAGAACCAGGCTCGTCATCGCACTTTCGGCAGAATGTCCTCCTTTAGCCTTATCAGATCGGTCATTGTTTTCGCTGTGGGCACACCCTTAAATGGCGGCCACAGCAGCGGAAGCGTCAGGCCCGCCTCCTGGTAACGCTTGAGGTTGTCTACAAGCTGCTGCGAAGTTCCAGTCATCGAAGGTGTCAGCTTCCCTCTTGGAGTCTGATCCGTTTTTTCGCTCGTGATCTCGAAAAACAGCATGCTCGCGATTTCGAGGCCATCCATTGGGCGCGAACTGCCGATTGCTTCGAGTTCCTCTTTAATCGCCGACCGCCACTTCGTGATCTCTTCGGGTGTGTCCTGTATTCCGATCCAGCCCGCCAGCCCATATTTGGCGACCCGTTTCGCCGCGATCTTCGGTACGCCAAGCCCTCCAAAAAAGATCGGCGGGTGAGGCTTCTGAATTGGCTTTACCCCAAAGCCGCATTTCGGAAACGAGGCGAACTCGCCGTGATATTCGAAGAGTTCCTGAGTCCAGACACCCTGCATTATCTCGATAGTTTCGATCACGTGTTTGTTGCGTCTTTCGTAAATGTGCGCGGCGCTCGCTGCCTCGAACTCCTCGGGCATCCAGCCGGTTCCGACACCTACGTTGACCCTGCCTTCCGAAAGATGATCCCAAGTCGCGATCTCCGCCGCCAGGACTCCTGGGGCGCGATAGGGTGTGTCGATCACGCTGACACCGAGCCTGATTTTCTTCGTGATGGCAGCCAGGTACGGAATCAGCGGCAGCCCGTGAAGGAACTCGCCTCTCGCAGCTACTGGCAGTGAACGAGGAAACTCTTTCATGAAGCCGAATGGCTTGCGCAACTCCTGGCGGTCCGAGGCTTCCGGAACCACGATACGATCCAGCGTCCAGATGGAATCGAACTCCAACTGCTCGGCGAGGCGGGCGAGATCGACGATCTCACTGACGGTTATCTTGTCCCTGAAGTTTGGCAGGTATAATGCCAGTTTCATTGGGAACCGGCCTCCTTTTTTTGCAGTCTTTCCTCAGCATTTATCTGAGATGCTCACGGTGCGCACACATCCTAGCGAATTGACCCTCTGGAAATCGAGCGGCCGTCTCTTCGCTGTTCTACGACTAGGTCAAGCCAAGACTGCCGCCAGAAATTGTCCAATACAGTGCTGCGTATAGAATTTGGTTGTTTGCTCCTAGGTTTCTTGCCGCAATAGATCAAAGAGAAGCTTGATTTTTCCGATGGCGACCAGGAGCTCGGCCAATCATCTTAACCTCGCAGGTAACCGCGTGATAAGTGGAACTCTGGTAAGCTGCCGCGATTTATATTTTCTGTGAATCGTGACATAACCTTTCATATCAAGGCAGCACTGCTGATGGAGATGGACGATGAGCTTCGTGGACCAATTAGACCCTGAGCTGAGAGCTGTGGTAGACAAGTTGCCAACTGACCGCCCTCTGGATCTCGATGACATTCCGGTAGCCCGCGCCAAGATGAAAAAAATGGTGACCGCGCTGCTGGCCGGAATGCCTCCGGTCGAGGGCGTCACCAGCCAGGATCGATTTGCGCCTGCTTCACAAGGCAATCCTGATGTGCGGGTCCGCGTCTATCGGCCAAAGGAGCATCCGGGTAAACTACCGGCGCTCTATTGGATTCATGGCGGCGGATACGTAATGGGCGACGTCGAGGGCGACGACCGCCTCATGATGCAGCTGGTCAATCGAATCGGCTGCGTGGCGGTATCGGTCGATTACCGTCTGGCACCAGAACATCCGTTCCCCACACCAGTCGAGGATTGCTACGCCGGGCTGAAGTGGCTATTCGGCCATGCCGATGAGCTCGGCGTAGACCGATCGCGCATCGCTATCGGCGGCGCCAGCGGCGGGGGCGGCCTCGCTGCGGGGTTGGCCTTGATGGTGCGCGATCGTGGAGAAATGCAGCCGGCTTTCCAGCTTCTCATCTATCCTATGATTGATGATCGTAATGTAACCCCAGCCAGCTATGCGATTACCGACTCGCGCATGTGGCATCGCAAGAGCAACCAGCTGGGCTGGAAAGCCTACTTGGGACGGGACGGCGGTGGTGACGGAGTATCGCCCTACGCGGCGGCGTCGAGGGCTACTGATTTGACTAATCTGCCCCCGGCTTACATTCCAGTTGGTGCACTTGATCTGTTTGTTGACGAGAATATCGAGTATGCGCAGCGTCTCATCCAGGCGGGCGTGCCTACTGAGCTCCACGTATATCCCGGGGCGTTTCATGGATTTGACCTCTTCGCCCCGCATGCGAAAGTGTCGAAGCAATTCAAGGCCGACCGCGATAACGCCCTCAAGCGCGCCCTGCATGGCGGCTTAGAATAGCCGCCGCTTGCCCTCCCGCCTGATCTATATTCGTTGGTTCACTGTAGATGCCGCGACGGCCGAACATTCGGCCTCGCGGCGTATCTGCGCCAACTAGATAAAGTGCACCAGGCAGAACGCTTCAAGCAACCCTTCTGAAAACATCGCAATTAAACAACTTTCGATTCCAGGCTGCCCGGCATTGGTTAATCTTCCAGCTTGTAGAACCGTTTAGGGTTATCAGTCAGGATATTGCGCTGTGCCGCGATCGGAAGGATAGAGATCGCCTCTTTAATCTGCTTGAGGACACCCGGATAAGTACAGTCGAAATGTGGAAAGTCAGAACCCCAAAGTATATTGCGGTCGAAACCGAGTTTGCACATCTCAGCAAGAGTCCGCTCGCCGGGATCAAATGACAAATAGCATTGCTCCGCAAAATACTCACTCGGCCGCTTCTTGAGCCATGGCGCCATCGATCCCATCTTCTCGTAGTGGCCATCCATTCGATCGAGCCAAAAGCCAGCCCAGCCTGCTCCTGACTCGAGAAAGCCGATCCTGAGTTTCGGAAATCTTGTCAGTACGCCGCCGCAGATCACATCCATGCTGGCCGCCTGCTGCTCAAACGGATGACAAACCATATGGAAGGCGAAGGTGTCATGCAGGTAGCGGTCGGCGCCGAGCGCAGGCATTTTCGTGCCAAAGCTCGAATGAACGGCGACGGGAATATCCAGCTCCTGCGCTTCGCGCCAGAAGGCATCGTAAGCGGGGTCGCAAAGACGTCGCCTATTGTATGGATTTGGGCGAATAAAGACCGCCTTGAAATTCAGCTCTTTCACCACACGGCGCATCTCGCGGACTGCCGCGTCAACGTCCTGAAGCGGCATCGGCGCTACACCGAATAAGCGCTTTGGAAACGAATGGCAGAAGTCCGCCATCCAGTTGTTGTAAGCGCGGCAAGCTGCGATCGCGACGCGCGGATCGTCGTGGTCGCCATAGATTAAATAGAAGGAGGGATAAAGAAAGGAGGCGTCGATCCCCTCCTCGTCCAGCACTTTTATTCGCGCTTCCGGATCCCAGCTCCCTGGCAGCACATCTTCCCAACTGGCAGCGCGGGTGCGCTCCGGGTCGAGATAGCCCCCGGGGATCACCGAAGCGACGATAGAGCCGCCGGGACCGCGCCGCCGTTCGCCATTTACCCAGAATTCGTCCTTGCCGTCAGCCCCGCGGCGGATCGAAATCACCCGATCGCGAAACTCTGGTTCGACGTATTCCTCCCATAGCTTGCGAGGTTCGACGATATGGCCATCGGCGTCGATTATCTGGGGCATCACAAATAACCTCCTGAGAAATTTTTTGAGCGTAGGTGCTGAATCCAAGTTCACACCTAAAATAGATATACGATTCTTATCTACTCCCTGCGAGCGCTCTCTTCTGTTTCCCGCGAACGTTCCAGGCCCGCCCGCAAGGTTCAGCGCCTCGCTCAACCTTGTCCTGTACAGCCCTTAATAAAACGGCGGGCGCACAGAGCCATTCGACCCGGCGCCCGCCCCGCTCCTCCGCCATTCTAAACCTATGCCCTAAATGGCTTGTTCGGCCTTGCGCCGCAGTCTGAGCGTCCCCGAAGGATGCCGCGGGAGGCCGTTGGAAGCTTCATTTCCTGCTTCCAATTCAGGCTGGTTTAGACTTTCGCTGTGGCCTGTTTCTTCAACCTCGACCAGTATGATCTCCATAATGCGCTGAAGCTGGTTGCTTCCGGCATCGCGCAAAGTCTGTGCGATCTGCTTCAGCTTCGGATGCTGCTCCCCCGCTATATAACCGTTCAGCATTAAGCTTCGAAGCGTCCGGTTCTCTTCCCTTAGCTGCCTACTCTCATCTTCCAGTTCCATCACGCGCTTGCTATGCGCCGATGAAACTCTCGGCGACGCGATGGCCTTCCGGGTTCCTTTGCCAGCGGCCTTGGCGATGCTGCCAAGTCTCTTCTTCCATTGCATCAAGCTGGCAGCCGAGCATTTATGCTTCTTTGAAGCTTGCTCAAGTGTCATTCCATTCTTCAAGTCAGCAAGCGCGGCTTGCTTTTCCGCTTCAGTGAAGCGCCTGGCCATCTAATTTGATCTCCTTCATCTCCATCCTGAAAAAATAGATTTGCTATTAGATTCCTCTTCGATAGAAAAATAAAGAGCTTTTATCTAGTTTGTGCACTCAAAGTGCATATTCGCTGCCAGCCGCTGAACCACGATATTCCAATTACCAATCCCCAGCGGTGTTGAGGCTGTAATTGCGATTTTCACCATTGAACCCACCGTTGGAGAAATGCTGTGCCTGCTGGCGGAAGTAAACCGCCATATGCTCAGCAATTAAAAGAATAGGCCGGTATCCTGCGGTACTTCCCTGGATTTGATCCATGAATAGCCCGGCGAGCCGAGGCTCGCGAAGGTCTGATCCTGGTGTCTCGAAACGCCCGAACACTGGCTTATGGCAACTTCGAGCAATGCATCTAATGTCCCGCCGAGCAACTTGAATCGAGCGGTTCCGAACGCCTTTCAGAAAACGGCCGAAGGAATTATCGCGCCTGTTTTCGCTCCAGAACCGTCCGCCGCATCACTGGAGCCATATGATGTAGTTTATATAAACGCTGATCCGAGCTGCGCGGCCGCCCTTCATCCCTCTTATGAGCTTCCCGGAGGATAGGGATTGCCTGCGAACGGCCGGCCTAAGAATCTGCTATAATGCTTGCTTGCATCCGGTAAGGTCACGAGTCTGCGAACCAGCCGCCTGGAAACTTTGAAGGGTAGGTGGGCGTTGTCTGGGACCAGGCGGCTGAAAATCGGAAGCCTTCTGTCAGCCGCGCGATAAGTCTACGGCCTGCTCTTCGCTGTGGCGTCCGCCGAAACTGATTTGTTTTTTCTTACCTCACGCTCAATCGCTGCATCGATTCCGACCACCGTATAGCCCGCCTGGTTCAGAAACTTATAGAGCCGCAATACGTATTCCCGTGGAGTATTAGCCTCCCACGCTTTCATCGCATCCTCCGTGTCGCGCAAGTTCGGCAGCCAGCCTTGACGTTTGGAAATTGTGTCGTTGAGTAGTTCCGCTATCCGATCGGCATTCGCGCAATGCCGATTCATCCTTGGCTCATAGGGTCCGCTCATCAGGCCCAGCTTAACTATCGACTCCCATACATCCCTGCCTGTCAATGGCATGATCACGCTCCTTTCAAAGTCAAAGCGCGCCAACACGTAATCGCCCGAGGTTGAAACGCTTAACCGCAGCGGCCTTTGTTGGCGATAAATTAGAACTGCTCATTACCATTTTCGTCGAACCAATCGCCACCATTGCGCGGTTAACTCCCGAATACGCCTGAAACGCCTAAATCCTAAGCCAGCATATCTCATGATAAAAGCTGGAGCCTGCCATCCGCCGAAGCGTCCTCCAGTCGCAGGATGCTACAAGTCTTTGCGAACGGGTGAATTTCAGCGCTAATCCGTCGCAGGCGCCCGCCCCATTGCCGGCAAGAAACCAATGGACCACCGCTGACATCCCTGATCTCGCCGGTAAGACGTTAACGGCACCGATTACTTCGGGTTCGATGACCTTGGTGGGCTTTGGGGCCGTTCCGGTCCTGGGTAGCTCGGCTGCGCGCGACCACGCCGCCCCCCGCCTCTGGGAGATTCGCAACCCACCGGCGTCCACAATGATCTATAATGGGTTGCTTGGATTCCCGTGCATGCGAGAATCTGGGAGCATCTGCGAAAATATGAGTAACCCCCGGCAATTAAACCTCGGCGCCTTCATGCGGCCCATCAGCATTCACACCGCAGCGTGGCGCTATCCCGGCGCTTGGCCTGACGCGAACTTTAATTTTAAGCATCTGATGCGCTTCGCCCAGACCCTTGAGCGCGGATGCTTCGATGCCTTCTTTATGGCCGACCATCTCGCCGTGCTCAACATGCCGATGCAGGCGCTGATGCGCAGTGCTACCGTCACTTCCTTCGATCCGCTGACGTTATTGCCCGCGCTGGCCGTCGTCACCGAGCATCTGGGCCTTATCGCCACTGCTTCCACAACCTACAATGAGCCTTATCACGTCGCACGGAAGTTCGCCTCGCTCGACCATCTGAGCGGCGGCCGCGCCGGCTGGAATGTAGTGACCTCCGGCAATCCCGACGAAGCGCAGAACTTCGGCCTCGAGGAACACGCCGAGCACGACGAGCGCTACCGCCGGGCCCGTGAGTTCTTCGACGTTGTGACCGGCCTCTGGGATAGCTGGGCCGACGATGCCTTCATTCGCGACGTTGAATCTGGTGTTTACTTCGATCCGGCGAAACTCCATGTCCTGAATCACGTTGGCGAACATCTCAAAGTGCGCGGTCCACTTAATATCGCGCGGCCGATTCAAGGCTGGCCCGTCATTGTCCAGGCTGGAGCCTCAGAAGCGGGCCGCCAGCTCGCCGCCGAAACTGCCGAGGTAATATTTGCACCCGCGAGTAGTATCGCGAATGCGCGTGCCTTCTACGCTGACGTTAAAGGCCGCATGGCCAGGCTCGGCCGTGACCCCAGCCATCTCAAGGTCCTGCCCGGAGCGTTTGTAGTTATTGGCGATACCGTCAAGGAAGCGCAGGAGAAGCGCGCCCGCCTCGACCGTCTCGTACATTACGACAGTGCGATCGCTTCGCTTTCGATCGCGCTCGGCCACGACGCTTCGGGGTTCGATCCCGAAGGCCCTTTACCGCCGATTCCCGAAAGCAACGCGAGCCAAAGCGGACGCGAGCGTATCGTCGAACTGGCGCGGCGCGACCATCTGACCGTACGGGAGCTCGCACAGCGCGTCGGCGGCTATAGCGGACTCGCCTTCGCCGGCACGCCTGCGACGATCGCCGATCAGATGGAGGAATGGCTCTTCACCGAAGCCTCCGACGGCTTCAATATTATGTTTCCCTATCTGCCCGGCGGCCTCGACGATTTCGTTGATCGCGTAATCCCGGAGCTCCAGCGGCGCGGGCTTTTCCGCCGCGCCTATGAGGGCGTCACCCTCAGGGAAAATCTCGGCCTGCCCCGCCCATCCAATCGCTTCTTTCCTTCCCGCTAAGCCACCCGAAAGCTTCGCCGATTTGCGAGTGTGCGAGCCTCCTCTCATCCGCGGGCTGCTGCGCCTTCAGCGCCGGCGCGGCCTACGGCAATCGGCGCATCTCCATACAGCCAGTCCCCCATCTTGCGGGTATCGGAAAACTCCCTGTGATGATACTGTCGATTCGACATATTCGAATTCATATAGCGGAGGAGTGAGAGGAGATCTTCGTGGGTACCCGCATCATTCATCTGATCAATCCCAAAACGGATTCCGTCACGACTCGCCCCATCTACTTTAATCGAGCGCTGTATTCTCCGCTTGCAGGGCTGCTCGCAGTTGCCGCATGCATTGCGCGTGACCAGTACGAAGTCGTTCTTACCGACGAGAACATCGAGCCGATTGATTTCGAGTTGAAGGCTGACCTGGTCGGCATTTCTGCGATGACGAGTTACGTCAACCGCGGCTATGAAATCGCCGATCAATTTCGCGCCAGGGGCGTGCCGGTCGTCATGGGCGGCGTGCACGCGAGTTTCATGCCGCAGGAAGCGCTCAAGCATTGTGATGCAGTCGTGATCGGCGAGGCCGAATTTGTGATCCCCAGGCTGCTCGACGACCTCAAACAGGGCTTGATGCGTGGAATCTACAAATCCGACGCGCTGCATCCGATGGCTGGAATGCCGATGCCGCGTTACGATCTGCTCAAGCGCAACCGCTACGTTAACCGGACCTTCGTCCAGACTTCGCGTGGATGCCACCAGGGCTGCACGTTCTGCGCCGAGCCGCTGATGAACGGCCTCAAGTTCCGCTACCGGCCTATCGATGAAGTGATTCACGAAATCGAGAACTGCGGTGCGCGTACTATCTCGATCAACGATGCTGATTTTTTCGGTACCCCGGATCGCCCCCAAGAGTTGATGCGTGCCCTGAAGGGACGTGGAATTCATTGGCAAGCCGGGGTCACCTCGAAACTTGCGCAGGACGACCGCATGCTTGAGCTGGCCGCCGCCAGTGGATGCACGATGCTGAGCATCGGCTTCGAGTCGATCTCTCGCGCGACGCTCAAAAGCGTGCACAAGCACGTTAACCGGCCGGAGAACTTCGCCGCGCTGGTCGAGAAAGTACACTCCTACGGCATCATGGTATTCGGCTTATTCATGTTTGGCTTCGACGGTGATGACCGTTCCGTTTTCAGCGAGACGGCCAACTTTAACATCGACGCAAACTACGACGCCTGTGCCTATTCAGTCCTTACACCCTACCCGGGCACGCTTACCTGGTACGAGATGAAGAAGGCGAACCGCATCGTTTCCTTCGACTGGACGATGTACGATCAGGCGCACGTCGTCTATCGCCCGGCCCAGATGTCCTCCGACGACCTCCGCGTCGGCCAGGCTCAGGCTTACGAAAGCTTCTATTCACCATCTTCAATTGCCGGACGTTTCCCGCTGCGCGGCCGGCGTCATCGCACGCAATGGCTGATCTACAATCTGTTCATGCGCAAAGCCTGGCAGACTCAGAAGATTGATTCGGTCGCAGCACCTACCGCCGAGCCTGACATCGCCCCGATGCCTCCTATCCTGCCACTCAAGCGCGAATGGCGTGCGGCTGTACTTGAGGCGGCCGATACCCCTGTACACTGAGCTGAAGCAGCCTTCAGCATCCCCTCTCTTGTGATGTATTGAATACAAAACTCGGGCCCTGGCCATTCAGACCGACACTCGCAGAGTACGTGCCTTCGTCTCGGGTGGCAGCTTGATCGAAAGTCTCTTAGCTGACTGGCTATGCCACCAGCCGCTTTGCGCGGCCTCAAAGGCCTGGAACGATGCAACTGCGGCTACGGGTTCGTTATTGCAGGTCACGCTGCCTACTGTTGATTGATTATGGAAGGTCAGAACTATCGTGCGCGCTGCCCGAAAATCAGCAAAGCTGCCCTCTGTCTCTTGCAGACGGCACACGACCTCGGCTTCATGATGCAGCACGGTGAAGCTAGTTGTAGCGTAGGCGCCGTTCAGATACGCCGCGGTTTCGCCGTCATCCTCATAAAGAGTAAAGGATCGATCACCGCCTGGATAAATTTCGAGCGTAAGCGGATCGAGAAAGCGTTCGGATGAGTATTGAAGGTCTGGCCCCATCGGGATTATCGCGCCCTGCCGCACAAACAGCGGGATTGTATCCAATGGCGCCTGGACCGTGCACGAGACCGGCCCCCTGAGCAGCTCATCGGTCCAGAAATCAAACCATAGACCGTCGGGCAGATAGACATTCCGCCCAGTTGACCCTTCATCAAGGATTGGAGCAACTAGTATTTCCGGACCGAACAAGTATTCGTCGCTGAGATTGTATACATGAGGATCGTCCGGGAATTCCATTACAAGTGGACGCAGAATAGGTATTCCAGCGGTGCAGGCAACTTGGAGCGCATTGTATATGTACGGCAGCAGCCGATATCTCAGCCGCAGGTACTTTCGGCAAATCTCTTCGGCTTCGCGTCCGAATTGCCAAGGCTCGCGCAGTTCTCTCTGATCGCCGTGAGGCCGTAATAGCGGGCAAAATGCGCCGAATTGGAACCATCGGGCATACAGTTCGGCCGTGCATTCCCCCGAGAAGCCAAATCCGCCGATATCGCTGCCCCACAATGGAATCCCTGCCAGCCCAACATTGAGCGCGACTGCCACCTGCTTGCGCAGAGCGGCAAAGGTCATATCAATGTCACCCGACCACAGTGCTGCACCATAGCGCTGTGATCCTGCAAATGCTGAACGGCTCAGGATGAAGATGCGTTTATCCGGTGCATATTGAAGATTGGCATCATAAACGGCCTGCTGCATAAATAGTGCGATCGAATTGTGCACGTCAGCAGCGGGGCCGCCGTGATGAGCCATATCCGGAAAATGTTTGGCCGGCTCGTTGAGGTCCGTCCACCAACCGTCGATGCCCATTTCGATCAGCGAGCGGTGCTTCGCGGTCCACCATGAGCGGGCGGCCGGATTCGAGAAATCTACCAATGCGCTTTCGCCCGGCCAGAAATCGAAGGAGTACGGAGAACCGTCGAAACGGCGGGCAAGAAATTCATTCGTGCGCGCCTCCATGTAATTGCGGCTTTTGAGCGTAAGATAGGGTTCTTCAATCAAAACGGTCCGGAAGCCCTGCCGCCTAAGGCGGGCAATCATTTCTTTCGCGTCCGGCCAATTCACTGGATCGAATGCAAGGTCGCCCATTTCACGGAACCAGAAGACGTCCAGAATGAGTGCATCACAGGGCAGATGTTTGGCGCGGAAAGTAGCCGCGATAGCCTCTAACTCACTCCTGCTGCGATAGCCATAACGCGACTGCAACAATCCGAGGGCCCAGCGTGGCGGCAGCGGTGGAAACCCGGTTAATTCCTGGTATGTACGCAATAGGCGTGGCAGTTGGGGTCCAAAGAGTACGTAATATTGCAGGCCGCCACCGCGCGCCTCATAGGAAAACGATTGAGGATCGGTGTGACCCAAGTCCCATCGGGCGCGGACCGGATTATCGATTAGCAAGCCATAGCCGCGCAGGCTCAAGAGCGCCGGGAAGATGGTTGTGGCCGGAGGCAAATGCTGATTCCACACCTCCCGAACGTGGCCACGATGATCTAAATCCACGCACTCCTCAAGTTGATTAGCTTGCCCCATTCCATAGAAGTGATCATCCGGCGCAAGCGCATAACGGAGTGTATAGTCCCAATACGACCATGACAGCCCTCCGCGCGGGTCCTCTTCCAGGAAGGGTTTCCCATCGGCCGCACAGTAGCAAAGATGAAACGGTTCGCGTGCCGCTTCGATCACGAAATCTCCAGCTTCAAGCCGAACCTTGTCAGCGCTTTCGATGATCTTTGAGGGAGGGCCGGCAGGCCAATGCCGCCGTGGGACTGCGTAGCTCTCTTTCGCTCCCTCTGCGTACAGGCGCCAGTGCGTTGGCACCCATGTATGCCGCATTGCATTGGGCAAGAGCGGCGTTAGGATCAGGTTTGAGCTTTCAAAGGAAAAGACGATATCACGCGCAAGTTGTGTGACTTCGCGCAGCCGGCCGAGAGTGCCTGCGGTTATTGGCGTCGCTCTGTGCGTCTTTCTGACCTTTTCACTGCGGCTTTTTAAAAAAATGCGTACGGCTCTGCATTCCGCCGCATGTTCTCTTATCTTCATCTAAAACTAGGCGAAAATGATTCAATCAGGCAAGGTACTGTTTTCCTGAAATCATCTCAGATGCGGTTACAAGACGAGCTGTCGAGAACCGTAGCTTTGAACGGTAGTACCAATCGAATTACCCGGTTAGGCTTGATATTGGGGTTAGCTCGGAAATGCGTATGCGGAGGTTTGTGATATGAGCAGGGATTCCTTGTTCGGAGCTGATATTGGCGCGGACTCTCAGGATTCCCCGATCAGTAGTAAGCTGCGCACGAGAGGATTCCTGCCCGAGAGCGACCCGCTGACTGCATTTCCATCTGATTCCGAGTTCGCCGTACTCGATGAGATCGGCCGCGATCTGCCGAGCCTCTTGCATGATCGCGGCTTTCGGCAGTACGCACGGACCTTAAAGATTCCGTTGTGGCCGAATCGCGTTCCTATCGAGAAGATGCCTGAGCTAAGACTCTACTACGTTCGCGTTGGCTTCCTGGCCTCGGCCTATGTAAATCAAGTCGCCGAGCAGGCGGCACAGTTACTGCCTGCTAATATCGCTGGACCGCTGTGCCGTGCCTGCCGGCTGCTCCAGCGGCCGCCAATTCTTAGCTATGACGGTTACGCCCTTTACAACTGGAAGCGATTTCGGAAAGAAGGCCGAATAGCACTGGGCAATATCGATACGATCCAGAACTTCGTCCATCTCTATGACGAGCATTGGTTCATCCTGGTCCACGTCGAGATCGAAGCAATCGCTGCACGAATTCTCGACGCGATCGCTCAGGCCGGGGCCGCGCTCCGGAGAGGTGAAAGCGGGCGCATCGATGATTACTTATGGGCGATCGCGCAAGCGATAAGTGATCAGATTCGGGTCCTGCGGCGGATTCCGGAACATATGGACCCAGCGGTCTATTATAAGGCGTTCAGGCCGTACATTCGTTTCTTCGAAAACGTTTCTTATGAGGCCGATGATTCAGACTCGAGGGCGGAACTCAGCACTGGCAGGCTGGTTCAAATGAACTTTCGTGGAGAGACCGGAGCGCAAAGCAGTATCATGCCCATGCTGGTGGCCTTCATGAAGATTCCGCACCAGCCCTCGATGCTAACCAATCATCTCGCCGACATGCGGAATTATATGCCAGCCGAGCATCGCAAAGTGATCGAGATAGCTGAAGCGATGCCTAATGTTCGGACGATCGCTGACAAGCGGGCTTACAACGCGATTCTCGACGCGATGGCCGAATTTCGCTCCGTCCACTACGGATGGGCCCAGGAATACATCAATCGCCGCACCAACGATTCCCGCGGAACAGGTGGAACACCCTTCATGCAGTGGCTCGACCAGCTTATCAAAGAGACTTTGGCCTTTAGAATCTCGTAACTAAATGGTAACATCCTGTAACTTTTAGCTAAACGAAATCGGCTAAATTGCGGTTTTCAGCGCGACGCGGCGTCCGGCGGTCTCCATTGAGTCCGCGTTAGTCCGCGGCGGCGGCTTCGCTTTCCACCTGGCTTCGTTTGACTAGAAGCGCACGGAGAACGCGCGGCGGCGACATTGGCAATTCCGTCATCCGCACGCCAGTGGCATGGTAAACAGCGTTGGCCACGGCGGCCAGCGCGGGCACAATTGCGATCTCGCCTGCACCGCGGATTCCTAGCGGATGAGACGGGTTCGGTACTTCAACCAGGATCGTTTCGATTTGTGGCAGGTCAAGGCAAGTCGGCATGCGGTAGTCGAGCAGGCCGGTATTGCGCAGGATGCCTTTCTGGTCGTAGCAATATTCCTCGTTGAGTGCCCAGCCGATTCCTTGCACGACTCCGCCCTGCGCTTGTCCTTCGGCGTAGCTCGGATGAATCGCGCGGCCAACGTCCTGGGCGATAGTGCACCGTAGGATTTGAACTTTGCCGGTGTCGGGATCGACTTCGACATCGACGCATACCGTGGCGAAGGCATTGCCTACTTTACCGGTAGCGTCGAGCGTTCCAAGGCCAACGATAGGGCCGCCAGTGCGGTTGAGCTTGGCGGCAATGTCCTTTATCGACAGCCGCGCTTCGATGCCCTTGGCAGTAAAGATTCCATCATTGAATTCGATTTCCTCGAGTGTTTTCTCAAGAAGTCTGGCGGCGCGTTCCTTCAACTGGCGTAGTGCATGATGCGCGGCCTCATAGACTGCCAGTCCCGTCGCAAGTGTCACGCGGCTTCCGCCGGTGCCGTCAGTAAAGCCGATCGCATCTGTATCACCTACTAACGGACGAACGTCGTTAATGTCGCAGCCGAGCACTTCGGCGGCGATCATCGCCATTGAAGCGCGCGAACCGCCGATATCCACCGAACCCGTAACGAGACTCACGCTGCCGTCGGGACTGATATTTACAGTTGCGGAAGATTGATTGCCGCCGTTGAACCAGAAACCTGAGGCTACTCCGCGTCCGCGATTCGGACCTGTCAGTTTGGATTGATAATGCGGGCTACCCTTCAGCGCCTCACAAGTCTCGCGAAAGCCGATGCGTTTGTATTTCGGGCCGGCTGGCTGTGCGGTTCCTTCGCGCGCTGCATTGAGAAGGCGAAAGCCGATCGGATCAATCCCGCATATTTCCGCCAACTCGTCGATTACGCTTTCGCAAGCAAAGGCGGAACTCGGGGCGCCCGGTGCGCGATAGGCGGCGACCTTAGGCCGGTTTAACACCACGTCATACGCGTCGATCTTGAGATTCTCGATGTCGTAGGGGCCGAGCGTAGTCATCGCGGCTGCGGTGAAAGGCGAGCCGGGAAACGCACCGGCCTCATAGGCCATCCAGACTTCAGCAGCGGTAATTCTGCCTTCGCGCGAAGCGCCGATACGAACCTTGATTTTGGTTCCGGAAGTCGGCCCGGTGGCGCGCAGAACCTCCCCGCGTGTCATGACCATCTTGACCGGCCGCCCGCTTTTTTTCGCCAGCAAAGCGGCAACCGGTTCAAGATAGATAGTGGTCTTGCCGCCGAAACCTCCGCCGATTTCCGCAGGTACAACTTTTATGCGGCCTTCATCCATCCCGAGCACAGCGGCGGTAAAACTGCGGACCCGGAACTGGGCCTGGGTCGAACAATAAATCGTCAGATGACCTTCGATGCTATGAACGGCCAGCGCATTTTGCGGTTCGATATAACCCTGGTGGACCGCCGAGGTCTCGAACTCACGTTCAACAATAAAGTCCGCAGCCGCAAAACCCGCCTCAATATCGCCGCGGCCGAGGGCGATATGCGCTGCGATATTGGTCTCGCGTTCTGCGTCTTCTGGGTTGCCAGCATCACTGCGGTTGCCGAGGCGTTTTTCCCGTAACTCAGGTAAGAGGATGGCTGCGCCGGGCTTCATCGCCTGGTTGAGCGTCATCACTGGCGGCAGCACTTCGTACTCAACTTCGATTAACCCCAAAGCTTCGCCTGCCACGTGCGGACTATTCGCGGCAACCGCCGCAACCGCATGACCGTCGTACAGAACCTTGTCGCGCGCCATGACGTTGCAGGCGAGATGATGTGCATTCGCTCGAACGTCACCCACGACGGTAACGAACTCCTGGATTGTGGCAGGAAAGTCCACGGCCGTGACCACGGCAAACACGCCCGGCAACTTTAGCGCCTTTTCGTAGTTGGCCGATTTTATTCGCGCGTGCGCATGAGGACTACGCAAGACCTTGCCGTGCAGCATTCCTGGCAGCACATAATCCGCACCATATTTGGCCCGGCCGGTAACCTTGTCGAAGCCGTCATGCCGAATGGGACGCGTACCGATAATCCTGAAACCCTTGTCTCCAGCGCCATTCGAGTCCGCCATAGCTTCTCTCCAATCCGCTGACTATCACTTCACAAGTAATCGGGATTGAGGGCAGCGGCAACCTTACAGCAAAGATTAGCAAATCTCTGAGAGAACCGCTGTGCATGCTCAACAATCCTCAGCCTCTCGGTTTAACATGGCCGCGGCCGCGAGGTTGTGCTATTCGTGCCTTAGACGCCGGAGGCTTTGCAACGTAAGCATTGCGGCTCGTGCCCGCACTGCTCACGCGGTATCGGAGGATCAGTCCATGCCGAGCAATCACAATTCCGCATCGGACCTGCGTGGCCGTCTTAATCATCCGGTAATCGACTCAGATGGTCATTGGGTTGAATTTGGGCCGCAGTTGACCGATTACCTTATGCAGATTGGTGGCGCCAAGGCCGTCGAAGGCTTCAAGGCGCGGCCAACTGAGGATTGGCATCTGACGATCCCACTCAAGGAGCGGCGCGAGCGCAGGCTCGATCAGCCGGTGTGGTGGGGAATGCCGGCCAAAAATACGCTCGATCACGCGACCTCGATGCTGCCGAAGCTGCTCTACCAGCGGCTCGGCGATTTCGGCTTCGACTTCGTTGTGCTCTATCCATCGATGGGTTTGCGCGTTCCATTCATTCCCGATGCTGAACTGAGGCAGATCACCTGCCGCGCCTTCAACACTTTCTCGGCTGAACTCTTTCGCGAGTACAAAGATCGGCTGACGCCGGCCGCGGTCATCCCGATGCATACGCCGGAAGAGGCAATCGCCGAACTCGAGTTCGCAGTCAAGACGCTGGGCCTCAAGGTAGTTATGATGGCCAGCCTGATTCGGCGGCCAATCCGATCGAGCAAGCCTAATCCACGCTACAACGAATGGCTCGACGTTTTGGCTATCGATAGCGAGCACGGTTACGACCCGGTATGGGCGAAATGTGTTGAATTGGGGGTGTCGCCAACTTTCCACTCAGTGACGAAGGGTGTCGGCACGCGCGTATCGCCGTCGAATGCCGTTTACAACCACATCGGTCATTTTGGTGTTGCCGGCGAGGCAATCTGTAAGGCGCTTTTTCTAGGCGGCGTGACGCGGCGCTTTCCGTCGCTCAACTTCGCCTTCATGGAGGGCGGTGTTGGATGGGCTTGCAGCCTCTATAGTGATCTCATCGGCCATTGGCGGAAGCGCAACCCGGCGGCGCTCGAAAACATCAATCCGGCCAACGTTGATCGCGAACTTCTAGTAAAATTATTTCAAGAATACGGTAGCCAGGCCACGGCGAGCCGCGCAGAGCTTCTGAGAAACTCTGGCCATATCCTGTCGCCGCAGACCGCCGATCCCGGCGCCTCGCTCGATGATTTCGCTGCTTGCGCGATCGAACACGCTGAGGATATCTGCGAACTCTTTGTCCCTCGATTCTATTTCGGTTGTGAGTCTGACGACCCGATCAATTCATGGGCTTTCAACTCGAAGGCTAATCCATTCAATGCACGCCTGGGCGCGGTTTTCGGCTCCGATATCGGGCACTTCGATGTTCAGGATATGACCCAGGTTCTGCATGAAGCATATGAAATGGTTGAAGATAGGCTGATCAGTGATAGTGATTTTCGCGATTTTGTATTTGTGAATCCCGTGAAACTATGGGCGGGCAACAATCCGAATTTCTTCAAAGGTACGGCGGTGGAACAGGCGGCAAATACCATTCTCGCCGAGGGGTGAGAGTGAATAGCTGAACGATCTCAGATAAGTCAGCGAGGTGCAAAAATGGACACTGCGGCTTTTCATAAAGAGATAGACCAGATCGTTGCCGAGCATCGGCTTGACCAGCATCCCTACGTTAAGCTGGTCAATCAGGGTAAGGCGTCACGCGATCAGCTCAGGGGCTATCCGATCCAGCATTACGAAATGACCGTGCGCGATTCAGCTCCGCTTTCCGCGGCGGCCTATCTGAAAATGTATGACATCGATCAAAAGGCGGCGCAGGGGTCGGCGAAAGGATTCGCTGAAGAGGCCTTAGGATTGTATAGCCATTCAGCAGGTCATACGGAACTGCTGTTCGAGTTGTGGGAAGGCGGACTCGGATTGCCGCGTGAAGAGCTTGTTAACGCGATCGGTTCGGATGATTCGCGCGCCTTCAATGCATGCTTGTACCGGATAATCCAACTGAAGCCGCAGTTCGCCGGCGCGATCGGCCTGTGTGAGGAGATCGAGGTCGAGGCTTATAAAATGCTCCAGGAAGGCCTCGAGCGTCATTACGGATTCAAACCGGAGCATACGCGCTTCCTTTCAGTACATTACGAGGCCGATAAGGAGCATGGCGAGGGCGGTCATCGGATGATCGATCGCTTCGTCACCGGGACCGGAAGGGAAGAAGAGTTCCTCGCCGAGGCGCGAACCCTCGCGCGCTTTTTCTGGAAGGGCTTTGACTCGATGATGACGGCGTGATTCGGGACACTGCCGCCACTCTGGAAAACCCATCGCTGCCCGCCGGTGTGCGTCAGGGTGTCCTTGCTTCGCACTACCTAACCGTGAACAGCTAATTGGATGGGCAAACTGGTACTCGTGCGGCATGGCGAAAGCGAAGGCAACGTCGCACGCATTTTCACCACTACTCCGACGACTTTGGCGTTGACCAAGCTTGGCCGCCAACAAGCTCGCGAGGCCGCTGACGTCATCAAGGCGATCGCTATTCCGAGAATTGTCATCGCGAGTCCCTATGTCCGTGCGCGGGATACGGGAGCAATCATCGCCGATGAATTGCAGCTCCCCCTGGAGATTCGCCAGGGATTGCACGAGCGGGAAATTGGAGAGTTCGCCGGCCAACCGTACGAAGCGATCCTTGAGGCCGAAGGCTACGACCCTTTACGGCCGTGGGCGTGGATTCCGCCGCGCGGTGAGTCTTACGAGCATGTGCGGAACCGGGTGGGTCCGATCCTCGACGAATTGGTGGCGCGTTTTTCCCAGGATGATGTGGTAGTCGTCAGCCATGGCGGGGTGATGGTCGCGATGTGGGCGCATATGACCGGTCGCTGGAACGACGCGCCGGTCCCGCCTAATTGCGGTATTGTGCTCGTCGAGCATCGGGAAGGACGTTACCTGGAACCTCGGCTAATCGGAGATTGGCATTCGCCGCGTGACACAGTCGGCTAAACTTGCCTAGCCGCGATAGGGTTCGACTGCTGCGGAATCTGTGCTCAACAGCAACAAAACGTCAATGACTCTGAATGCTGCTGGGCACGCATACTGATGAAGTCCTGACGAAGATGGGCTACAGTGCGGAGCAGGTCGCGAAGATGTCCAGCGGAAAGTCGTCTGAACGTCCATCAAATTCAGTGCACACCGATCGGAAGTTTTCGCTTTAATGATTTGAAGGGTGTCCGCATGGCCAACGAGTCTAATTCTCCTGCGCTCACCAATGGATTCCATCTCGTGATCGACGCCATGAAGCTCAATGGCCTTGACACGATCTTTGGCGTGGCCGGCATTCCAATAACAGACCTGGCCCGGCTCGCTCAGGCCGAAGGCATTCGCTATATCGGCTTCCGTCACGAGCAATCGGCCGGCAACGCCGCGGCGATTTCCGGCTACCTGACGCAAAAGCCAGGAGTTTGCCTAACCGTTTCGGCTCCGGGCTTTCTCAACGGAATGGTGGCATTAGCCAATGCGACGATAAATAGCTTCCCGATGATTCAGATCAGCGGATCGAGCGACCGCGCAATCGTCGACCTCCAGCAGGGCGACTACGAAGAACTTGACCAGATGAACGCGGCCAAGCCGTATGCCAAAGCGGCCTATCGGGTAAATCGAGCGGAGGATATCGGCATCGGGCTCGCGCGTGCGATTCGTGCAGCGGTTTCCGGACGTCCCGGCGGCGTCTACCTCGATCTCCCCGCCAGTGTCTTGAGCGCCACACTTGATGCGGGGTCCGCGGCGCGCTCATTGGTCTGCGTGGCCGATGCTACCCCGCGCCAGATTCCAGCTCCCGAAGTAGTCGAGCGCGCCTTGGAATTGCTGGCGCAGGCGGAACAGCCGCTGATTATCCTGGGCAAAGGCGCCGCTTATGCCCAGGCTGATTCCGGTATCCGTGCGTTCATCGAGAAGACGGGAATCCCGTTTGTGCCGATGTCGATGGCGAAGGGAGTGCTTCCGGACGACCATCCGCAGTCGGCAGCGGCGGCCAGATCGTTCGCGCTGGCCCAAGCCGACGTGGTGATGTTGATCGGCGCGCGGCTGAATTGGCTCCTGGGTCATGGCAAGAGCCCTCAATGGTCAGCCACGGCACAATTCGTTCAGCTTGATATCGCGCCCACAGAAATGGACAGCAATCGTCCGATAGCCGCGCCGGTTGTTGGAGATATCACGTCGTCTATCGCAGCCTTTCTGGCTGCACTCAAGCCTGGCCGGATTAAGCCCAGCTCCTCATGGCTGAACGAACTGGCGCAGCGCAAGCAGCGCAATGCCGAGCACATGGCCGCACGCGTCGCCGCTAACCCCAGCCCGATGGATTTCTACAGTGCGCTCGGCACTATCTCACGCGTGCTCGACGGCAAGCCAGAGATCTACCTGGTCAACGAAGGGGCGAACACACTGGATATTGCGCGCAACGTTATCGGCATGCGCGCGCCGCGCAAGCGCCTTGACTGTGGGACGTGGGGCGTGATGGGCATCGGCATGGGCTATGCCATCGGAGCTGCGGTTACGAGTGGAAAGCCAGTCGTCGCGATAGAGGGCGATAGCGCCTTTGGCTTCAGTGGCATGGAAATAGAAACCGTCTGCCGATACCGGCTGCCGATTGTCGTGATCGTCTTCAATAACGGCGGAATTTATCGCGGTGACGACGTGAATCGCGGCGGCGGCGCCGACCCCGCGCCGACCGTCCTGATGGCGCAGGCGCATTACGAAAGAATTATTGAAGCCTTTGGCGGCGCAGGCTATCACGTGACCAACCCGCTGGAACTCAGCGGGGCGTTCACCGACGCTCTCGCATCCGGCAAGCCGGCACTTATCAATTGCGTGATCGATCCGAAGGCGGGCACGGAAAGCGGCCATATTGGCAGTCTCAACCCGCGAAGCTCAATCGCGCCCAGGAATTGAAGGAAAACGAATACCTAACCATGGACCCACGCACGACTCTAGCGCAACTATTGGCCGATCCCGAGGCATCGTCGCCCGCGATCATCTGCCCGCCTATCGGCGTCGTAGTCAGCTACAAGTCGCTGGCCACCCAGGTTGAGCGTCTCGCTGAGCAATTTTTGGGTGCGGGACTGAAGGCTGGCGAAGTCGTTGCGATCATACTGCCCAACGGCCTGGAGTTCCTCGTCGTTTTTCTAGCCTTGACACGCGCGCGGCTGGTAGCGGCTCCGATCAACCTAGCGAACAAGGCTATCGAGTTGAAGTCTATTCTCGATGCGGCACGTCCCAGCGCGGTTATCGCCGAGAGCGGCAATACCGTAGCCGCAGAGGTCACCGCCGCTCTCGAGGTGCCGTTATGGCCGCCGCTCCTGGAATCATCGGGCGGCGTGACGCTGGCACATCTTGCGACCGCTGCGCGCGGCACCCTCGAGACCCCGAAGGAGGACGATGTTGCGCTCTTGATGTACACGAGTGGTACGACGGGCCAGCCTAAAGGAGTCCCGCTGACCCACCGCAACGTGCTCCGCTCGGTGGGAAATATCGCGTCGCACTACGCACTGACGCCCGCCGATCGAAGTCTCGTGGTGATGCCGCTGTTTCACGGTCATGGACTGATTGGCGCAGCGCTGTCAACGCTGGCTTCAGGAGGTACGTTGATCGTACCGCCGCGTTTTTCCGCCTCAGATTTCTGGCCGCTCTTCCGTGAGCATCAGGCTACCTGGTACTCGGCAGTGCCGACCATTCACCAAATCCTGCTGGCTCGGGCCGATACTGACGGAGCGCCAGATCGTGGTGCGCGATTTATTCGCTCATGCTCGGCGGCCTTGGCTCCTGCCGTCCTGGCGAACCTCGAAAAACGGTTTGGAGCGCCGGTGCTGGAGGCCTACGGGATGACCGAAACGTCTCATCAGTTGGCCTCCAATCCTCTTCCGCCTCTTCCCCACAAGGCCGGTAGCGTTGGATTTGCCACCGGAGTTGAGATCGCGATCATCGATCAGGCCGGTAAACATCTCCCGCCAAATGCTTCCGGCGAAGTCATTGTACGGGGTCCCAGCGTGATGACAGGCTACCGCGCTAATCCTGCTGCGAACGCTGCGGCATTTATTGACGGATGGTTCCGCAGCGGGGATGTCGGCGTCCTCGATAGTGGCGGCTACCTTAGGCTGACGGGACGGATCAAAGAGCTGATCAACCGAGGTGGAGAGAAAATCTCGCCGGATGAAATCGAGGCCGTGCTATTGGAGCATCCCGCGGTAGCCGAGGCGGGAGCCTTCCCGGTGCCGGACGCCAAGTATGGCGAGGATGTGGGCGCAGCCGTGGTGCTCAAGGGCGCCGCCGATCCGGACAGCCTTAAGGCCTTCTGCCGTGAGCACCTGGCGGACTTCAAAACGCCGAAGAGGATTTGGATCGCCTCGGCATTACCCAAAAGTGCCACAGGCAAGATTCGGCGAAGCGAACTTGCCGCGT
>DATJUF010000244.1:0-8203 GCA_035502655.1 Binataceae bacterium (SeqCode)
CTAATTTGCTGGTTGAGCGTCTAGCGAAACCTATGACGACTGAACAATGACATCACTAGCGCGCCGGCTACTGCGATTCGGGATCATCATTGTTTTAGCCGGAGGCCTGTATTATCTCGGTGGCAAATACCTATGGCCGCCACCGAACCCCAACGTGATCCAGACGGTCGGCATCATCGAGGCCCCCGAAGTTAATATAACCAGCCGAATCGCGGGCCGGATCGTCGAGCTCAACCTGCTTGAGGGCGATACGGTCGAGCGCGGGCAGGTCGTCTTCAAAATCGAGGATATCGATATCCGCAATGAATTGGCCAACGCGCGCGGCAACCTCGCGAATGTCGAAGCGGAACTGCATGATGACGAATTGCAGGCCAGGCGAATGCAGGCGCTGTTCGACCGCAACGTCGTTTCAGCGCAGCAGCGCGAAGACGCAGTAGCGAAATACGGCGAAAGCCGCGGGGCAATGATCGCAGCAAAGGGTGAGGTTCAGCTGTACTCCGATCAACTGGCCGATACGGTGGTGCGTGCGCCTATTTCAGGAGTGGTGGTCAGCAAGAATCTGGAAGTTGGAGAATGGGTGACGCCGGGAACTTCAGTTCTAACAGTCGATGACTTATCGACTATATGGGCCCGGATCGATTTGGAGGAGACTGATCTGGGCTGGATACGGATCGGTACAAGCGCACAAGTGGAACTGCCGGCCAAGCCCCCGTTGATCTTTCCTGGGCGCGTGATCGCAATTGGGCAAGAAGGGCAGTTCGCAACTGAAACCGACGTACGGCGCGGACGCCAGGATATCCGGACCTTCTATCTCAAAGTGCGGGTGTTGCAAGCCAGCGGCGAAGTGAAACCGGGAATGACCGCCGAGGTGACTTTTACGCGCGATGGAAATCCGATCAGCAGCGATACAGGCCCACGGCCTGACTAAGCGCTTCGGCGCCTTTACGGCCGTTGATCAGGTCAGCTTCGAAGTTATGAAGGGCGAGCTGTTCGGCCTGCTCGGTCCCAACGGCGCTGGCAAGACGACGCTCAGCCGGATGCTGACGACGCTGATCACGCCGACCTCAGGAACGGCGCTGGTGGCCGGCCAGGACGTAAGTCATGCCGCGGCGCATGTGCGCGAACGGATTGGCGTAATTCCGCAGGCGCTGACTTCTGATCTTGATCTTACTGGATGGGAGAATGTCGACGTCTATGGTCAATTCTATGGCATTGGGCGGCGCGCCCGGCACGAGCGGGCGGAACGCCTGCTGACGATGGTTGGGCTAGCGGAACGCGCCAATGATCTGGTTGCGACTTACTCGGGCGGGATGCGGCGGCGACTCGAAATCGCGCGCGGACTGATCCATTCGCCTGAAGTATTGTTTCTCGACGAGCCGACGATCGGACTCGATCCGCAAAGCCGCCGCGCCGTATGGGAATTATTGCAGAAACTGCGCGAAGAGACCGGGCTGACGATTTCGCTCACGACCCACTATATGGATGAGGCGGAGACGCTGTGCGATCGGATCGCGATTGTCGATGGCGGCAAGTTCATCGCGATAGGCACCCCGCAGGAACTCAAGTCGATGGTCAAAGGCTCGGATCGTATCGAACTCGAAATCAAAACCGGTGATGCGGCGGCGATTGCCGCCATGATCCGGGCGCAACCCTATGTGCATGAGGTAAGTGACACCAGCGGCAAGCTCACTGTATCAACCGACGACGGCGCACATATGATGCCGCGCCTGATTTCAGCAATTGACGAGGCTGGCGCCGAGCTGTCGTCGATCAAACTCGAACGGATGTCGCTCGAGGACGTCTTTATTCGCTTCACCGGCCGGCGCCTGCGCGATGAACCGGCGCGTAAACCGGGATTCTTCAATCTGAGCCTCGGGATGCCTCGGCCGGGGCACAGTTAGCTGAAGCGCCATGCAAAAATCCTGGGCCATCATGCGGCGCGACCTGATCAAGCTGTCGCGCAATCCGTTGACGATGCTTATCACTGTGCTGCTGCCAATCATCTATCTGGTGATTTTCGGTAACTCATTTCAAGGCGTGCTCAAGCGCCTGCCGGTGGTTTTAGTCGCGCAGGATCATGGTCCCTACGCTATCCGGATGATGGAGAAGATGCAGGCGCTGGCGGCCGGGCCACGCACGATCACGCTGACCTACGAAGAGGATCCGGGTGCGGCGATTCAGCAGGTGCGCGACGGACACTTCAAGAGCGCGTTAATCATCCCGGCGGGCTTCAGCAAGGATATTGAAGAGGGACGGATCGGCGAACTCGGATTGTTCAGCGACAACGTCGATACGATCAGCGCGGCGACACTGGAAAACGTAATTGAGCAGGCGGCGAATACGCTTCGCGACGGCTACGTCACCGCGCGCGAGCCGAAGCTGAACGAAATTACATTGCGGCCTAGCAACCTGTTCGTCACCGTCGATTACGACCGCTCGCTGATCCCTGGCGTAATCGTGATGGCGCTGTTCATGAGGTCGCTCACCTCGGGCGTATTCAACTGGGTGATGGATCGTTTCATGGGCGTGACGGAATGCTACCTGGTGACACCGCTGTCGCGCTGGAACCTGGCTGGCGGCATCCTCGGCAGCAGCGTTCTGGTAACCAGTTGTGCTGCGCTGATCGTGCTGGTCGTAGGACTGCTGATTACCGGCGGAACGATCATTGGCGGCTTGCAGGCGCTGCTGGTTCTGCTAGGGATAATCGTGCTGGGAGCGACCGGTATTCTCGCGATGACTTTCGCGCTTCTCGCGCGTGCGGACAATCCACGGGTGGTTGGAGCGTCGGCGGGATTCTTCAACGTCATCCTGTTTTTCCCGAGCGGGGCGGTTTATCCAATCGAGAGTTTTCCGCACTGGCTCCGAATTTTCGCCGAATATAATCCGGAGACGCACGCTGTCAGCGCGCTCAAGTCGGTTTTGTTCAAAGGAGCGGACCTGCGTGCGGTCTCTGGCGACATCTGCTTTTTGGTGGTGTTCACGGCAATCATGCTGCTGTTGGCGGGCCTTAACTTGAAGCGCACGCTCTAGGAAAGAATCAGTTGGACTAGATCTGGTACCGCCGCGCTCAATTCTTGAAAAGGCTGGGCTGAGAATGGGCGCTGCTGCGGGCCTTAAGCTGGCACTCGGCCAGCGAGCAATAGCTGGGAATATCCTTGCGGCTGTTGCTGACGAACTGACGGCCGCATCCGTGACAGCTCTTGATAGTTTCGCCGGCCCGCAACAGCGGAGTGAGTTCGTGAATAATGCGGCTCAGGCTATCATCGTGGCCGGCGTGATGCGCGGTACCGGCGCGCGCACGACGGACGGCGACATGATTATCCGAGGCGGCACCGGGCTGCTCCGCGCCGCTCTCTGCATGCGACTCATCGACGATTGAGAGGCCGTGATAATGGACGCGGCCGGTCTTGGCGGCAGTCGCCGCCGCGGCGCGGGCGTGGCGATCGGCCTCTTCGTTTAAGGGGTCACCGGCATGTCCTTCGACCCATTCAAATTTGACCTGACGCTGAGCAACTTCGGCGTCCAGCTTTTCCCACAGTTCGACGTTCTGCCGGCGTTTCCATTGCAGATTCATTGTCTTGACGACGTACTGACTATCGCTGCGCAGGACGACGCGGGTGCCGGTGGGAATCATCCGCAGTCCTTCGATTGCCCCTGTCAATTCCATGCGATTGTTAGTGGTAGCAGGATCGCCGCCATAGATCGTTCGCGAGACGCCGCTCGGCTTGACGATCACCGCCGCCCAACCGCCCGGCCCGGGGTTACCGAGGCAGGAACCGTCGGCGTAGACGTAATGGATTTCGCCGCGCTGAGGCATAACCGCCGATCTGGGCCTTTCGCTATTGGCGCGCAGTCTCGCGCAGCCGCTCAAACCAATTCAGATACTCTCGTGCAGCGCGATCCCAGGAAAAATTCGCGTGGAAACAGTTTCCCATCAGGCGCCGCCACTGAGTATCATCACGAAACGCCCTCATCGCCCGCTCGACCGCTGCCAGCATCGCATCAGCATCATATTCATTAAAGACAAAGCCATTACCCGTGCCGATGGCCGGGTCGAACTCCTTCACGGTATCATGCAAACCTCCGGTGGCGCGGACGATTGGCACGGTTCCGTACTTCAGCGCATACATCTGCGTGAGTCCACAGGGTTCGAAGCGGGACGGCATCAGAAACATATCACTGCCGGCCTGAATCTGATGGGCGAGAGCGTTGTCAAATCCCACGAGGAGGCGGAAGGCGTCGGGGTATCGGGTCTCGGCATTGGCGAAGAAGCGCTCCTGAGCAGGATCGCCGCCGGAAAGCATCACAAACTGGACGCTGAGGTCCATGATGCGATCGAGCGCCTCAGCCACTAAATCTATGCCCTTTTGCGGGGTCATGCGGGTAACCATCCCGATAATGGGGGTGCCGTCACGCGCAGGAAGTTTGAGGCGCTGGCGCAACGCATCGCGGCATCGAGTCTTGCCGATACGCCGGGTAGGCGAGAAATGACGTTGAATCAGATCGTCCCGCAGCGGATCCCACTCGCCGTAGTCGGCCCCGTTGAGGATTCCAACGAAGCGATCTCCTTTGGAACGCAGCACACCTTCAAGGCCGAAACCCAATGAAGGATCACTCGCGATTTCCCTTGCATAGGACGGACTTACGGTCGAAACAGCGTCGGCGAAAATGATTGCAGCTTTCATCAGGTTAACCTGGTTGTGGAATTCCAGATAATCGACGGTGTACCAGGACCAGTCGAGACCGAGGAGCGGATAATCGGCAGCCGGGAAAATACCCTGAAACGCCAGATTGTGAATCGTAAAAACCGCGAGCGTCTGGGCGAAGCGTGCGCGCAGCGCTTGATCGGCGCGCATTACGATAGGGAGCATTGCAGCGTGCCAATCATGCGCGTGGACGATATCGGGGCGAAGCAGGCCGGCCGCAACCGCGGCGGCACGGCCGAAGAAAACGTAGCGGCGCAAATTGTCGGGATAATCGTGGCCGTTCTCGCCGTAGATACCGGCACGGGCAAAAAAATTCGGATGGTCGATGAGGTAAACCGGGATGCCACCAGCCTCATCAGTTCGCAGCAGCCGGAAGGTTTCATGATTGGAGCCTAGGGGGGCGCTCAACCCTTCAGCCACTGTCCGGATGTCTGGACGCTGGAGCAATGCCCGATAGCCTGGTAGGACCACGCACGGCTCGGCCCCACGGTCAGCCATCGCGGACGGCAGAGCCGCGATGACATCGGCAAGGCCACCTGCTTTGGCGTCGGGTGCGATCTCGGCAGCGACGATGGCAACCTTCATGCGAGTTGTCACGGAATATGAGTGCGCCGACCGCCTAGGGAGGGTTCGCGCCGGTATCAGGGATGCTGGTGTCGGGACTGCCGCCGTCGGGACCTCCGGAATCGGGTGTCCAGCTATCCGGTATCGTCGAGGAATCTGAATCCGGCGTTACGAAGGAGCTGCCCGAATTCTCGGAACCGGCTGCCGTAACTGTAAAGTCGGGCGTGAGATTACAGCAAAGCTGAAAACTGTCACCGGCGCGAGGATCGGCATTATAGGCAATGAGAGAACCGTCACCCTCTACCTTGACAGCCTCATAATTGGTCGAGCCGGAAGCGCGGATCACCGAAAAGACGTAATAGTGGTCCGGTTCGAGCGGCTCAGGCGGTCCGCTGTCAGGTGTCGTCTGCTGGAATCCCTGCGGTACCTCGCCGTATTTTACGTGCCTTACGATATAGGGCTTTTTGGAGCCGATACCTGGGAGGATGGAAAGTCCGCTCATATCGATGTCGACTTGCCATACAACCACCCCGCCCTCAAATAAAACCGTACTGGCGACACGGTTAGCGCCTTTCGGTTCAGTGGCGATGGTATTGGCGGCGGCATATTTCGTTACCACCATCGAGCTCAGGTAGTCGCTTGGATTTGAGTAGCTGATATTGATCTTAGCTTCGGGGCCGGGCGGGATTGTGTTCGCGGCGTTGTCGACCGTATGAGGCGATGGCGCCGAAGCGGGGCCGCCATGATGGAAAAGGGCGCAGCCGCCGATCATGCAGGGGAACACAATCGCCGCACCGATGGTTAGCCCGAGCCGCCGAACAATCAGCTTGCGGCTGATGCTTTGAATCATGAAATTATACACGCCGCAATGCCCGGCTCCTTTGCCCCGTCTAAACATAATGCGCGTCACTGCGAAAAATCGATAGGCTGCGGCAGGCTTCCACCGGCATTATAGCCGTAGACCATCCATCCGCCGAAATCCGCACCGATCGCGAGCAATGCCGTCATCACAAACAGCAAAAACACAAAGGTGCTGCGACCTCGCCGCGGCAATGGCCGCGCACTCAACGCCCATAAGGATAGCGCAAGACTTAGGGCAAAAACGATGAGCATCAGCGCGCGATGATACACGAGAATGTGGTCACGGACAGAGGGAGCGATCATCACGCTTTCGGAGGCACGAAGCCCCGTCCATACTGATAAAGCGCCGCCTAAGGTGCCGAGCGTGAGCAACCAAAGACCGGTCCATGCCCAAGCTTCGCGCTGGGCTATCCATGCGAGCAGGTATACTAATAAGGCGCCGGTCAGAAAGGCGATCGGGAAATGAATCACCAAAGGGTGGAGATTCTGAAGACTGTGCGCCCCATGCCAGCCGAGCAGATACTTCGCCTCTGCGGACAGCCTTCTGAGCAACGGCTACTTGACCGAACCGACAGTCAGGTAGGTTAGGCCGCCCTTCTCGTATTCGTCGCCTGTGACGGTCACTTCTTCCTCCATTTTATTGATGATATCGGCGGGAAGGGACATGTCGTTCTTGGGCGGCAATAGGATGTACATCTTGTCGGTGCCCTTTTCGACCAGCGCCACGGGAATGCCCTTCTTGGCGCATTCGGTCGCACACTGCTTATGACCGGGGCCATGTGCGCCCATCGTGACATAACAGAAGCTGTCCTCAAGCGTTCCGGTGACCGACTTTTGCGCCGCCCACGCGGGAGTGCAGATACAGGCGGAAAGAGCGATGGCCCCCGCCGCGAAGAGATTTTTCATGGTTTCCTCCGCTTTCAAGCAATAAGATGCAGCAAGGATCGAAGAAAACTCAAGGGATCGTTCAGCGGCGGGCAGAGCGGGCTTCGGCTTCCGCAGGCGCACCGATACCGCCGATTAGCTCGCGCCAGCGCGCGCGGCGTGCGCGTTCCCCAGGCGGTCCGAGCCGTGCCAGATGGATCTCGAGAATTTCTTTGAGTTGCTGATGCAGCCGTTCGAGCTCGGCGTCCTCCGGGATACGAGGCCGATCCTGACCATCTTCGAGCCCGCGGCGGCGCCTGCCGTACAACTCCTGGAGGCGCAATTCAGCCTTTGCGACGGTCGTGCGATACCGGTAGTCGAGCCTCCGCAGCGCCTCATTCATCTCAGCAACGGCACGAAAACGCCCTCGCAGGTTAAGCCATTCGATCAGCGCGGCCAGCATCACGCCGAACATCACAACGGCGGCGGCGGCGGCCATATAGGTCGCGGCTCGCCACCAAGGCAGCACGACAACCTCACGGGCGAACTCGTGGTTGGAAACAGCTAAATCGTGAAGCTGAACCTTGGCCGATTCGAGCCGGTTCTGCGCCATGGCGGCCTGCTGATTAATTTCATCGCGCTCGGCCGAGAGGCGGTCGATTTGCCCCTCCAGTTCCCGCATCCGCGCCAGATAAGGGTTAGGAATCCGCAGTGTATGGCCGATGATCAGGCCAGTATCATCCGTGATGTGATTGATCCGGGTAAGTTCGCTGGTTTCGATGCCAAACGTATTGGCGATCGATTGCGGCGTATCGCCCGGGCGAATTGTGTAAGGGAAAAAACTGCGAGGCGCCAGATGGACAGCGCCCGTTTCATCGGTTTGCCCAGAAGCATTGCCTGGGGCTTGAACCGTCGGTCGTGCGCGCACTGATATGCCGTCAGCCTGATCGGAGTTATCCGCATCAGGCGGTGAGGCAATCTGCGAACTCGCATAGCCAGGCGGCTGAGGCGGTAGATCTTCCTCGGTCGGAGTTGCCAAAGCGATCCATGGCACGACCAGCAGAAAGATGGCCAATGCTAAAACTATCTCAGATACCAGCCGAAGCAGGGGTACCAGGCGATTGGGGGAGTCGCAGACGGTCACGGGAGAACTCGCCTCATTAGCGTAGTCCAAAAACGCTCTGATGCAAATGCGGAAGTAGCATTCC
>DATJUF010000245.1:0-6262 GCA_035502655.1 Binataceae bacterium (SeqCode)
GGCCCTACGCTGCGCGATGGTCGCCAAAACGGCGACTGCGCGAATCTGTTGCGCGAATCGGTACAATCTATGACTATCGCATACCTGCCGTGGTGCCCATCACCGCAAATCCTCTCCAACTTATGAAAGCAAGAGAACCAGACTACCCGCTAGGTCAGGTGTCGTCGATTGGCGGCGCCGACAGAAGATCTACCGCGTCGCCGGCCGGCAACTCAGGTTCGCGCTGGCCCATCCCGAAACGGGCGCGCGTGGCTGGCGCTGCACCGGGTCCAGGGACGATTCGTACCTCCGCCGGACTCAACGGTTTGCCTTCGATTGTGGTGACCTGAATTTCCGCGATCTCGCTGCCGCTGGATCCTTCGATAACTCTAATTGGCGCTCGGTCGCTTCCAGCCACCCAGCGATCGCCCCATTGCATCAGGGCCATCAGCACTGGAAAGAAATCGCGTCCCTTGTCTGTCAGCCGATACTCGAGCCGCCGTCCGCCACCGGGTCCTGCAACGCGTTCGAGAATGCCGCGCGCGACCAGCTTCTTCAGCCGCGCCGATAGGATGTTGCGCGCTATGCCGAGATTGCACTGAAAATCATGGAAGCGGCGCGTGCCAAGGAAGGCCTCGCGCAGGATCAGCATCGTCCACCATTCACCGACCAATTCCAGCGCGCGCGCAATCGAACAGTTCATCCGCGCGAACGTCTTGCGCCGCATAAACCCAGCTTACGGCGCTAGGTTGCATCACGCAACTCCTGATTTAACCAGAAATTCCGACCTGGATCAGTTAAGAAGTTGCATGATGCAACCAATTTGGCTATCAGGATCATATCGCAGGGCTAATCCGATGGGCGGCGCCGGCCGTTCCTTTTTTCGACGCCCCATCGGTTAGACAGCCCGCAGGAGTCACCGCTATGCCCGACTACCAGGCCATTGTCTACGAACTGCGCGACGGCGTCGCACAGATAACGCTCAACCGGCCCGAGGCTGCCAACTCGCTTAACCATCAACTTTCGACAGAACTGCTCGATGCACTGATCCGCTCGGAGGAAAATCCTGAGGTGCGGGCGCTCGTGCTGACCGGCAGCGGCCGCTTCTTTTGCGCGGGCGCAGATCTGAAATCCTTCTATACTCAGGTTGGCGCGCTCAAGGACCGTATCTCGCGTCTCCATGTCGCCCTCTCACGCATCGTGCGTGCGCCCTTTCCGGTTATCGCCGCGGTTAACGGCACGGCGGCGGGCGGCGGGATGGGTCTCGCTTGTGGATGCGACCTGATTATCGCCGCGGAATCCGCCAAATTCGTCATGGCCTATAGCCGCATCGGCCTCTCGCCCGATGGCACTACGACGTATTTCCTCCCGCGCCGTATCGGTATCGGCCGCGCGCTTGAACTCGCTTATACGAATCGGGCGCTTAGCGCATTGGAGGCGCTCGAATGGGGCCTCGTCAATCGCGTCGTGCCTGACGCCGAACTGGTCCCCGCAACGCATGAGTTCGCCGCGGGCCTGGCGAAGGGCGCGACCCGCGCACTGGCTGCGGCCAAGCGCCTGATGCATACCGGCTTCGTCGAAACCGTTGAGACCCAGATCGAAAACGAATTGCGCAGTATCTTCGAGCTGGCCGGTTCCGATGACGTCAAGGAAGCCATCAAGGCCTTCAACGAAAAGCGCCCGGCGGTTTTTCGCGGACGCTAAACGCAAATTTCAACAACCGTAAAGTTGAGAGCTAAACATGGCACGCACCATCGAGTTTCTTTTCGACTACGGCAGCCCTTTCAGCTATCTCGCGAGCCTTCAGTTGCCCGGCTTCGCGCGCCGCAATAACGCGGCGGTAATCTACCGTCCGATTCTGCTTGGCGCTGCGCTCAAGGCCACAGGTAATCAATCGCCCATGGCAGTACCGGCCAAGGGCCGTTACATGGCTATCGAACTCCGGCGCTGGGCTGCGCGCTATAACGTTCCGTTTCGTCTCAATCCATATCCGTTTCTGGGCAACACCATCATGCTCATGCGCGGTGCGGTCGCGGCGCAAAAGCACGGCAATTTCGGCATCTATCATGATCTGGTTTTCAAAGCGGTATGGGCGGAGGCGCTCGACCTCGGCGACGACGCCGTTAGAACGCGGCTGCTCGAACGGGCCGGCTTCACTCCCGCCTCATTCGCCGCCGCGATCGAGTCGCGGGAGGTCAAGGACGAGTTGCGGCGCAACACCGATCAGGCGATTGCGCGTGGCGTCTTCGGGGCGCCGTCCTTCTTCGTAGGCGGCGAAATGTTCTGGGGCAACGACCGTTTCGACTTCATCGAAGAGGCACTGCGCAAGCAATCTTGATCACATTGCCGGTGAGAGGCCGGCGCATGGAGTTTTTATGGCCGAACCATTGACTCGACCGTTAGCTGTAGTACTCGGCGTGGGGCCAGGACTTGGCGCCGCTTTGGCGCGCCGCTTCGCCGAGCGCTACGCCATCGCCCTGATCGCCCGCCAGGCGGATTATCTGGAGCGGGTCGCCGCCGAAATCAAGGCTGGCGGCGGTGAGGCCTTTGCGGTGCCTGCCGATGTTTCCGATCAAGCCGCGCTGGCCGCGGCGTTCGTCGCCATCAGGAAGATAGGGAACCCTGAAATTCTTATTTACAACGCTGCGATGCGGCCGTTCGGCACCTTAATGGAAACCAAGCCGAGCACCTTTGAGAATACCTGGCGGGTTAACGCTTTCGGTGCATTCCTCGCCGCAAAAGAGGTGGTACCAGCGATGCTCGAGGCCGGCCATGGCGTCATCCTCTTCACCGGGGCTACTGCAGGGACCAAGCCGTTTCCTTCGTCAGCCGCGTTTGGACCGGCCAAATTCGCCATGCGCGGACTGGCTCAGGTCATGGCACGCGACCTCGGTCCCAAAGGCATTCACGTCGCCTATGTAAATATCGACGGTCCAATCGACATGCCTTTCATTCGTCAGCGCATGCCGAACGCGCAGGATCAGGACTTGCTTAAGCCTTCTGCTATAGCCGAGACGTATTGGCATCTGGCGCATCAGGACCGTAGCTGTTGGACCCAGGAGATCGACGTTCGGCCGTTTAAGGAAAAGTTCTGACGTGTTGATCAGAGTTGAAACTTTGAATGGCCGTTCGCGTCTCTAACCATCGAGGTAAAAAGAGAGGCGAAAGCCATATGAAAAAACTAACTCTAGGACTTTTAACTCTGGTGCTTTCGGCCGGCGTGGCCTTGCCCGTGATGGCACAGGGCTATAACCCGGCTGGGATGAACGATTTCGAGAACTTTCTCAGCAACCATCCAAATACCGCTCGCGAGCTCCAGCAGAATCCCAACCTGATTAACAATAAACAGTGGATGGGGCAGCATCAGGGCCTGGAAGAGTTCATGTCCCAGCATCCGGACGTCCGTTCCTCGATTCACCAGAATCCGGGCGGCTTTATGGGTTCGGAGGGTCACTGGATGTCCGGCAACGGCGGCTTCATGAATAATTCTGGCAACGCTGCCGTTAACCGCTTCGACCAGGGCTATCTCGACGGGCATCCGGAGGTGGCGCATCAGCTAGCCCAGAATCCCGGACTGGCCGATAACCCGCAATATCTTTCGGCGCATCCCGGTCTCCAGAACTATTTGAACGCGCATCCGAATGTCAGTAACGATCTCAAGTATCATCCCGACCGCTTTATGAGTGACGCCGAACATTCAAATGGCTTTAACTATCATCCAAATGGATACGGCTATCATCCCGGTCCCTATGCCGAGGAGGGTTATCATAGCGAGGCCGTGCCGCCGAATGCCTACCATCCACAGGGCGTACCGCCGAACGGCTACCATCCGCCGGCTGGTTATGGCAATCCCGGGTTTGCGGCAGAGCATCCTTATGCCGCCAGCCATCCCTATGCCGCGGAGCACTACTACCACCATCACCACCACGAGCAATAATCGCAGTCTGGGTGTGAGTTGATTAAAGGGCCGCTTGGGCGGCCCTTTACTTTGGCCGCATTGCGGTCTCTAGTCGCGCGGCAGTACCGACACGTAGCGGTTCCCCCGCTCGTAAAAGCGCCAGGGCCGGGCTGCCCAGACCTCGCCCGCCGGTTCAACATTGATACGCCGGGAGCGGCCGATCCTGCCGGCGAGGCCATCCTCCAGAAAAAGTTCATCGCCGCAGAGGTCGCGGGCGTAATCGGCGCCGGTGATGCCGAGCGCCTGAGTCAATTTGCCCGGACCGTTCGTGAGTTCCCGCGCCATCGCCCGCTGGCCACGCCGCTGCGTCATCAGTTCGACTCCCCGCAACGGCTCGAGCGCCCGAATCAATACTGCATGCGGCTGCCCTTCACTGCTGGTGACGATGTTGAATGCCCAGTTCACCCCGTAAAGTAAATAGACGTAGGCGCGTCCCGGCGGACCAAACATCGCTGCTGTGCGCGGCGTCATGCCGCGCCAACTATGGGCCGCACGATCCTCGGGGCCGCGATATGCTTCCGCTTCAACGATTCGCCCGGCCGTTTCGCCCTCCGCTGTGCGATGCACCAACACCTTGCCGATACATTCCTGCGCCACCGTCAGGACTGGACGCGCGTAGAACTCAAGCGTCAACTTCTTGCCGGGTGACAATTCCGTCACGACTACAAGGCTGTCAGTTCTGGCCGGCATGCGTCGCGCATCGCATCATTTCCGCTATCTGACAAAACTGTCCATCGCTCTCTATTCCAGTGATAACTGGACCCGGGTCGCCTTGCCGCCGTCCTTGATTCCGGACGCGTTCAGTTGCGGCGGCTCGATCATTATTCGCGACGGCTTGATCGTTTTCTCGAGGTAAGCGGCGACCGCTGCGGCTCGCGTATTGGCGAGGTTCTTCAAGCTGGCATCAGTGACCTTGACGTTGGCGAGCATCAGCTTGGTCATCTCCGCTGGCGGCAGCTTTTTTACCATTCCGACAAAATCGCGAGGTTTGGGAAAATTCGCGGCTTTATAGGCACGGTAGAGATACTTATTGTATTCGTCCGGCTCGATTGTAACCTGGCCGATACTTTTTCCGGTCTCCTTGGCCTTCTGCTCGCGCATCGCGTGATCAAGAGCGGCCTCGTGCAAGCCGTCGCGGTCAACTGATGGATCGACGTAACCCGTGAGCTGCAGATTGAGCGATGGACGTGCCTGCAGGGCTTTTGCGACATCGTCGAGTTTCTGCTTGGCGCTGTCGGTCAGCGTTGCGAAACCCGGTTTGAACACGATGTAATTCAGCGCCTGGCCCGATTTGCCGCCGAAGGCGCTCGCGATCAGGCTGAATGGCGCCGTTACCGCCTTGACCAGGATATTCGACACGGCATGCCAGATTACACTGCCAATACTGAACTGCGGGTCGGATAGCGAGCCTGACACAGGAATATCGAGATTGATTTGGCCCTTGGAGTTTTTGAGGATAGCGACCGCTAGCCGCACCGGCAGGTTGCCAGCGCCAGGCGTGGTCACCTTGTCGCCGAAGGTCAATTGGTCAAGCAGGATGTGGTTCTGTGCAGTCAGGTTGTTCTGCTGCATCATGTAATGAACGTTGAGTGTCAGCGTGCCCGTCACTATCGGATAACCAGTATATTTGGTCGAGTAGGCTGACAGATTCGGTAGCTGAATTGCGTCGGCCTTGGCTGTGATATCGGCGAATGGCGGTGCTATCAACGGATTGGCCGAGCCGGTGATTGCAATCGGCGCCGTCTCATTCACCTCGCCGTGGATATCAACGCTGGCAGGCGCCGTCGTGCGGGTGCCAAGTGTACCGATATGTCCGCCCAAATCGGTCAAATCGGCCGTGTAGTTGGGCTGAATAAAATAGTCTTGCCAGATTATGTGCCCGCCGCTCAGCGTCGTCTTATCGACCGTAATTTCGGCGGGAAGCGGCTTTGATGCAGGCGCCGCAGTGATGCTTGGACTTGCTGCCGAGGCGCGCGGGTTGGCCGCGGCTGAAGTGGCCACCGGCGAAGCAGCGGGAACTGGCGCAGAAGCGGCGGTTGGATGCTGCCGAGTCAGTGAGATCGGCGCCGCCCCCGGCTTTGCCATGATATCTTTCAGGTTCAGCCTGCCGTCGCGATTGAGGATGATCCGCGCTTCGAAGTTGGTCAGCGCTAGTCCGCCCACGCGCACCCGCGGCTCGCCGGCCCCAATCCGCGCATTTATCCCATTCGCCGCGAATGACGTCCAGCGCATAAAGGGGTTGCCCGTGACCTTATCCAGCAGCCGCACTGAGCCAACCGTCATATCGCCACGATAATCGAGGCGCAGCTTCTTGCGCTCCATCGC
>DATJUF010000246.1:0-14137 GCA_035502655.1 Binataceae bacterium (SeqCode)
TTCGTTGCTCATGCATATAGCCGGAGCCGTCGTCCATGAACGTTTGAGTGCGCTCAAGCCAGCCTTTTTCATCCGCTGCCCAGTCTTCCGGCTTAGGCACATCGTCCTCTCCGAAGAAGCCCAGCGGCGCCATCAGATTCAGATGCACTCCAATCAGATGCTGCGCGTACTTATGCCCGAGCTGTGCTGTAATCAGCGCGCCCCAATCGCCACCCTGAGCCGCGAAGCGATCGTAGCCGAGCTCGCCGCGCATCAGCTTTACCCATAGGTCGGCTGTATTCCAATAATTGATTCCCGTCTTAGTCAGCGGTGTTGAGAAACCGTAGCCTGGCAGTGACGGCACGATAACGTCGAACGCATCCGCCGGATCGCCCCCGAATGCCGCCGGATCACTTAACGGCCGAATCACTTTATTGAAATCCCAGAACGTCCACGGCCATCCATGGCTGAGAATCAGCGGAACCGGCTTCGGTCCTTTGCCCGGCTCCTGAATAAAGTGGATCGGAATCCCGTCAATCTCTGTCTTGTAGTTGGCGAACGAATTGATCGCGCGCTCATGCTTGCGCCAGTCATACTGCTCGCGCCAGTAATCTAGCAGCTCGCGCAAATATTCGTACTTGGTGCCGTATTCCCAATTCGCATTGGCGAAATCGGGCGCCAACCGCGTACGGCCGAGCCGTTCGCGCAGATCTCTCAAGGTCTCATCGGGCACGGAGATTACGAATCGTTCCTTGCTCATCGCAAAGCCTCATCGGGAACGGGCGCATCCGCCGTTCGCTCAAAGTTATCTGGAAAGAGGGGAGGGGAGTGCTGCCCCTCCCAAAAGTAGGCTAGCGTCCGGCCGCCGCCAGCGACGGCTCTTCAAGCGCGATCCGCCGATGCGGATTGAAGTACGGCAGCACATGCTTCGCCATCAGCCGCAACGAATTCATGATATTGCGATGCGGTATCCGTCCCGCCTGCTTGAAGCAGATTACCTGGTCTTGTCCGGCGCGATTGAGTACGTCGAGCTTGCGGATAACCTCATCGGGATTACCCACCACCACCATCGGATGCTCCTTGAGCTGCGCATCGGTCGCATCGCCCGGGTCGAGGTTCATATTGAACAGGTTTCGCAAGTATTCGTAGGAATAGAGCTTGTTCTTCGTCATCAAGGGCTCGAACAGCTTGGCAACGTTGTGCATGAACCAGCGCGCACCGTCGATTCCGATCGCCTCATCTTCCTTGTTCTCGGCCACGTGGCAGATGACCATTCCGGCGAATTGTTCGTTCGGCTGCTTGGGTATCTGATCAGTCCGATTGGCGAAGGTCTTCCTGTAAGCCTCCATCGACTTCTGCGCGCCTTCCCAGTTCAAACTGAAGCTCAGCACCCCGAGACCTCGGTCACCGGCCATCTGATAGCTGTCCGGTGCCACACACGCCATCCACATCGGCGGATGGGGTTTCTGTATCGGCTTAGGCACCACCCGCCGCGGCGGAATCTTGAGCAGCTTTCCGTCGTATTCGAGATACTCTTCCGTCCATGCCTTGACGATAATCTCCTGGGCCTCGCGCATTTCCTCACGGGTGCGATCGTAATCCACATTGAAGCCGTCAAGCTCCTGCGATGTGGTCGATCGTCCGGTGCCAAGCTCCGCCCGCCCGTTGCTCAGGATATCGAGCACCGCGCACTCTTCCGCGATCTGAATCGGATGGTTGAAGTTGAACGGCGTCAGCCGCACGCCATGCGCAATCCGGATATTCTTCGTCCGCTGGCTGACGGCTCCATAAAACACCTCGGGCGCTGAGCTATGGGAGTACTCTTCGAGGAAATGGTGCTCGACTTCCCACACATAGTCGATTCCAATCCGGTCGGCATACTCAATCTGCGCTAGCGCTTCCCAGTAAATGTTATATTCGCTGAGCGCGTGCCACGGCCGTGGCGTTTCCATTTCGTAAAGCAGTCCGAATTTCATAGGCGCCAATCCCTCCGTCGGTATTTTCGAGCGTAGCCGTTAGTACCTTCATCGGATTCTCCAACTTTCAGCCCCAATTTGCCAATCCTAGGGAGGGGGCCGGACGGGTTTGACGGTTCGGCGGATTCCTGCGACAAAGATAAAGCAAATCGAGGCGTCGATGCCTTACGGGCGCTGAGCCGTCGATGCCTTGCCAACGAGCTGAGCGGATCCGCTATTCCGGGCACGCACGGGCGGCCCGAGGAGAATCGTGTGACTACAGTTACCAACGAGACGATCAAGGTGGGCAGCACGGACCTGGCCGTGGTCAGGGGTGGCGCGGGCAAGCCGCTGCTGATCTTCCATGACGAGCTGGGCTATCCCGGCTGGATGACATGGAATGAGAAGCTGGCGCAGGATCGTACGCTACTGATACCGCTGCAGCCCGGTTACGGTCAGACGCCGCGGCTCGACTGGATTTTGAATTACCGCGATCTTGCTGGCTTTTATTCGCAGGCCGTGCGCGAGCATAAGCTCGAGCCAGTAGATGTAATTGGCTTTTCGGCCGGCGCATTTATCGCAGCCGAGATGGCTGCCGCCGATCCGAGAATCTTCAACCGCATGATCCTGGTGGCGCCGATGGGCCTCAAGCCCGCGGAGGGGGAGATCCTTGATTTCTTCGCGCTGACTATTGGACGCCATCTGCGCGCGACGGTAGCCGATCCAGCGGGGACGCCGGAGTTCAGCAAGATCTATGGTGGCGAGATGACGCCGGCGCAATTCGAGGCATTCGAGGACGCACGGGCGGAAACGGCGCGAATTGGATGGGAGCCCTTCATGCACGATCCTAGCCTGCCGTACTTGCTGGCTGGGCCGAAGCCGCCAACGCTGCTGATTCGCGGGACGCTAGACAAGGTTGTGCCGCAGGGATGCATCGCGGAGTACCAAAAGGCAATCGCAGGCGCGCGTGCGGCGTCGATTGAGGGCGCAGGGCATCGGCCGGAGATCGAAAATCCCTCGGAATTCGAGCGCCTCGTCAAACAATTTCTCGCGGCCTGAGCCGTAAGGAGGAAGTATCACATGAAGATTGGCTATTTCACCGAACGTCCTTACCGTGGCCTGCCAGAGGAAGAGATACTGAAGAATCACGCCTACTTTGCGGTCTCGAACAAATTCTTCGACCCGGAGCAGGCGGCCAATGACTATAGCTACTACATCGACGAGTATTGCTATGCCGAGGAACTAGGATTCGACTTGGTTGCATTGAACGAGCATCACGGCAACCCATTCTGCATGGGCAGCGTGATGAACGTCGAAGCCGCGATCCTGGCCCATCGCACGAAGAAGGTAAAGATTGTTCTAATCGGGAATCCGCTGCCGGTAATCAAGCATCCGCTGAGGATGGCGGAAGAACTGGCGGAAATCGATCTGATATCGCGCGGGCGGCTGATCACCGGATGGGTGCGCGGAGCAGGCAGCGAGCAATTTTTTAATAATGCGAATCCCGCTTACAATCGCGAGATGTTCAACGAGGCCCACGACTTTATCGTTCAGGCGTGGACGCGCCCCGGGCCGTGGCGCTACGAGGGCAAGCATTTCCATTACCGGCACGTGAATCCGTGGGCGCTGCCGTACCAGAAGCCGCATCCGCCGATGTGGATACCGGGAGTAATTAGTGCGGAGACGGTAAAATGGTGCGCGGAGCATCGCTATCCTTATATTGGACTAGGCACGCAACTCGGACCCACTTGCGACTTGTGGGATTACTATGCCAACGAAGCCGCAAAACTAGGATACGAAGCGGGGCCGGAGAATTTCGGCTATCTCGTCCCGACGGTGCTCGCGGAGACCGAGGAGAAGGCGCAGGAGATCGCCAATTACTTCGTCTATGGCGGCGGGCAGAATGCGTTCGCGGCGCCGCAATTCACTATGCCGCCGGGATATAATTCGAAAAGTGCAATCCGGATGCTGGCGAAACAGACGACCGGAAGCTGGCTCGGCGTCAGCGGTGATAAGCTGAAGCAGACGGCGGGTGGCGATGAGGAGGCGGCCGTCGATTACGATGAGGTCCGTCGCAAGCTGCGCGCCGGTCTGCAGAAAGTCCAAAATAACTATCAGGTAATTGTCGGCACTCCTAAGACTGTTCTGCCGAAGATCAAAACAATCCTGCAGGTGCTGCGGCCGGGCGTGTTTATTATGTTTAGTGTGCAGGGACCGGTCGGCAATGAGGACCGCCAGCGAAGCATGCGGCTCTTTGCGCAGGAAATAATGCCGGCCCTGCACGAGTACGGCAAGGAAATCGGCCTGCCCGATGCGTTCGCCCGGACGCCGGGATCGGTGCCGCTGAACGATGGCGTCGCGCGATCGCCCGTGGCCGATCGTGGGCCGTTAAAAGAACTCGGACTCAGGTAAATGATCGCGATCTGAGGAAAGAAAAAGCGCTCGGCCTGATGTGATAACAAGGAGAGCCTCGATGGATTTCAAGTTTAGCGAAGAAGACGAGGCCTTTCGGCATGAACTGAGAAGCTGGCTCGAAGTGAACGTGCCGAAGGACTGGCGCGACGATGGCGAGCTGGCCGATCCGGATACCAAAACGGAATTTGAGCGGCGGCGCGCGTGGCACCGCAAGCTCTACGATGCCGGTTGGATGTGTATCCATTGGCCAAAAGAGTATGGCGGTCGCGGCGCGACAATCCTCCAACAGCTCGTCTATCAGCAGGAGATGGATCGCGCGAAAGCTCCACCAGTCGTGAACTTTCAGGGAATCGCGCGGGTGGGTCCGACCTTGATGCAGTGGGGAACGGAGGAACAGAAGAAACGCTATATACCGAAGATTCCCCCAGCAGAAGAAATTTGGTGCCAGGGCTTGTCGGAACCGAATCACGGGTCGGATCTGGCGGCTGTCGAGACACGAGCGCTTGATGAAGGCGACCATTTCCGCGTCAACGGGTCGAAAGTGTGGACCTCGAACGCGCATCACGCGGACTTCTCGACGCTGCTCTGCCGCACTGATCCGGACGCGCCGAAGCATCGCGGACTGAGTTATTTGCTGGTCGATTTGAAGACGCCGGGAATCGAGATTCGGCCGCTGATTCAGATCACCGGCGAGCATGGCTTCAACCAGGTATTTTTCGAAGATGTGATCGTGCCGAAGGCGAATCTGGTGGGTCAGAAGAACCAGGGCTGGATGGTCGCGATTACGAATATGATGTTCGAGCGGACGATCCACGGCGGCCGCACCGACATGCTGGTCGAAGTGCGCCAGGTTGCCGAAATGGCAAAAAAGGTCCAGCGCGATGGACGTCCGGCCTGGGAAGATGCCTACGTGCGCCAGCGGATTGCGCGCTTCGCATGCGAAGCGGAGGGACTGAAATACACAAGCTATCGCCAACTGACGCTGCAATTGCGCGGACTGCCACCGGGGCCGGAAGGATCAATGATGAAGCTGTGCACCAGCGATCTCAATCTGCGGATACAGCTTTTCGCGATGGAACTCCTCGGACCCTATAGCCAGTTCGAGTATCAGGCGGAAGGTGCAATCGATAAGGGCAAATGGTCCCATCGGATGCTGGCGGCGCGGCGCGGAACGATCGCGGCCGGCACCAATGAGATTCAGCACAATATTATCGGCGAGCGGGTTCTCGGATTGCCAAAGGGTTGAACGGCGCCAATTGCCTAATCCAAAAAAGGCCAAGGAGAAGAAATCTGCGCGGCATATTAAGTTTAAACTCATCGGGCGTTGAAGTATAATTAGCGCATCTTATGATTCTCGAGAGAGGAAGTCAGTCCCGATGAGCCTGAAGCATTTTCGCCCCTATGGCATCATTACACTTGTAATTGCAATAAGCGCAGCCGGCCTGATGATCCAGCCGCCCATCGCGGCCGCTAAGACCGTCATCGTAACAATGACCGACAAGCCGCCAACATATGTGCCCGACAAGCTGACGATTCCGGTAGGCACCACGGTCGAATGGGACAACAACGCCAAGACGCTCCACGATGTAACGACCGACGCCAGCGAGGTGCAGAAGCCCTCAGACGTTTCATTGCCGCCGGGGGCAAAGCCCTTCGATTCGGGCTTTATGACCCCGGGCACAAAATGGAGCTATACTTTCACCGTACCAGGCCACTACAAATACACTTGCATTCCGCACGAGAAGGACGGAATGGTCGGGTATGTTGATGTGACAAAATAAGCAGGAGCAGCGCGGGGGCAATTGCTTGATGCAGTAAGGGATCAAGCGCAAAGCGTCATTTGTCAATTCGCCGCCGCAGGCAAAAGATCGGCGCAGAAAAACCGCTATATACTCAAGCCGGCTTGTGGGTACCAACTACTACTGCCTTCTGACTAATGCTCGACTCGGCGGGCGCGATCAGATAAGCCGCACGGATGGAATTGATTGAACTGTTGGCCGCTTCGGCTGCGTACGCAACCGGCGGCCTGTTCATGAAATTCTCGGAAGGCCTCACGCGGCCGATCCCCGTAGTAATATTTGCCACTTTGTTTTTATCCGGGGCCGCGCTGCAAGCGCTAGGGATGCGCCGTGCGGACCTGGGCGTAGCTTATATCCTGGTGCTGGGACTCGAAGCAGGAATGGCGACAGTTCTCAGTGTCTTCATTCTGCATGAGAGCCTTTCGATAATGCGCGCGGCGGCGATCCTTGTGATCGTTGCAGGCGTGATAATGCTCTGGCGCACCTGAAGATTAGCGTCTAGATAGTCACTCATGGCAAGTTTGAATATATGGATTGCGCTCGGCGTGATGGTTTCAACGGCCAGCACCGACGCCGTCTATGTACTATTTAACGGAGCCGTATCGTCACGCCTTCGAGTGCGGGCAGCAAGCTGGAGCAGCATCTGGTATCTGCTATCGGCGTTTGCGGTGGTGAGCTATACAAAGAACCCAGCCTATGTAGTGTTTGCGGCCGCGGGATCGTGGCTTGGCGCATTCGCAGCGGTGACATGGCTCAAGCGGACGGATGCGCAGACTGCACTGGGGCCGGAGCGCGTTGGGACGCCAGAGGTTCGCGCCGCGGCCAAATCCAATGAATAGGTAATGCGATATAATCGGCAAGCAGGTTGGCATAATATTGAGCTGCGCGGCGCACCTGAATAAAGATGAGGCGATGCGGACTAATGGACTTCAAATATAGCGAAGAGGCTGAGGCTTTCCGGCGCGAGTTTCGCGCGTGGCTCGATGTGAACCTGCCGGATTCGGTACGCAACGGCGATAATATGCAGGGCGAATTCATGCGGGCCGAAAGCAGCGGCTGGGAATTCCATCGCGAGTGGCATCGGAAGATGTACGAAGGCGGCTGGGTGGGCGTAAGCTGGCCAAAGGAATACGGCGGGCGTGGAGCCTCACTTGAGCAGCAAGTGGTTTACAACGAGGAAATGGCGAGATCGAATGCGCCCAGCCTGGTCAATGGACTGGGAATCATGCTGGTCGGTCCGACGCTGATACATTGGGGAACCGAGGAACAGAAGAAGCGCTATGTGCCGAAAATCCTGTCGGCGGAGGAGATCTGGTGCCAGGGCTATTCGGAGCCGGGTGCAGGATCGGATGTAGCCTCCCTGCAGACGCGGGGGGTGGAGGAAGGTGATTACTTCATCGTCAATGGGCAGAAGGTATGGACGTCGGGGGCGCATCATGCTGACTGGTGCATCCTGCTGGTAAGGACAGACCCGGAAGCGCCGAAGCATAAGGGAATAAGCTATATCCTGGTGGATATGCATAGTCCCGGCGTGACGGTGCGTCCGCTGGTGCAAATTACCGGCGACAGGGGATTCAATGAGGTGTTCTTCGAAGATGTGAAAGTACCGAAGAAGAATATCATTGGCGAAAAGAATAAAGGCTGGCAGGTCGCGGTGACGACGCTGATGTTCGAGCGCAGCGGAATCAGCGCGGGCCGCGACATGATGAACCTCGTCAATGATCTGGCGGAACTCGCGAAACAGGTGCGGTGCAATGGTGGAAATGCATGGGATGATTCCAGCGTGCGGCAGAGGATTGGAGGATTCGCGTGCGACGCGATGGCGCTACGCTACTCGAACCTGCGGCAGCTGACCCGGCGCTTGAAGGGTTTGCCGCCAGGACCGGAAGGATCGGTCGGGAAACTCTGGACCAGCGAACTGAATTTGCGCATTACCAAGTTCGCCACAGAGCTGCTAGGTCCGTATAGCCAGATCGAGTATGAAGCGCAGTATGCTTTTGATCGCGGAAAATGGCTGTACAAGGCGCTGGCGGCCCGCGCGCTGACTATCGCAGGCGGTACCAGTGAGATTCAGCACAATATCATCGGCGAGCGGGTGCTCGGATTACCGAAAGGTTGAGGCGAATATATACCCGGGAATCACACGCCGCCGAACCAATCATATCCCTGATTCTCCCAATAGCCGCCGGTGGCCGCCGGGAGAAAGTTCACTGCCGTCAGGTATTTGACCATTTTGTAGCCAAGCTTGACGGCGGAATATACGCGAAGCGGCGCACCGTGGTCGTCGGTGAGGTCGTGTCCATTCATGCCATAAGCGAGCAGCGTCTGGGGATGCATCGCGCTGCCGAGATCCCATGACGACCAATAATTGGAATCGAAGGAGCGGAACTCGACGTAGCGGGCGCGGGGGTCGGGACTGACGAGCTTGGCAATTTCACTGATGCGGACGCCGTTCCATTGCGCGACAGCGGACCATCCCTCCACGCAATGATGGCGCACGCGCATCGAGGTGGACGGGAGTGCGCGCAGTTGGTCGAGCGTGAGCACGGTCGGCTTGCCGACCAGGCCACCGACGCTCAGCGCCCAGTTGTCCGGAGCTTCGGGAGTATCATCTGAAATAAAATAGACCGGGATGGCGTCCTCAGGGGTCTGAGCGGAGGGCGGAAGCTCAGGCGCGAGACGGTTGGGAGAGTAGAGGAAGCCCTCGAAATGCTTGTTCCACCCCAGCATCAGATTCAGGAACCCCTTGACGGGATGACTGTCGCATCCGGCGAGCAAAGATGCAGATGCGGCGCCAATGACGAAGCGGCGGCGCGTAACGATACTAGCCACGGGCGCCTCCGGTTAGCATCTTAAGGATTTCGCGCGGATGGCTGGCGACCAAAATAAGATGCGCCACCAGGAACATCGCGATCAGCGTGAGTCCGCTGAGATGGACGAAGCGGGCGATGTCATACCCGCCGAACAGCATGGTCAGAAAATGAAGCTGGACAGGTTTATAGATCGCTAGTCCGGACAATACCATCACCAGCCCGAAGATAATTACTGAAGTATAGGCGAGCCGTTGAAGGCCGTTATAAAAACCCTCGTCAGGGGGTGTCCGGCGCAGGCGAGTATAATACAAAAACTGGCCGATCGCGCCGCCGGTGTCGCGCCACGGGAGAAACATGCGGCGGCGCCACTCGCCGCTCCCAAAGAAATACGTCAAATAGAATAGGCCATTGAGCACGAAGAACCACGCGATGGCGAAATGCCAATGACGCCCCCCTCCGAGCCATCCGCCGATGCAAAGCCATTTGGGAGGAGCCATGTTCTGGAAGGGGTACCACCAGTAGAGTTCACCGCGCGGACCCATATTGGGATAGGCGCGGAGGATTTGGAGGCCACTACCCGCCATAAGAACGATGAACAGCGCATTACACCAATGGGCAATGCGGATCGGGAAAGGCTGCTCCCGGCGCGAACGAACAGGCGATGGAGTGGTGCTATTCATAATATTAAGCCGGCATTCTTCGCCTGCAGACCCTGTTAGTCAACTGGCTAAATCCCGCACATATGAGCAAAGGGTCATCGCAGGCGCAACGGCCATTTGAGCACACTACGCGTACAACCGGGAATTCGCGGTGGTCTAATCGGCTTGCAATTCGTGGTCCGGCTGTGTTTGCCTTGGCCTCGAGGAAACAGTCAAAGCACACGTCGCGGAGGCAAATATGGTCCAGGTAACTGAGATGGGTTATATCGGGCTTGGAGTCAAAAGCCTGGAAGAATGGAAGGAGTTCGCCACCCGGATATTAGGAATGGAATTGGCGGACGAGGGTGAACGCGACCGGGCTTACCTGCGCATGGACTACTGGCACCACCGGCTGGTGCTGCACGGCAACGGCAGCGATGACATGGAATACCTGGGGCTCCGCGTCGCCGGTCCAGAAGAATTCGGTGAGATGCAGCGGCAACTGGCGGCGGCGGGAATCGAATACCGCGTGGGATCGGACGATGAAGCGGCTGAGCGGCGGGTCCTTGAGGTACTGAAGCTCAACGATCCCGACGGCAATCCTATCGAAATTTTTCATGGGCCGGAGGTGCAGTTCAGTAAGCCGTTCTATCCAGGGCGGCGGATGCATGGGCGGTTCAAAACCGGCAGCGGCGGCCTCGGCCACTGCATAATCCGCGAGCGCGATGTAGAGTCGGCGAAGAAATTTTTCATCGCACTTGGGATGCGTGGCGGCGTCGAATACAAAATCAGGATGGGCAAGCGGGTGGTGGCGCCGGTGTTCATGCACTGCAATGACCGCGACCATACGGTAGCATTCGGCATCGGTCCTGAGCCGCGCCGGATCAATCATATAATGATCGAAGTTGATAATCTCGACGATGTCGGCATGACATACGATTTAGTGCGCCGGAACGAAGTGCCGGTAACGATCAATACCGGCAAGCATTCGAATGACCATATGTACTCATTCTATATGCGGAATCCCTCGGGATGGATGTTCGAGTATGGCTACGGCGGGCGGCCAGCGACGCATCAGTCGGAATACTATGTCGAGGATATCTATGGCCATCGGAATGAGGAAGGTGGTTTTAACCTGGAGCCGAAAGGGCCAAAGCCGAACTGAAGAAGGCCAGCTGAGCGGCTGACGCACCCAGCGGATACGCAACAAAGGCGAAATATCGCGCGGGCATAGCACGCGCTGGAGAATCGCATGGGGCCAATCGACTTCGGGATCTTTGACCATCTGGAGCGCCGCGGCGAACCGCTCGACCGTATCTATCAAGGGCGGTTTGAACTGGGTGCGGATGCCGACCAGGCGGGCTTTTTCTGCTACCACGTGGCTGAGCATCACGCGACGCCGCTCGGAATGGCGCCCTCTCCGGGAGTCTTTCTGGCGGCGCTGGCCCAGCGTACCAAGCGGCTGCATGTGGGACCGCTGGTCTATCTATTACCGTTATACAACCCGCTCAGGCTGGTGCAGGAAATCTGCATGATTGATCAGATGAGCGGAGGGAGGCTCGAAGTGGGCGTCGGGCGCGGTATCTCGCCCTTCGAACTAGCGTATTATCGCGTACCCTTCATGGAATCGCGCGAGATGTTTGAAGAGGCGCTCGAAGTAATAGTGGCCGGACTGCATAATCGGCGGCTGACCCATCGCGGGAATTATTATCGCTACGATGGCGTGCCGATGGAGCTAGAGCCCTTTCAAAAGCCGAATCCGCCCTTCTGGTATGGGGCGGCGACGCCCGAGAGCGTGACGTTCGCAGCGCGCCATGGCATGAACGTGGTCGGGAACGGCACCAACGCGATGCTGAAGCGGTCGGCTGAGCAATATCGCGAAGAGCTGGCGAAGCATAACGGTGCAGCCGCCGGCCTGAATCCTCAGCTTCACGAGCCGCGCCGCGGTGCGATCAGGCATATCTATGTAGCGGCGGATGAGCGCGAGGTTGAGACGATCGCGAAGCCCGCCTACCGCACTTACTATAATAATATCACGAAGCTGTGGCGGGACTTTTATACGACGCCGGCGCACGGCTTCACACCCGATCTGGAACTGGCCCAAAAGCATGAAGTGGCTATTGCGGGAACGGCTAATGAAGTAACCGATATAGTTGGACGGTTCTTTGAGGAAAGTGGCTGCAACTATCTGGTGCTATCGTTTGCGTGGGGCGATTTGCCACAGGCGGAATCGCGTGGTTCACTTGAACGTTTCACCACTAAGGTGATGCCGCACTTCGCCAGGAATCAAAGCGCCCGCTGAGATACGGCGCGGAGTGAGTAATGGACTTTCGCTTCAGCGACGCAGATGAGGCATTTCGGGCAGAATTCCGGAAATGGCTGGAGGCAAATCTGCCGGAGGGCGCACGCGGCAAGGATTTCACCGTCGAGTTCTTCGCGGGCGAGGAAGGCCAGGAATTTGAGCGGCGCATGGCGTGGCACAAGCGGATGTATGAGGGCGGATGGATCGCGATCCAGTGGCCGAAGGAGTATGGCGGACGCGGAGCCAGCTTGACGCAGCAGATAGTATACGAAGAGGAATTAGCGCGGGCGGGCGCGCCGCGAACCGTCAATGGGCAGGGACTTGGGCTGGTCGGGCCGACGCTGATGCATTGGGGTACCGAAGAGCAGCGGCGGCGCTATCTCCAGCCCATGATGACTTCGGAGGAGATTTGGTGCCAGGGCTATTCTGAACCGGGATCGGGTTCCGATCTCGCGTCACTGCAGGCACGGGCAGTTGATGACGGTGACTACTTCGTAGTCAATGGACAGAAGATCTGGACCTCGGATGCGCATCACGCAGATATGTGCTTTCTCCTGGTGCGGACGGATGCGGAAGCGCCGAAGCATAAGGGGATTACCTACCTGTTAGTAGATATGCACAGTCCCGGAATCAGTGTGCGTCCGCTGGTGCAGATGACCGGCGACCGCGGCTTCAACGAAGTATTCTTCGAGGATGTAAGGGTGCCGAAGAAGAATATCGTTGGCGATCTGAATAATGGCTGGCTGGTGGCGCTGACTTCGCTGATGTATGAACGGCGCGCACCGGAAATTACTACGCTTGTCGGCCAACTGGTGCGGGTCGCGGCGGCGCGGAAGACTGGTGGCACGGCTGCGTGGAGCGATACCAGCGTACGGCAGCAATTAGTAAAGTTCCATTGCGAGGCCGAGGCGATCAGGCTGGCCGGTCTGCGGCAATTGACGCAGCGCTTGAAGGGCCGGCCGCCAGGGCCGGAAGGTTCAATCCTGAAGCTCGCCTATAGCGAATTGAACGTGCGTATCAATCAATTTGCGATGGAGCTAATTGGAGCTTACGCACCGCTGGAGTATCAGGCGGAGTACGCAGTAGACGATGGCCGGTGGTCCTATCGGATGCTGGCGGCGCGCGGACTGACTATCGCGGCGGGGACCAGTGAGATTCAGCATAATATAATTGGCGAGCGGATCTTGGGATTGCCGAAAGGATGACTGGCAATGAGTATTTCGTCCCTGATGGAACGCTGGGCAACGAAGAAGGCGGATTGAGTAGTTATGTTTGGGCACCCGGAATTTGATTTATTCGAGGCGATGTATACGACGCGGGCGATGCGGCGGCTTAAGCCAGACCCGGTGCCTCGTGCGATTATCATGCGGGTGATCGAAGCGGCCACGATGAGTCCGTCAAATAGCAACCGGCAGCCATGGATCTTCGTGGTGGTAACGGAAGACCCTGTAAAGCAAGCCGTCGCGAAATACTACAAGCAAGCTTGGTACACCTATTATCTGACTACTCAGAAGCGGCAAGTCATGGAGCAGGCGCCCGAGACGGCGGAAGCGAAGAGTCTTCGATCGGCGACCTACCTGGCGGACCATATGCACGAAGCGCCAGTGCTGATCTTTGCGTGCGTGAAGAAGTATACGGACAAGCGCCGTGAAGGGCAGCCAATGCATGGGTCGATTTACCCCGCGGTCCAAAATCTATGCCTGGCGGCGCGGGCGTATGGATTAGGAACGTCGATCACTGGACTGCATCAGCAGTTCGAAGATGAGATCGATAAGCTGATTGGCGTGCCGGCGGCTTACAAGAATGAAGTGCTGATACCGTTGGGTTATCCAAAGGGACGATGGGGACGGCCGGTCCGGAAGGCGGCGGCGGACGTAACCTTTTTCAATAAGTGGGGAAGCCGAGAATAACTGAAATCTGGCTGATGCCTGGGTCTTGTAGATAGCAGGCAAACGCAGCCGCCGCCTGCTGGGGAGGCTGCCGCGATCGCAGTTTGAATCCCGCTCACGGAAGCATTCTGATACCCCGTAATTCAACCGCTATCCGGCTTGGCAACCGCTGCTAGCCTGATTGGCCGTGACGGCTGAAATTGACGCCACCGGTGAACGCTACGGCCTCAATCCTTTTGGATCATTACTTCGGTCGCCTTGATCACAGCGGTAACCGTATCGCCTTTCTTCAGGTTCAATTCTTCTGCGCTGCGTTTGGTAATAACCGACTCGATTAGATTATCGCC
>DATJUF010000247.1:0-14355 GCA_035502655.1 Binataceae bacterium (SeqCode)
AGTACCGGCTGGATTTGCTTTTCGATTTTGGCCCATGGCCGAGGATAAATGCAGTGTTGTGCGCCCTGGCTGGGGCCGGTTTCACCGTCGGCTTTCGCACACCTGGCCAATACCGCCATTACGCCTACGATGCCGCCGTTGAACACCGCAGCGATGTTCACGAACTCGAAAACTATCGCGGCCTCGTCCGTACAATCGGACTCGAGGCCTGGCACTTGCCCTCGGTCAAATGTAGTGCCCCCGCGCCTGTTACTATCCCCGGCGAACGCTTCCTAGTCTTCCATTTATGGCCCGGCGGAACGCAGGCTTCGCTCAAGGAATGGCCTCTGGAACGCTGGGTTCGGCTCGCCCATAGCCTTGTCGTGCAAGGATATCGCATCGTCTTAACTGGCGCACCCGGCCAGTTCATCGCGAACGAAACTCTCATCGCGAAGCTTGGTCCTTCGCTTCGATCCCACCTTCACAACTCGGCTGGATTAAGTCTTGATGCGACAGCTTCAATTCTTGCAAAAGCCCGGCTGGTCGTCTCGGTCAATACTGGCATCATGCATCTGGCCGCTGCCGTTGGTGCATGGCTAATCGCTTTACACGGCCCGACTTCCGTCCGCCGATGGGGTCCGGTTGGTCCACGCACTATCGTTCTCGAATCGCCATGCCGTGGATGCGGCTACCTGGATCTAGGGTTCGAATTTGACCAGCAGCCTCGCCACTGCATGAGTGCCATCTCCTATCGGATGGTCAGCGAGGCCTGCGCACAAGTTCTGAGCGATTAAAAAGTTATTGGCGCAAGCGCGGGTCCTGCTTATCCGCCAAGATTTTTCAGTCTCCGGAAAACAACTTCTGTCCCCGGGTCGCTGGACTAAGCATCTTAACAGGACCATTGAACTACATATGCATTCTGGCTCGCACGCTCACATCACTAGATTCGTCTCGCTGTCGCTGGACTTCGGCTGTATTATCGCCGCTTTTGGCATAGCAGCCGCCGTAGCTTCGCACATGCAAAAGCTGGGAATTTTCGTTTGGCCCCAGCATCATCCCAGTGACATTATCGGCTGGCCGCCGCCTTATGTAGCGCTGCTGTTGACGAGCCTGATACTGTGGGGCATAACCAGCAGTTCATTGCGTATTTATAAATGGGACGGTGTCGTGTGGAGCGCTCCTTCGCTGAGTCAATTGCTGCGTGCCATCGCAATTTGGCTAGGCGTTATCGCGGCCGCTATCTTCATGTTGAAGCTGAGGAGTCTCAGCCGGCAGTTTACGATCGTGTTTCTCAGTCTTGCCGCGTCCTCCTTCATCCTCAAACGGGTCTCCGAGAATTATCTGCTGCGCCATCTAGTACGCCCTGCTAATTGCCGTAATGCGATCGTATTCGGTGAGGCCGCTACCAGCATTGGCTTGGTAAATTTCCTCGGCCGCCTGCATACTTACGAGTCAGTCGCCCTCGGAACCGATCCCCGAACCTCCACCACTCCGCTTCGTGAAGATTATCACTCGCGGCCTGCTACCGACGTGTTCGTTATGCCATCGGGCGGCCACGCGCCCATCTCTGGCGACGCCATCATGTCGCTCCTGAAGCAATGCAGTGCTGTGCACATCGTTCCGGCCATCCTTGATGCTGCTTTGTTTCGCTACTCAGTCAGCATCCTTGGAGGCATCCCTGTAATCACCCTTTCGGCGGGACGCCTGGCCCCATGGCAGGCGGCGCTGAAGCGGTTCGTCGATCTTGCCTTCGCAACGACAGCGTTGCTCGCTTTCGCTCCGCTGATGGGCTTGATCGCAGTGGCAATAAAACTCACTTCGCAAGGGCCAGTATTTTTTCGCCAGGAACGTCTTGGCAAAAACGGCCGCTATTTCCGCATATTCAAGTTTCGCACGATGCATGCAGATGCTGAGTCCATCCTTAAAGCAGATCCTCAGCTTTATAATAGGTATCGCGAATGCAACTTCAAACTTGCCAAAGCGGAGGACTTCCGGGTGACTCCGCTAGGCCGGTTCTTGAGGTCTTCGAGTCTGGACGAATTGCCTCAGTTATTTAACGTTCTACAAGGAGACATGAGTTTGGTAGGGCCTCGTCCAATAGTTCCCGACGAGGTCGGACAATATGATGATTACGCCAAATTATTATTATCAGTTAAACCCGGAATGACCGGCTATTGGCAGGTAAACGGCCGGAGCCTCATTACTGACTATGCCGCCCGTGTCAAGCTGGATATGGAATACGTCCGTGATCAATCGCTCCGCGCTGACCTGCAAATCATGCTGAAAACCGTAAGCGCTGTAACCCGCACCGAAGGTGCGCATTGAATCACCTTCTTCATGAGTCCTATTGGGGCCGGCGGCGCCCATGGCTCACCAGAACTTGCGAACGCCTTCTAATGAGCCTTCCGCCAGCCCACGGCCCTTTGGCCGATCACGCCGTGCCATCCCCAAACCGGCTGCTCGTTGTCAAAGTGCATGGCATGGGTGACGCGGTCCTGGTGCGTTCCGTAATTGAACATATCCGCCGCCATCATCCGTCACTCGTGATCGGCGTACTTGCAGGTGATGCCACCCGGGAGGCACTAACGATTGGAAGCAATTTCCGGCTTCACCAATATAGCCAGAAAAATCTTAGCGTACGGTCTGCTCTTCGCACTCTCCGTGAGATAAAAGCCTGCGCCTACGATACAGTCGTCAATTTCGAGCAAGGTTCGCTCGCGGGGAGCAGCTTTCTTTATGCAACTGGGATTCCAAGCCGGATCGGCTTTGTCGCAAATCGCATTAGCCCCAAAACGGCTTTTTTGACCCACGCGGCTAGTTTCTCGGACGGCGCCTCAATGTGGCAATCTTTCCTTGCACTCGCGCGCCGGGCAGATCCCAGCCTATCGCAATCATTAATGCCCGTGCCATTACCTCTTTCGGATGAACAATTGCTTGCAGGGAAGTCATGGCTTCAAGCCAAGGTGCCTAATCCGCAAACCCACAAAATCGCGTTTCATCTCGGATGCGGTACTGGCCAGCCTTTCAAGCGCTGGCCACTGCGAAGCTTTGCCGCGCTCGCCCATCAGATTTCTCACTACGATTCCAACATAGCAATTATCCTTACGGGACAGCCCCACGAGCGCGGCCTCCTGACCCAATTCTGCTCGATCTACAAGCGCCAGACTATCGACGCCTCCGGCTTCGATTCAATTGGCATGACCGCGAGTGTCCTCAATGCGTGCGACTTGCTGGTAAGCAATGACACCGGCGTGATGCATCTTGGCGCCGCAATGGGCACGCCAACAGTCGGGCTCTTTGGCGCCACGGCACCTGAACAATGGGCGCCGTCGGGACCGCGCGTGGCTTATGTCTACGAAACCACCGCGTCTTGCAGCCCCTGCATCAATAGCTACTTCAATATCGTGCCGGTCCGATGCGCCAATCCCGATTACGCTCGCTGCATAAAGGACGTGAGAGTCGAGGCGGTGTTGAATGCCGCGCGCACGGTAATTACTGGTCATTGGATCGCTTGATACTAAGACACGGGCACCGCTAACGGCCCAATGGCCGGCCTTGATAGTCACTCAGCGCTGATTGACGTTGGCAATTTGCTCATTCGATCACGCTCGGCACATTAGTTATGTCAATTCCCGTCAGTGGAATCGTGCTAATTCCTTTGGCTCTCGTAATTTTCTTTTTCGCCCCTCATCGGCTGGGCCAACTAGCGATAATCGCGGCGGTATTTGCGGCGGCTTCCGTAATTAATTTTGGCGGCGGAAGCTTTCTTGTAGGCATAGCGCCCTTTTATTTCGTCGCACTTTTGATTGCAATTCGCTGCCTTCCAAAATGGCTGAACTATGGATTGCAGCTAGGCACTAGCGAGCCGCTCCGGCGCTATCTTCAGGTCCTGAGCGTTTTCGTCACATGGGCGGTATTGTCAGCTTTCATTTTTCCAATTCTCTTTAACGGCCTTCCGGTCGATCTCGGCCGGGCCGGGCCGGACGCCACCTTCTATACGCGCTTACCCCTGCATTGGAGCTTTAGTAATGGCGGCCAGGCCGGCTATCTGATACTTGACCTGATCGTCGTTTTCTATCTAGTAGAGCGGACGCAAGGGCCTGACAGCCTTATTGCGCTATGCTCCGCCTTTAGCCTATCCGGCCTGATCGTCGTAGCGGTCGGTGCTTATCAATTTATTGCCCATCATTTCGGCCTGCCCTTTCCGCGTGAGTTTCTCAATAGCAATCCCGCATGGGCTCAGCTCACCAGCCAGAACCTCGATGGCGCCTCCCGAATCAGTGCCACTTTCGACGAGTCATCCGGTGCCGGAAGCTTTCTCGCAGCCTGGGTGACTTTCGAACTCATCCTCGCCGGCCGCTACGACGCTCGGCGGTGGCGGCACCTAGCCTTCGCTCTGGCCGGCATCCTGATAGTAATCGGCACGACTTCCACCACTGGCTACGTTACTACAGCGATCATGCTGCTTTTTCTCCTTTCGCGCGAATTATTCGCGTTAATCCGGGGACGCAGCTCAGCTCCGGCAATTGCCGTTATTGCAATGATCAGCCTGCTCGGAATCGCGCTGTTCTGCGCCTTTACGTTTACTGGCGCTGGTCATTCACTGGTGTCTGATGTCCTCTTGAACAAGGCCGAATCAGGATCTTCATTGCATCGAATGGCTACAGTTATGCGGAGCTTCCACATTTTCTCTGCCACGTTCGGGCTTGGCGCCGGACTGGGCTCTAATCGCGCGATGAGTCTGGCGGCCTACATCTTGAGCAACCTCGGCGTCGTCGGAGTCGTTCTATTTGCCTGGCTGATGCTTTCTTTGATCGTTATCACCCGTTCCGCATCGCATGCAGGTTACATGGACACATCCCAGCCAGTCTGGCACTTTGCGCTTGTGCTCGCGTTCGGCGCGCACTTGCTTGCCTTGACTGAATCAGGTGCTGAAATCAGCGATCCCGTTTTGTGGTTATTGTGGGGTATTATATTAGCCTCCATTCGCTTGCGGTTACCTGTAGACTTGCCGTTTTCCTTCGTAACCGCGGCAGCGCACGACTCTCATCTAGCAGGTGTTGATTATAGGGTGAATTTGGAAAATGAGTCTCGGATGACGAAGCATAGGGCTGTCTTGAGATCATTAGAGACGAGTAAGTATGTAGCTAAATCCGTCTAGTATGTATTGATCAACACCTTGCTAGAGGGTGAGCAGCTGGTTCAAGTGCCACTTACTTTGTTCGGCCGGGGTGACGATTTTTAATTTGCTTAGTAAGTAATGAATACTTATCTACCTTACGGCTATCATTACGCCCAAGGCAGCGGCTGGTCGATCGTCGGTTCGGAAGATCAGCAGGAAGGAAAAGTCATTGAACTGTTCCGGCGGACGTTGGGGCGCATACTAGGATTTGACCTGATTCACGCCTGGCGTAACCGCGGCGCACTTCGCTCGGCTGATGTAATTTGGACTCATACCGAACGCGAACATCTGGCGGCCGCTCTGATCCTGGCATTTGGCCGTCAGCCGGCGCCAAAACTTCTCGCGCAGTGCGTCTGGCTATTCGATAAATGGCACCGCCTGTCGGCGCCAAAACGTGCTCTTTACCGGCACTTGCTGAAGCACGCAGATGTTATAACAACTCAGTCGCCAGAGGATTTGAATGTCGCCCGTACTTTATTTCCGAATCTTCTAACAGAGTGCGTATTATCTGGTGGCGCTGTTCAATGGATGAGAGCGCCGCGTGAATGCTCAATTCATCATCCTGTCCGGCTCGCCGCACTTGGCAACGATATGCATCGCGATTGGGACACTCTCATGCGCGCATTCGGCGGACTAGGCAAGTACGAATTAGCAATTGCAGCGAGAAGGCCGTTGAAACGCCAAGTGAGTAATACCCCAAACGTAAAACTCATCGATGCCAGGACTGAAGCTGATGTTCGCCAGCTCTACGAATGGGCGGACATCGTAGTAGTACCACTAAAGTACAATCGCCACGTCTCGGGAATTACCGTGATTTTCGAAGGGACCATCTCGGGAGTGCCTGTCGTCGCTACAGATACCGGCGGGCTGCGTGCTTATTTCTCGAATGAAGATATCGCTTACGTTCCATTGTATGCACCCGACGAAATGCGTGGCACCGTCGATCTGCTGTGCAGCGATCACATCCGCCGTCAAAGGATGGTCGCAAGTGCGCAGCGCCGTATGCTCACGGGGGAACTAACTAAGCAAGGTTATGCCAAGCGCCATCGCAAGTTGACCGAGGATCTTTTGCTCGGGTTTGATTCGTCACGGCCGGTAGCACGAGATTACGAGGTCCCGCCAGAACCCCTGGCTCCGCGTCAGGTAAAGATTTTCGTCTTCCTGGGACACGGTTTCGGCGCCAGCCGCTGGCGCGAACGATACGAATGCGGCTTGATTCCAGGCCTCAATTAACGCGGCTGCCCTCAGGCTGGCGTTGCCTCTAGACCTTCGAGAGTTCGCTTTGCCGTCGCGGCAGTCGAGTCAGCATTCCTGATCAGTGACTAAGCCATTGCGCGCTCTGTTCGTGCTGCCCTCGCTCGGCGGCGGAGGCGCCGAACGCGTCACGATAGATCTATTGCGGTTGCTCAACCGTAATCGCGTTATGCCAGCTCTGTTTCTTTTCCACCACAGCGGAGCTCTTTTAAGGGAAGTCCCAGACGGCCTTCTGGTTCCCTCCGCGGCGGGCGCCCGTAGCAGCGGCACCTCTCTCAACCTCCTGCAAAGTTTGATCGCCTGCGCGCGCGCAGTTGACGTGGTAATCGCATGCCTCCAATGCCGCACGACCTATATTACCTGGCTCGCAGGAACTGTTGCCCGCCGGCCCGTAGTCGGCTGGGTGCAGAATGCTGCGGTTCCCGGTTCGCCGATGTTCCGTTTACGCCACCGGACGTTGATGCGAATTGTTCAACCTCGGCTAACGGCTAGCGTTTTTCCCTGCGAACGTGCCTACAAAGTGGCAGCAAGGCGAATTCCATTTGCGAAGACCCGCATCGAGATCATCCCCAATTTCATCAGCGAGGAGCGGGTGAGACGGCTTTCGGAAGCTGGCTTATCTTTCAGTCTCAAGCGCATCCCAGGTGAGACAGTTCTGATTGCGGCAGGGCGGCTCGCACCGCAAAAAGGTTTCGACATCCTGTTGCGGGCCCTCGCCGAACTTCATCGCCGGGGACGCCGCTGCCGCCTCATTATCCTTGGCGAGGGACCGGAATATCCGCGGCTTACGCGGCTTGTTGCCGACTTAGCGCTGCAAGAATTCGTGGAGATGCCGGGCTTCGTCGCGAATCCCTATCCAATAATGCGGCGCTCCAGCGTGTTTGTACTATCCTCGCGATTTGAGGGGCTTCCCCTCGCGCTGATGGAGGCTCGCGCCCTAGGCATACCAATCGTTTCTACCGATTGCATCGCCGGCCCACGAGAGATTCTCGAAAGTGGCCGCTTCGGCAAGCTTGTTGCCGTCGATGATTACGCCGCGATGGCTGCCGCTATCGAATCACTCATCGACCAGCCTCACAATGGTGCTCGCGCGTCCGGCCAGCAACTGGAAGAATCGCCCGATCACGATGCGCAACTTGCCGTCGCAGCCTGGGAAGCATTGTTATCCGATATCACGGGAAAATCTGAATAATCCTCTATAATTGTCTTGAAGCAACATCGTAGAAAATGCTGCCATCTCTCACGCCAGATTCTTTGGCTGCGTATGCCAAAGTTACTTCTGTGGATTTTCGTCTTCGGATTAATCATTGGACGTGTTCCTCAAAGTCTCGCCCAGCCGAATGATAGTAATGGTGTTGATGTCATGCGTTATGGTGCGAAGTGTGATGGCCGCACCGATGACGCTATCGCTATCCGCCGGGCAATCAAAATCGCGAGCTCCAGGTGCGTAATTGCCCCCAGCCAGGACGCTATCAACCAGAACTATATTGTTCTGCCGGCTGGACGAACCTGCGTGGTCAAATCTGGCATTGTATTTCCCGGTTCGTGCGCCGGCCTCAAGGGCAACGGCGCTGTACTTGATTTCCGTTCGTTAAAAGCGCCCAGCTCTTGGCCCAGCGCAATCACAATCGTGTCGAGCCATCCCTATAGTCCATACGGCGATAATCTCGTACCGTGGAACCAGCTTCATCTAATTGGCCCTGGAGCGTCGAGTGCCACTATCGGCTTGCGCATCGAGACTGGACACGTAGTGCTTGAACGGCCCGACATCAATGGCTTCGGAGTGGGCATTCAACTCGGCAACTATGCCTATGTTGATCAGATCGATCATCCGTCTATTTGGAATACCGGTGCCGGAATCGATTGTCCCGCAGGCCTCAAGGACGCCGGCGAAAACATCACCGTCAATCAGGGCGCAATTTTCAACTCTGGAATCGGGGTCAGAAGTTTCGGCTGCGGCATCTCGATGAATCAAACTTCTTTTGATGGACTCGGCAGCAGTGCTGTCATCACTCGTTCTGCATTCAGATGTTTCGGATGTTATATCGAATACTTCGCGGCAATCTCCGCGCCAATTTTCGATATTTCCAACTGCAATGCATGGTCATTCGTCGATTTCCGCGGCGGCACGATTCAAAATGACCATCGTGGTGCTAATATTGGCGCACTAGTCTCGAATCATCCCGAACGAATTTGCGGCGGATCAGGTCCTTGGGCATCGTTCGACGATGTTTTCTTCGCCAACCTGAATCCGCAAGGCAAATGTGATTTTGGCGCGGGGGCAGCTTGCATCATCGGTTCGAACTCCCATCAGGTCAGAATCCTCAACTCGACCAACGGCTCTGGCGGCGGCAGTATGGGCAATGTCCACTTGCCATGATTGGATAGGCCACCGCGCCGGCCACAAGGCTGCGAGCACTGCCATCGGGATGTGCTAGAGTGGCTGAGTTAGTGCTGTAAGCGGTACCGGAGTGCTGATTGAGAATTGTAAGCCACACCTGTTCTAACACCGAAATCGTGTGCGGCCTTGGCTGCGCGGAGATGCTGGTTGGGGTTGACGATCATTCGGACTATCCGCCGGAAGTCGTCAATCGTCTGCCGCGTATCGGTCCCGACCTCGGCGTCGATATCGATCGCGTTCGGCAGCTCAATCCCGACCTCGTGCTTACTTCGCTGACTGTGCCGGGCCATGAACGTATTGTCGAAGCGCTCGAAGCTGCGCATCTGCCATTATTGGTGATGGAACCCGTTAGCCTCGGCGACGTCTACGGCGACGTTATGCAAATCGCTCATGCGCTCGGCGTCGATCAGCGTGGACGCGAGCTCGTCGGGCGAATGCGTGAAGCGGAAGCGGCGAGCCTCCCGGATCAATCAGGGCCGAGGCCTCGGATCCTGGTTGAATGGTGGCCGAAACCGGTCATTGTTCCTGGCCGCCTTTCATGGGTCTCAGACATGATTGATCTCGCTGGCGGGACTAATCCATGGTCAACGCGCGATTGCAAAAGCACTCCCGTGACTGACGACGAGGTTATCTCCGCCGCTCCCGACGCTATCATTCTCTCATGGTGCGGGATCGCTCCTGCGAAAGTGCGTCCCGATATCGTCCATCGCCGCGTCTCATGGCGCACGATTCCCGCCGTCGCCAACGGCCATATCTTCCGTGTGCCCGAAGCGTGGCTGGGACGCCCGGGGCCGCGCCTCATTGATGGGATGAGGGCGTTGCACGCAATCATCGGCGAACTCGGCGGCCGCGATATTCCGGCGCCAATTCCGCCGTCCGTCTCCCATTGATCCCGCAACCGCATTTCTTTTCTGGTCATACAAGAAAAGTGACAGGGATGTTTCACGTGAAACATCCCTGTCACTTTTCTTTTGGTGTTTGGGTAAGGACTAAGGTTTTACAAAACAGAAAGGAGAAACTTTGCAGCCGATGTTTCACGTGAAACATCGGTGTCAATTACGGGTGGTAAGATGATTGGCAAGAAAAGACTGCAAAAGGCCGAGAATTGAAAGCTGCAACGGATGTTTCACGTGAAACATCCGTTGCAATCCACAAATTTGGAAACTCACCAGACAAGAAGTGAACAATTATTGAACAGTTGCACCCTTGACGGCAGCGAGTTTGTGAGAAAGTACGCCGGACAATCCAATTGCCCGGCATCATCTCTTCTTCGGCGTCAATTATATAGCGCTTAACAAGTCACTGAATGGCCGCCCGGCATCATGCAAGCTTGATTATATCGGCTTTGCAATGATCTGAACGCAGGATGAGCGTGGCGACTGTTACTGGCAGTTTGAAGCGGCGAGGACCCGCGCTGCCCGGGTTAACGTAGAGAACTTTGCCTCGCTGTTCGATAACGGGTTTGTGAGAATGCCCAGAGATGACGGCGACGAAGCCGCATGCGACGGGATCGAACTCGAGCTCCGAAAGGTTGTGGAGGACATAGATTCTGCTGGTTCCTGCCTCGACGATGCTGCGGGCAGGAAGGCTGAGAGCCCAGTCACCTTTGTCGTTGTTGCCGCGTACCGCGCGCACGGGCGCGATCTTTCCGAGCGCCGCCAGGACGGCTGGATCGCCAATGTCACCGCCATGAATGATGACGTCCGATCCGTGGAGCGCCTCCAGGGCCTCGGGCCGCATCAAACCGTGAGTGTCGGAGATCAGGCCGACGCGATGAAACAAATCCGGCATCGTGATCAGCGTTGAGCTGCCTGATGATTCTAATCCATATGCGTTACACGCGAATACTCTCCGAAGATACCTGAAACACTGCTCCTGTTTGAACCTTCCGAGCTTCGGAATCGCGAACACCTACCTCCGAGGTAATTGCGGGGAATCTGCCGAATGGCGAGATTGCTCCCGAAGCGTGAAAGGCTTTCCGCTTCGTAAATTAAAGCCTGGAGGCAAGTACGATGTCAGCAATAGAGGATGTCCGGAAGAGTATAGATCGGATTGCGACGGCCTCGGCCAAAGGAGACTTCGCACCATTCATCGCCGCTTTGGACGATGACCTCGAGGTCTTCGATCATGTCGCCTATCGGTTCGAGAGGAAGGACGAATTCCTGGACTATCTAGGCAGCGTGATGGGCGGAGCGGAGTCGATGACCTTCGCGTTCCATCAGCCGTCGCTGCGCACGTTCAATGAGGATACTGCGATCGTTAACGCCTACGATCGCGCGGCGACGATGCCGAAGGGCGGCGGCGCGCCGCTCGTCGCATGCGGCCGCACGACGCTGGTGCTGGTGAAGAAAGGCGCTGATTGGAAGATTGTCAGCGCTCATTTCTCACCATTAGCGAAGGAATAGCGTCAGGCGCGGGGTGGCCGATTAGAGCCGTCCCGCCGTCTGATCGAACAGGGACTCACTTAAGGAGCTTTAGAGATGGCAGCAACCGAGCAAGACTCGCGCAGCGCTGCGACCGCCGAACTGATGGATCGCTTCAATGCGGTCTTTCTGTTGCATGACCCGAGCGCGCTGTCCGGAATGATCGCTGAGGATTGCGTGATCGAAAAAATTAATCCAGCACCAGACGGCGGCCGTTGCGCCGGCCGCGACGCCTGCGTCGCCTTGTGGAGTGAGATCGCAACAGCGCCCGGCACCCGTTTCGATCTCGAAGAGACTTATGTGATGGGTGACCGCGCGATAATTCGCTGGCGCTTGTGGAGAGATGATGCGAATTCACTTCGCGGCGTCAATCTGATGCGCGTACGCGGCGGACTTATCGTCGAGGCGATGGGCTACGTCAAGGGTGGGTGAGTGATAAGGCCCGCCGTTTCGCCGGCCGATTACCTCTAAGGTAATCGACCGGCCCAGCGGACGGCGCTAGCATCGCTTTTTATGGATGCTAGTCAAAATGGAACGCCGATTCAGCCGTTGGGAGCCGGCCCGCTATTACGGCGCTGGCGAGAGGCGCGCCGGCTGAGCCAGCTCGAGTTGGCGCTGGAAGCCGAAGTTTCTTCGCGTCATATCAGCTTCCTCGAAACCGGCCGGGCCGAGCCCAGCCGCGAGATGCTGCTGACGCTCGCGAACGTGCTCGACGTACCCTTGCGCGAGCAAAATTTTATGCTGCTGGCGGCGGGCTTTGCGCCAATCTATGGCGAAACCGGGCTGGATGATCCCCGGATGGGGCGAGTGCGCACGGCGGTTGAAATAATCCTCAAAAACAACGAGCCACGCAGCGCCTACGCGCATGACCGCCACTGGAATATCGTGATGGCGAATCAGGCGTTCATTAAATTCCTGACGATTATTCTCGGCAGGCCGCCGGCTGGGCTGGAATCGCTACAGGTAGCGGCTGCACCCCGGCTCAACGTGCTGCGCCTCGTTTTTGATCCTGGTGCAGTACGCAAAGTGATCGTGAACTGGGAGACAATCGCGAAGGCGCTGTTGAATGAAGCCTATCGGCGGCTGGCGTGGGCGCGTGATGATGTTATGAGAGATCTGATAGCTGAGATCCTCAGCTATCCGGGTGTCCCGGAGCGCTGGCGGGAACCCGACCTCGACGCGCCCCGCGAGCTGATCCTGCCTACCGAACTGAGCCTGGGTGGAACAACCGTGCGGATGTTCAGCACGATCACTACACTAGCAACGCCCAACGATGTCACGTTGCAGGACCTGCACATCGAAGCGTTCTATCCTGCTGACGCTGCCACCGAAAAGCTGCTGTCATCGCCACCGTGGGTGTGACAAACAGGTACTTTATCGTACAAACAGGCCTCTTGCCGGGAACGCCTGGCACCGGCTTCGTAACCACCCCGCCTAACCTCCCTCCGGTACGGAATCCGGGATTCCTCGCGCGCGCCAGACACGCGCGCGGGAATGACAGAGGGGCCGCGCGTTACTTTCTTAAACAGGACTCAAAATGCAGTCCTACAGAATGTACCGGCCTGGCGCGGCATCACCGGACAGCTAGGCCGTCGCGCCATTCATCCGCCAGGACTCCGTGCCTGCGGGCAGGTTGAAGACTCTGGCTACATTGCCGCGCATGATTGCCTGCCGCTCCTGCTCTTGCAGATTGGCAGTATGTTCTGCCAGCAGTTGCTGCGAGCGTGGCCAGGTCGAATCGGTATGGGGGAAATCATCCGCCCATAACAGTTGGGTGTGCGGCATCTGGTGCAATGAGTTGAAGGCGGTCAGGTCGTCCTGGAAGGTCATCCAGACATTACTCTTGATGTACTCACTGGGTACTTTAGAGAGTCCTTTGATCACGCCACCCTCGAAGTTGAATTTGGCCGCGTGGTCCATGCGATACATATAGTGAGGCATCCAGCCGGCATCACCTTCGGCACAGACCAGCTTCAATTTTGGATGGCGCTCGAATACGCCGCCGAGCACCATCAGGCCGACGACATCCTGAACGGCGCGAATGATACCGAGGAAATTGTTCATCTCGTGCCCGCGGTGAGGCATGTTGAGGCTGCCATCGCGCGAGGTGAGGATGTGAAAGCAAATCGGAAGCCCCAGGTCCTCGGCACAGTCCCAGAGGGCGTCGTAATCGGGATGGTCGTAGTCCTCGTGAATCGGGCGGCCGGGCATCATCATGCCGACCATGCCCATCTCTTTGGCGCGCCTGAAATCTTCAATCGCGCTATCAACGCTTAGGATCGCGGTCTGGGCCAAGCCGAAAATACGATCAGGCGCCTCACTGCACATCGCCTGCAGCCAGCGGTTGTAGGCTTTCATGCAGGCGTCCTTGTATTCGGGATCGCGATGCATGCAGAGGCCCATCCCGATTGACGCGTAAATAATCTCGGCGGCAACTCCGTCCTGATCCATATAGGGGAGCCGCGCGCGGCCACTATAAGCGGCCTCGCGAATATCCGAGAATTTGACTTTGCGGGCGCGCTCGTTGCGCTCTTTAATGCTGAAGCCGGCCCCGTCAATAAAGCCGAGGGCGACCGGCCGCTTCATTCCCGGAACGATAAAGGCCTCAGTGCCGTCCGGTTGCGGAGCGACGTGTGGTGCGCTGTCGCGATACTTCGGCTCGATGTAATCGACGTAACAATTGGGTGGTTCGCAGACATGGCTGTCTGCTGAAATGATACCGCGCGGAATCATTCTGAAGTCTCCTTTGAAGCCGCTTGCGCCTGCATTTTGACTAGATACAAGAAACAGTGCGCTGCGTTCCAGTATAGACCGTGATTTTATTGCGCGCCCGGAGGGATTTGAACCCCCAACCCTCGGATCCGAAGTCCGATGCTCTGTCCAGTTGAGCTACGGGCGCACTGCCGTTCGCGGTTACGTTAGCACATCGCTGATAGCCCGCTAAACGACCGGCTGAATGCGATAGTAGCGGCTAAATTCGGATTTATAAGATAAACAAATATCAATTGACATATCAGACAATTGATAGCATCATCACGACACAGCATAACCTACATAAGCTTCTAGCGGGGGGATTTTAGCTATTGGAGCAACTAACGTCGCATGAAGTCAACGCT
>DATJUF010000248.1:0-11860 GCA_035502655.1 Binataceae bacterium (SeqCode)
GGGAGCCTAAGAATTAATACCGCGCCGCCGCCGCTAATCGCTGCGGCGGGAAAATGAAGATGGAATACGTGCGATCAACACCCGTAGGAGGTGGGGCCAAATCTGAATATCAAATGGGGCCACGCCGCATTGTCAAAATCAAGCGATCGCATCGAATCTGGCTTTGACAATCGTGTTGCGCAGCGACGATCATCTTTTTGGTTTGCCTTTGCGGGTTTCGTCCTTGAGCTCGCGACTCTCGGGGTGTTCTTTACCTGGACTTACCCGGCGAACCGCGCGACTCATAACTGGACGGTCGCCCCGGCCAATTGGGAGCAATTGCGCATGCAATGGGAATACTCACACGCGGTCAATGCCCTATTGGCCTTTGCTGCCCTCTGCTCGGTAATTGTGGCCGCATTGAAGGATTGAAGCCGGGGGAGGCAATCTGACCAGAGCACGAGCCTGCCGGAGAATGGAAGCCCAGCGGAAAGAGCGTGGTCTGACTCTCGAACAAATCCAAAACGAATTACTAAGCGGCTTCGATTTATCAAAAAAGGGTAATCGCAAACGGCAGACCGACTACGCCATCCGCACCGCCCAGAAAGCTTTCGCGCGAATTCCAAGTAGTAACACTGACCATTTCTTCCATTACTCAGCAGCTTTCTTTGAGCATTGCACACGTCTGTCTTGATTTAACTAAGCAAAGCGGTTAAGATAGTTAATCTAGGATCGGCGCGAGCCATGCCTGTTGGAGTAGTGGAGGTGCAAGATGGAAGGCGGTTATGAAGAAAAAGATGGGGCGCAAGAATCCGCACGCAGTGGCGCTTGGGCGTTTGGGTGGGCTAGTGCGCAGCGCGGCGAAAAAGCTGGCCAACAAGCAGAACGGACGCAAAGGAGGCTTGGTCAAAAGCCGCAAAAAGACTCTTGCCGCGCGGCGCAATGCGCGGCGTCCCCGTCCCGGCCGCCGGAAGAACTCATCGAAAGCTTGATTGCCCTAATCTGCTCGCGCTTCGGCGCTTGTGCTATCGGCTTGGGCGATGGCGGCATCCGTTTCACGAACCGCTACTGATTTGACTGAAACTGAAACGGCTTTTCTTCGGCGTGAGCCTTTTCAATACAATCGAAGCGGGTTGTTGTGATCGCGGGTGAATAGGTGCCGATATGAACATCGGGCAAATTTCTGGCGGCAAGCAGCTGGAACTCGATCTTCCCACGCTGGTCGATACGCGGCTGCTGATCCAGGCCAATTCCGGCGGCGGCAAATCGTGGCTGTTGCGGCTGATCGCCGAACGCGCCGGGATTCAGACCATCGTCCTGGATAACGAGGGCGAGTTTGCAAGTTTACGCGAGGCGGTGGACGTGCTGCTGGTGGGCGCCGGCGGCGAGCTGCCGGCCAATCCGCGCCACGCGGCGCTGCTGGCGCGGCGGCGTTTCGTGAAACTGTTCCTGGAAGCGCTGATCCACCTGCCACGTGAATTGTGGCGGCCGGTGCTGATGGTTCTCGATGAGGCGCATCTCTATTGCCCGGAACGGGGCGCGGGCGAAGCCGAATCGACCGGTGCCGTGGTCAGCCTGATGAGCCAGGGGCGCAAGCGCGGCTATGCCGGCATCATCGCCACGCAGCGCCTGTCGAAGCTGCACAAGGACGCGGCGGCCGAGGCCAATAACGTCATCATCGGGCGCACCTGGCTCGATGCCGACCAGGCGCGAGCGGGCGATGCGCTGGGTCTCTCGAAGGCCGATCGGCTCAAGCTGCGCGACTTAGGGCAGGGTGAATTTTATGGGTTTGGCCCAGCGCTGAAGCAGCCGGGTGTGGTGCACTTCCGCTCGGAGCAAGTGCGCACCACGCATCCGCGGCCGGGCCAGCGGCATCTTTTGACGGCCCCGGCGCCATCGCACGCCATGCGCGGCGTGCTGGCCAAATTCGCCGACCTGCCGCGCCAAGCCGAAGAAGAAATCCGCGATCTGGAGCAGGCCCGGCGTCGTATCGCTGAGTTGGAGCGGCAGGTCCATGCCGCGAAGAGCGGGGCCGCGGCCAAGGCGATTGATCAAGCCACCATCGCCGAGGCGGTCAGCGCCGCGGTCGGCCGCGAACGCCTGGCGTGGCAGCGCAAGCTGAAACAGGAGCATGCGGCCTTCGGCCGGATAGCTGCGGCAACGGCAGTCACCGGTCAGTCCCTGAGCAAGCTGAAAGAATTGGTTGAGGAGGCCGAACGCACATCGCTGGCGGAGCCCGCCGTGGCCCCTGCAACCGCAGCAGTGACCAATCATCGGCAGGAGCGCGGGGCGCCACCGGCCAGCCCACGCGCGGTTCCGGCAAACCACCTGAATGGGTTGCTTAAACTTGCTGCCGGAGAACGCCGCATCCTGACCGCGCTGGCCCAATATCCGGCGGGCCGCAGCAAGGTGCAGGTAGCGCTGCTGACCGGTTACGCGGCCACCGGCGGCGGCTTCAATAACTATCTGGGCGCGCTCCGCTCGCGCGGCCTAATCGAAGGCGAGGGTGACCGCCTGACGATTAGTGCCCGTGGCCTAGAGACACTCGGTTCATGGGAACCGCTGCCGACAGGCACGGCCCTGATCGATCATTGGCGGAGCCGCCTGGGCAAGGCCGAGCGTTTGATTCTGGAGACGCTGACGGCAGCCTATCCGGGGCCCTTGAGCAAAGAAGAGGTGGCGGCCAAAGCCGGTTATGAAGCGAGCGGCGGTGGTTTCAACAATGCGCTCGGCCGACTCAGGACACTGGAGCTGGTGAATGGCCGAGGCGAACTGAGGGCCAGCGATAACTTATTCGAGTCGGAAATGAACTGAGGAGGAGTTTCCATTCGCGCTGGAAGCAAGCTCGTGAACCAAGAGCGATGTGCTGAAGCCCTGTGGGCCGACACAGCTTTATCGGCGCGCGTTGGCCGGTAGCCATTTTGGAGCCCGGTCAGCTCAAACTGGCTGCTAGCCAAGGAGCCGAGCCAACCTCAATCGATACGGGCTTATCACTTGCGCAAGAAATATAAGGCAATGTGTGGATGCCATGACGGACGAGTTCATTCCATTAACGCTGGCGGATTACGCCAAGCAAGCCCTGACGACGGACCAGCGCAGCAGCGGCGGATCGCTGACTTTCCCACTTTTAGGTCTGGTCGGCGAGACCGGCAGTCTCCTTACCGAGGTGAAGAAGAAGCAGCGGGATCGGGCATCATACGTTGGCTATGCTAGCGCTGTTGTTGAGGAACTGGGAGATGTTCTCTGGTATCTCAATGCCGTCGCAGCCCGAGGTGGGCTGATGCTGAGCGACATTGCAGCCAACCTTGGCCGAAGCTGCTCGGAGTGGCGATGGGCTGGCGATACCATGATTAGTTTCGCATCACTACAGCCCGAGATTATGCCTCTGCAAGCAGAGCCTACTGCTGCATTTGAGAAAACGTTGCTACAGCTTGCGAGTGAGGTCGGACTCCTCATCGCCGACTATGAAGCCGGTAAGCTAGCGGATAACGAATCGACCATGGCCAACCGCTTGATCGCTATCATGCGTACGCTCATCAAAGCGGCCAATGAAGCGGGTGTCACCTTGGAGGCCGCAGCAGTGAAGAATCTCACCAAGATTTTTGATCGATGGCCGCGAGATCGAGTCTATTCTCAGCCTCTCGACGTTGATGCTGATCCTGAGGAAAAGCTACCGCGCGACCTCTACGTTGATGTGTTCGAGCGTAAGGTGCGGGGCCGAATTTACGTATTCCAGCGCTGCAATGGAATCAATATTGGCGATCCGCTGACCGACAACGCGATGACGGCTGATGATTATCGGTTTCACGATGTTTTTCACTATGCTCACGCCGCCGTGCTGAGCTGGTCTCCGGTGATTCGATTCTTATTCCGATTGAAGCGTAAGAGCGATCCAAAGATCGACGAGGCAGAAGATGGAGCGCGGGCGATTCTCATCGAGGAAGGTGTTACGACGTGGATCTTCGGCCAGGCGAGTCGGTTGGACTTCTTTGCCAATATGAAGCGTGGCGATGTTCCATTCGATCTGCTCAAGCATGTTCGACAATTCGTTGCTGGATATGAAGCTGAAGATTGCCCGCTCTGGTTGTGGGAAGACGCGATCCTGGACGGATACGCCGCCTTCCGTTTCCTACGGGAGCGCCGACGTGGACGCATCCACGTTGACATGAACAACCATCGCCTTTCCATCGAGACCCTACCGTGAAAACGCCTAAATCGTTTGCCGCGGTGCTCTCAAAGATACGCCTTCCTTCAGTGTTCAATCCTTATCTGGAATGTTGCCCCGTTCATGACCGCTTGGATGCCGCGCGCGTGCGCCGGCGCAATCTCGTGCACTGCCTGGAAGCGGCATTGGCGTTACGGGTTGATACCATCTGGATTGCGCGCGATTTGGGCTATCGTGGAGGTCGGCGGACTGGAGTGCCGCTTACAGATGAAATCCATCTCGGTCAGGCAGGCGTTCTCTTAGGAGGGATTACCTTGGACCGCGCAACGCGGGGACCTGTCGTCGCTGAGCGCACCGCAGCGATCGTGTGGGATATTCTATCGCGCATCGACGAGCCGACAGTTTTGTGGAACATCTTTCCCCTACATCCTTATGAGGCAGATCATCCTTTTTCTAACAGGCGCCACACGCGGGCTGAACGCGACGCAACCTGGCCCCTGCTGACCGCGCTAATCGCGATGATTAGGCCCCGCCGAATCGTAGCGATTGGTCAGGACTCAGGCGCGGCGCTCGCCAGCATCGATATTCCAGTGCGAGTGGTGCGTCATCCAAGCTACGGGGGCCAAGCCGAATTCATCGCGGGCGTCCGTCAGATCTATGGGATCGAAAGCCCAGCCCGCGGGGAGACGCTGGAACTTCCATTGTCTTGCGGTCACGCCGCCGAAGGTATGCAGACCTGATCGAATTTGGCGATAATGGATCTGATATCCGAGCGATGTACGCCATTAGGCAGATCGATTTCTGCATGGGTCGAAACAACGGTGAGCGCACCGACTTCAAGGTCGGCCTCCCGGGCGACGAAAAGCATCAGCCGTCCCAACCCGATAAGGTTACCGAGCAGTTTCTCGATGTAGAAATGATTGCGATAAATCGCGGTCAACGCCAGGCTTTTCGTAACGGCTGGCACTATCTTAAAACTTAAAAAACTCAAGCATTGGCCGCCATAAGGAGAATTATCAACATCGCGCACCGGATCGAACAGAGAGAGTTCGAACTTGTTTAGGGCGCGGACATGTTTGCTCCGAATCCGCTCGACGATGTCCCAAAGCTGGTTTGGCGGCTCGCCTGCCGGAACCGGAAACTGCATCATTCGTTCGAAATAGTAGCCGGACCAATGTCCGCTCCGGCGTACTTTCTTGAGCACATTGTCACGAAATACATCAAAGAATGCCGGAGCACCGTATCGATAATATAAGCCGATGGGAAAGATTGTATTGGCCACAGTTTCCACGGATTTATCATGCTTGGAGAGAAAATCGTCGATCACCGCAACGCGCGGATCATGCCGTGTTGCGTTGGCGATCGGATCAGAAACATCAATGATGACGTTGTAGGCCGAATGGTTGGGTTGGGCATCGACAACCCGCACCGCCTCGCGCCACGCACACGCACAATCAGGCTGTGGCGGAACGGGTAGATACATCGATCTCCTCCGTTAGGACGGCGGCGGCGAAAATGCGTGGTTGAAGAAAGGGCTCCGTCAGCCAGGCATGGCCAGCATCGCCCCATCGCAGCCCCCAGCTATTGCGGATCAGAACAGCGCGCCGATCATCGACAGTCCCATGGCCTACGCCGACGACCGCATGTCGCCGCGCCGGCTCTGGAACTTCGTCGTCTGCGGGGTGAACTACCGCTTGCGCACTCGGGCTGTAGAATGCCCGTGACAACGTTAGCAGGATAATCACTGGCTGGCGTTGGTGCAGCGCATGAATGATCTGATCGAGTGAAGCCTCGGATCTTTTGCCATTGCGGGCGAACCGTGGCCCAACCTCGGGCGGCGGTGCCCAAGACGCCACATCGGCCGGGGTTTCTGGCAGGTAGGGCCATCCACTTTCCTCGGGTTGACCGTCCTCGCGCAGGGCGTCCAATGTCGACGACAGCAGCGCACCTTGGCTCGGCGGCCGGCCCGCCCGGCGCTGCGCCTGATAGAAGGCATACTCGCAGGATAGCGAAGCCCAGCCGCCGCGCAGTGCGGCATGCGCATCGCTCGCGGCAAATGCCATGCACGTGGGACGTGATCCCTGATTTCGAGCTGCGCCGAATTGCGACCTCAAATCGACCGAAGCGGTGATGACGCTCATGCCGCCTCAAGCAGGCTCCGCCGCTCTGCCCGAGAAAGCCCCTCTTCCTCGGGGCCAGTCAGGTCAAAGTCGACCTTGAGGTTTGAGAGCGGCAGATCGGGATCCCATGGGCGACGTTCATCGAGGGATATGCAGCCGCGATGCGAGTCGGGCGGCGTGATAGTAACGCGCCGGATCACCGGACTGCCGACGCCCTCACCATCGACCGGTTCGAGTTGGTCCCGGACAATGGCAAGCCCGCTCGCGTTGAGCTGTTCGATATCCCAGAGATACCCGCCGCCGCTATGCTCTTCGAGTCGCAGGATGAACAAGTCATTGCGACTGCCGTCAACGTGCGTTCGTGTGTCACGTTCCGTCAATAGCCAGACATCGCCCCTGTAATCTTGCGGCCGATAGCTTTCAAGCAGAGCGACTTTCAGGGCGCGGGGTTGAATCCGCAACAACTCATGAGCGAGAGTCTGCTGAATGAGCCGATGCCGTACGAGCATCCAGCAGATCGCTTCGTAGCTGGCACCGATCCGCAACGCCAGCTGATACACGATCTGCGGTTGTCGGAAATCATTGACCGTCCATCCCTGGCGGTTTGCATGCCAGCTAATGAGCCAGCGCGGCATGATGAACATAGCCGCAAACGCGTCAGCCTCGACCTCTTGGAAGTCTCCGGTCGGCTGCACAGAAATCTCCACGCGCCGCAATATGCTGTCATCGTCGAGGCTTGGCTGATGCCGCAGCAAGAAATGGCCAAGTTCGTGAGCGGCAGTGAAACGCTGGATGCTCATCGGCCGTTGCGTGGTGACTAGTGCGCCTGGCGCGGGATCGTTCAAATAAGCGCCCAACAGCCCTTCGAGGGGCCGAAGTAGCAGCGGCAGGCCAATGGCGTTTATCGCGCCGAAGACATCAATGCCTCCGCCTAGCGCTTCGATTTGTGGACGCAGGCCAAGCCGCTGATGCAGTCGCGCGGCTTCCATAGCCCCAGCGCGGACGGCGCTCGCGTAGTCAGCCGCCATGGTCAGCCTCTGGCCGTATGCGCCCGAGCGCGTAGGTATTCAGCGAAACGACTAAGCTCGTCTCGATCCTGCTGCGACAGGTCAGCTGCTTTGCGAGCTAAATGGGCGACATCCACAGGTAAAGTTGCCGAGGCGTCGTCCTCGCCGGTGAAATATCCGACGGGCTGGCGGTAGAGCTTGGCCAAGCGAGCCAACTCGAGCGCCTCCACGCGACGCTGACCGCTTTCGATGTCCGAAAGCGCGGTACGGGGGATTTTGAGATACGTCGCAACCTCCTCCTGTTTGAGGCCGAGATATTTGCGAGCTTCCCGTAGTCGATCGCCTAGACGGCGGCGCTCATCTTCATCGGTATTCTGGTGAGCGAGATGAGTCATTGCTTAGCTCCTTTTCGTTTGACCCACTGCTGCTCGATCCGCGGGAGTAGGTATTTGAGGGCGCTTTCCACTGATGTGTAGCCGCCGGCACGAACCACAGCTTCCGGCAGCTCGAACCCAATGATTGATTCGACGGCGCATAGAATAGATACAACCACAAGCGAGTCGATCTCGAAGTCCATTTTGGCGATTTGCTCGGGCGAGTTGGATAACGATATGCCCTTGATCGACGCTTCCGTCTTGATTGTGTCAATCAGCTCAGCGCACAGACAGGACTCGACCTCGGCGCGTGGAAAGGGCGCAGGCACTGACGTTTGAGAATCGGATGGTAGAATGGCCATTTTCGTGTCTTTCTAGGACTCCAATGCGAGTATAATGTCGAAATATCCGACATGCAAGCCCGATTGGGTCGCTGCTGCTTAGGTCCGCTGAGAAGAACCGAGTTGAGTACTGAAGAAAAACATGTGGCTGAAAATACGAGACGGACTGTGGGCAGTTGTCAGCCGCCATGAACGAGAATTTACTGATTTGAGATTATGCGATTGGAGACGATGGCTGGAAGTTAATAAATGATAACTTCGTTATCGTCTGTAAGCCCTCAAAGAGATTTAGCCAACGAATGCGCAGGCCAAGGCCACTATTCTCACCTAATGCGCTGCCCCTTCATCGATTGCCATGGAAACCTGTAACCACAAGGAAGCAATGACATAGGTTTCAACGGTTGGATTGACCCAACATGCCACGGTGGTGCTTCAGCTGCGGGGTCTTCGTGATGACGCCACACCCAAGCACCACACCGCTTGCAGTATCCGTTGAAGTGATAGCCTCTCGCTATTTCCCAATGGCCCACGTTGAGACCGCGAATGTCTCTGAATATTTTGATGGGTGGGCCACCACAATTAGGGCAAGTGTCCATGTCTATAAGCCCGTTAAAGGAATCAGATTTATCGCATTAGTGTTTACGGCCATGGCGCGTCGACCCATGCCGCTTTGACCAGAGCCATCAAGTAATCGGCCTGATCTTTTCTTGCGAACTCAACGGAGAACCCGGAAGCGTCGGATACAGTTGTGCTCGTATCCCATGGCCCGGTGGGAGTCGGGCTACAGCCGAGTGCTGCGCCGGTGGGGGTCGGGCTAGAACTCGGTGCCGCAACCGTAGTCACTTGTCGCACTACGGAGGGCCTCATGTTTGAGAACAAGGGTAAAACCGAGAAATTGACCTTCCACAAGGGGGGAGTCGAGCGCGGCATCGTCGGGTTATTGGGATCGGCGTTCGTGGTGGCGGGAAACGAGGTCTCAGTCATGTCTTTGACACTGATGTCCCGAGGATCGAAGGTGATCGTCTGGGTAATCGTTTCGCCTTGCGAACAAGGCCCGGCGGCGGCGTTGCCCGTGGCCGACTTCATAAGAATTGAGCGCGTCACGGTAAGGACAAGAATGGAAGTGGTGGCGATAGTGCTCGTGTTTGGGACCTTGTCACTCACGGAATAAGAGACTTGAGTCCAATAATGATTGGCTGTGTCGCCAGCCATAGTGATGGGAGAAAGCCACCCTCCGACGCGCATGATGTACGAAGCAATATCGTCGCTGGTGGGGACCGCCAGGGCTGGACCTGCGGCTCCCGCGCCTAGTGCCACCGAGGAGTAAAGACCAAGGCCCACGAGAATACACGAGGCTACGTTGAGAATCCTGTTTGGGATGTAGGCCATCTTGGCTCCCGTTGTCGCTTTCCGACGGAAGCCCTGCGAGAGCCCCCGTCGCGCGCCGCGGCGTCCCACGTTACTGCCCGCCGCTATTATTGCTGCTGCTACTGCTAGTGTTATTACTACTGCTGCACGCCGCCTGGATTGCGGCCGTGGCCGCGGCCGCTTGAGCGGCGTTCATAGTCGCGAAATTATAGGAGGCTGCGGTCTTGCGGCAGACCTGAGCCTCGGCCTGTGCGATAGCCGCCCCCTGAACTTGGGTAAGCGTCGTGCTTTGAATTTGTTGGATCAGCTTCTGTTGTTCGCTGCTGTTATTTGTAATACCAGTCAGAAGCTGACCCACCGCAGTGGTGTAGCTGCTGACAAATGTGGCCGGCAGACCCACGAAGGCAGCAAGCTCGCCATCCTTGGTCTGATCGATCGAAGTGATGACGCCGTCCGTGATGGTGATGTTGGCGGTGTTATCGGCGAAGAACGAATGATTCACTGGAAAGAAATCGATCTCCGATTCATCAGGAGATGTGAGAGCGTAACGGCTCGTGAAGGCGGCGTTCGCCGCTGCGCCGACACTGAACATCGGCTCGTCCAACACGCTTTGCTGGACGCTGACCGTCCAGGTCGTGCCGGAACCCCCAATGATGGTGGTGCCGAGCTGCACCCGCCCGGCTGGGTCAGTAATCGCCTGACCGATAGAGATGACGCCCGAGGTCAAGGTGTCCGGGTCGACGGTAAGCTTGTCTCCAGAAATCGATCCTTGAAAGGCGGCGCCCGCGGTGATGTCGACCTGGTAAGGCAGTTCATGGCGAAAAAACAGACCGGACATATCATGCGTCGATATTGCGTTCTTCGTATCGGTGACCGGGTTTTTGTCCAAGCGTCCACTTAAGCGCCAGTGCATCATATAATTGCAAAAGACCGGATCGGTCTCATTTTGATCCGTCCGGGGCCGGTCCTCGGGATAGACCAGGTATTGATAACTCATGCCCGCTGGGGGGCAGCCCAGTTCTTTTTGCGGATGCGGTCTGAGCGGCGACGGCACCGGTTGCAGAGCCTGAGGCTGATTCGGAAAGAGATTGGGAAATCGAATCTCCTCGCCAAGAAAAAGAGGGTTCGCCCCGGCTTGGCCGCCAAGCGAGATGCCCGGTGGCAAACCCACGAACGCCGCAACGCTACTCGCGGCGTTCTGGACTGCCGTCGACACTTCGCTGTTCGACGTTGTGTTGCTCGTCATCAGCAAGCCATTTATCCCGACACTGATATTCAATTCGTTCTTCGCGAGAAGGTTGGTGCCTTGCGTTAGCACGAAGCGATGGGCCAGATCCGGCTCGGCGATGCCCTGCGCCACTGTAGCGGTCGGCATGCCGCCGCCCGTCGGCGTCGAGATCGTCACGACAAAAGGCTTTCGCGGCATGAAATAGGGAACACCCTTCGGCGTCGCCCCAGTTGGTGCGGATACCGATTGCACGCTCGCGCACCCGGCGAGGCCACCCAGGAGACCCAAAATTCTGGCAATCTGATAAAATTGGAATCTCATCCTCTCCCCTTAGAACAGCTGCCTAAATTGGTGTCGCGGTTAGATGGAGTGCCTGAGGCTCACAACGGTACTCGCGCTCGATGGCAAGATAATTAAGACTTGCTTGGAGTCTTTGGGGTCTACCATCTGGATAGTGCTTCTGGAGGTGGTTGACGTTAACGCAGCGGGCGCAAGGCTGGCCGATTGGTCGATTGTGTTAATGGGGAGATGCGTGCTGTGAGGCGGTGCCAGTACTGCCTGCAATCAATACAATTATCGCCACGATAAATGAAATAACGCGTAATCTCACTCGGTTCTCCTCTATCGTGAGTGTGAAATCGCATCCTTTATGCGCGAACCTGTGCGCGCTGCGTCATCAGCGGGGGGCCATGGACGGCAGTGCGTCATAGGCCATAATAGGACGAAAATGGTGCTTAACGTGTGTATACGATATGAATAGCCCTCTTAAGGTGGAAGCAATTCGCATTTGGTATCAAGACGCACTGGTATTTGTCAAGATCATCTAGATGATTGAGTCGTTCTGAGATCGTTGCTGAGGGCCAGGCGGTGCGAAATCAGGTTACATTGATCGCCCGAAACTAGTTTGGGGCAAAGCGCGTTGTCTCAGCAGCAAGCCTGGCACTCGGATGATAAAAAACGGTCGAAGGTCGCAGCAGATTCGTGATTCCTCCGAACGATGCTGTAACTTCACTGATCTAGACGGTGCACTTGCCGCCGGCCAGCCTTGTCGAGCCGATGCAGTGACAGCCGGTAGCGCCGCCGCCGCCGATCACGTCGCCTAACTTGTGCTGTCGTCCGAGTTTGTCCTCCGAGATTTAATGAATGATAACGTCCTTTATCATTCATTAAAAATGAGCTATAAAGATGAGCTGTGAAGCCTGATTCCAACCAGCTTCCGGCGATACTTCTGACCGAACCGGCCGCGCCGGTGCCGGCCATCATCGCCGCCCGCGGACA
>DATJUF010000249.1:0-5692 GCA_035502655.1 Binataceae bacterium (SeqCode)
CGACTGGGATACCTGCCGCCAGATCAATCCGCGATTAATCCATCTCTACGTCGGCGCGTACGGTGCCACAGGTCCACACCATCGGCGGCCGGGTGCTCATCCGATACCCGGCGCTCTCCTCGGTGGGGCTCTTCGCCAGGCTGGAAGGGCGAATCCTCCATCGCCCGATCAGCCGATGACCCTAGATGAAATTAAAGAAACATCCCGGCTGTTGATGAGAGCCAACGAGGCGAATCCCGATCCCAATACCTCACAGGCGGTCGCGACGAGTATCATGCTGGCCTTGCTTGCGCGCACTCGCACCGGCCGCGGCCAGGCGATCGAGGTTACGATGCTGCAAGGCAACGCCTGGGCCAATGCCGACGAAGCATACGATTATCGCGGACGCTCGCCGGCTGTTTTACCTGACGAGCAATGCTACGGACTCCACGCGCTTTATCGACTCTATCCTGCAAGTGAGGGCTGGGTCTTCCTCGCGTGCCCCTTCGACAATGAATGGAGAAGGTTCTGTCTCGCAGTAAGCCGTCCGGATCTCGCGGCGGACTCCCGATTTTCGAGTTCAGCCGCGCGCGCAGAACATGACCAAGAACTCGCCGATGAAATCAGCAAGGTCTTCGCTTCGCGGACGGCTAGCGAATGGGAGCAGTTCCTTGCGAACACGGGAGCCGCGTGTGTGCGCGCCGACGGGGATGTCGGCAGCTTTCTTGAGGATCATCCGCAGTCGGCCGTAAACCAGATGGTGGCAGAGGTTGACAGTCCACGCTTCGGGAAGTATCTGCGACACGGCTCGATCGTCAGTTTCTCTGATGCTCCGGGCCGCTTCGGTCACGGCTCATTCCCGGGCGAGCATACTGTGAGCCTCATGCTGGAACTGGGTTATGCTGAGGATCAGATTGCCGATCTGCGCGCGCGACAGGTCATCCACTGGGAGGAAGTTCGGCGACTGCCCTCAGCGCGCTAGCGTGGTGTATTGCAAATACGTCGGCACTGGCGGCTAGCTCAATGCGAGAACGGCGAGTTAACGGCCAAAACCGCGAGTTGATCGGCCCATGGGCAGTTTGCAAACTCGCGTTCCGCGCGCGATGTTGCCCCTCATGATCATGCGGCTCACTTTTAATCAGGCTCCAACGATCGCCTTTGGCGGCGCGTCGTTCGGCAATGTTGGCAGCTATGAGAAAATCCAGGGCCGAGCCTTCGGCGAGCTCGATCCAGCCAATCCATTGAACGCCGTAATCACGGATATAACGCTGGCACCGCGCAATGCCCGCGGGATGGTCGAATATGCGGTTGACTTCTACATCCTGCGACCAGCCAATCCGCCGCGGGGCAACAAAGTTATGATCTTCGACGTGACGAATCGCGGCAACAAGCTGACTTACCTGCCGCTGAGCTTTCCCTTCCGAAGCCCTGGACGTTATCTGCCAAACAACGATCCGTGCGGGCCAGACGATGCGGGAACTGGGTTGCTCATGCGCCAAGGCAACACGATCGTCTGGACCGGATGGGATGCGACGGCGCCTCCAGGAGGTGGCCGGATGACTTTGACCGTGCCGATCGCCGAGATTGATGGCAAGCCGATCGTCGCGCCGGCTCTGGAAGAGATCATAGCCGACATGCCGCAAAATCCGTCGCCCACTGCGGAGCTGCTGAACTGGCCGCTGACTTACCCGGCAGCAACGATGGACAAGTCCAAGGCGACGCTCACGGTGCGCAAGTATCGCGAAGATCCACCGGCTGTCCTTCCTGCCGAACAATGGGAATACATCGATAGGTCAAGGATTGCGCTAAGCCCGGCCGGCAAGAAGTCATTCGAGCCGGGGATGATCTACCAATTCATTTATCCGGCGACGAATCCAAAGGTAATCGGCATTGGGTTCGCGGCGGTACGCGATTTCGCCTCTTTCGCCCGCCACTCGGCAACTGATGCGAATGGAACGGCGAACCCCCTTGCGGGCACGATTCAATGGGCGATCGCGACCGGACTGTCGCAATCAGGCCGGTTCCATCGGCCATTTCTCTATCTGGGCTTCAACCAGGACGAGAATAGGCGGCGGGTCTTCGATGGCATGATGCCCTATATCAACGGCTCGGGGGGCGGGTTTTTTAATCACCGGTTCGGCCAACCGAATCGTACCGCCTTCAAGCGGCTAAGCCACGTCTATCCCGAACAGGTCTTCCCGTTCGCGTACTCGCAGCTCACCGATCCGATCTCGGGGAAGACAGACAGCGTGCTGGCGCGATGCGAAGCCTCGGGCACCACGCCGAAGATTATGGAGATTAACGACTCCAATAGCTGGTGGTTCAAGAACGCTTCGCTCTCGATCACGACGCCCGATGGATCGAAGGATCTGGACGATCCGGCCGGCGTACGCTTCTACCTGCTATCCAGCGTTCCGCATGGGGTCGGGAAAGGCCGCGGCTTTTGTGAGCAAATCCAGAATCCTGTCAGCCCAGGCCCCGCGTTGCGCGCCTTGCTCACGGCGATGATCGATTGGGTCGCCGCGGGCAAAGAACCGCCTGCGAGCAATGTGCCGCGGCTGCGCGATGGGACCCTAGTGGCGCCGTCGTCACAAGCGGTGGTTGGCTTCCCGGCGATTCCAGGGGTCAATTACAGCGGCGCGGCGAGCGTACGCGAACTCTTCGATTACGGTCCCGAATTCGAGAAAGGGATCATCAGCCTCGTGCCTCCCGTCCCGACCGGCCGCGCTTATGCAACGTTGGTCCCGAAGACCGACCAGGATGGTATCGATATCGCCGGAATCAAGCTTCCTGATATCGCGGTTCCGATCGGCACCTACACGGGATGGAGTACGCTGGCCCGAGCGCCCAAAGATGAATGCGCGGCGATGGGGGTCGTTCATTCCTTTTGCGCTGACCAAGGCCGAGCGTGTCGCGTCGGGCGATCCGCGGCTGTCGCTAGAGGAGCGCTATGGCACGCATAGCCGATACGCCGAGCTGGTCCGGGAGGCATCGGAGCGCCTGGTCGCGGCAAGATTGCTGCTCCAGGAAGATGCGGAAGCGTATATCAAGCTTGCAGAAGAACGTGGCCTTGGCCTGCCCCGTTGAAAAGCGCCCGCCGCTACTTTTGCAATATGAGCGCGGAACGGGTTAGGAGATCGGTCCTTCGAGTTGGTTGAGGAGACGGACATATAACACGATGGATAAGCAGAATCCGTTCAATGCGATCAAGGTCGTTGAGTGTGGTGAGGGCGTTTCCGCCGCTTTCGGAGCCAAGCTTCTCGCTGATCTCGGCGCCGAAGTAATAAAGATCGAATCACCCAAAGGTGATCTGACTCGGCGGCGTGGGCCTTTTCCGCAAAATCAAGCCGATCCCAAAAAAGCGGGCTTTTCATCTATCTAAATACGAATAAGCGCGGTGTCGTAGCAGATCTGCGAACCGGCGAAGGGCGGAAGGTCCTGCACCACTTGCTCAAGGACGCGGACGTACTGATTCACAATGCCGCTCCATCGCAGCGCGCAGAATGCGGGCTCGACTCGAAGGCGCTTTGTGCTGCCTATCCTCAATTGATCGCAACATCGATCTCGGTCTTTGGGGACTACGGATCGCACACCAATTATAAAGCTTACGAAATGACTGCTTCCCACGCGGCGGGATGGGCCTTTCTGAGTCCAGGTGCGTCGCCTTATCCCGAACTGCCCCCGCTAAAGTGCTCCGGCAGCCAGCTCGATTTTCAGGCTGGCGCGCACGCCGCGATCGCGAGCCTCGGCGCCTATATCTTTCGCCTGCAATCGGGCAAGGGTCAGGCGGTGGATGTATCGGAGCAGGAATGCGTGGCGGCGATGCTCGAACAGAATTTCGTGCATTACACCTATGCCGGCCAACAGGCCTCGCGGTTAGGCCAGCGCCTGATCGGACCGTGGTTTATCGCGGATTGCGCCGACGGCAAGATTTTCGTTTTCACCGTCGAGGAAGATCAGTGGAAGCGGCTCGTAGAGTTCATGGGGAATCCTGAGTGGGCCAGCGATCAGCTCTTCAGCGACCGTCTCGCGCGCGGGCGCAACAACGACGCGCTCAAGGCGTTGATGGCCGATTGGCTCAGTGAATGGAGAGCGCTCGATCTCTATAAGGAGGCCCAGCGCCGCCGTATTCCGTTCGCGACGATCAATACGATGCAGCAGCTTTACGAAAGCGAGCATCTCCGCGAAAGGGAATTTTTCGTGCCGCACGAGCAGCCCGGTGTGGGCATGCTGGTAATGCCCGGGATGCTTTCGCGTTACGGCAAAAATCAATGGAGCATCCGCCGGCCGTCGCAACGCCGCGGTGAGTATTCGTTGGAAATCGCGCGGGGCGGCACATGGCCGCCTGTGGCCGCCGATAAGCCGTCCCAAGCCGCCACCTTTGCGCCCAAGGCTGGCCAGCAGCCGCTGTCACGCATCCGCGTTTTGGATTTTACGTGGGTGTGGGTGGGACCGTACTGCACGCTGCAACTGGCTCATATGGGGGCGGACGTTATCAAAGTCGAAACCACCAAGCGGCTCTGTCCGTCGCGGCTGGTGGGACTGTTTCCTGACGGCAAATCGGGAATCAATCGGGCAGGATACTTCAATCAGTACAATCAGGGGAAGCGAAGTATCGCACTCGATCTATCGCGGCCAGAGGGAATCGAAATCGCCTGCGAGCTGGTAAAACATGCCGATGTCGTTACGGATAATTTTGCTGCTGGTGTGATGGAGCGCCTCGGCCTGGGTTACGAGAAACTCTGCTCAATCAAACCGGACATTATCCAAATCTCGATGTCGGCATTTGGCCAGACCGGACCATTCAAGGGCTTTATCGGCTACGGTCCGCCAGCCGCGGCGCTGTCTGGCCTCTTTTTCAGCACTGGCTACGCGGGTGGCGAACCGTGCGAAATCGGAATTTCCTATCCCGATCCGAATGCCGGTGTCTTCGGAGCACTCGCCGTGATGGCTGCGCTAACCCATCGCGCGAAGACCAGCGAAGGGCAATTTATCGATCAGTCGCAGTGGGAAACGGTTCTGGCCGAGATGGCCGAGGGCCTGCTCGAATATTCGATGACGGGCAACGAACCAGTGCGCAGAGGCAATCACGATACCTTGATGGCGCCTCACAATTGTTACAAGGCTGCGGGTGATTCCGAACAATGGGTTTCAATCGCGGCCGGTAACGAAGCTGAGTGGAGGTCTCTCTGTCAGGCAATGGGGCAGCCAGACTTGCGGACGATCCCCATCTGAAGGAGCGTGGCTAGCTCGTCCAACTCGAGCATCCGGAGGTAGGCCGCCGGATTCATGCCGGCATTCCGTGGAGGATGTCCGCCAGTCCATGCAGCGTCTGCAAGGCCGCTCCGCTGCTCGGCGAGGACACCGAGGCGGTTCTCAGAACATTGCTGAAACTGAGCGGCGAGCAGATCCAGGAATTGCGGCGGCGCGAAATTACTGTGTAACCCCAAGGAAAGGAACAGCAGCGCCGCGCAGGAATTCCAAGGATCGTTCTGCCATTTGAGCCGCGAGTCTCGATCTACTACTAATTCCATCATGAAATTCGGACTTAACATGCCCGCGCATATCGATGCATGGAAAGACATGGCGGTGGCCGAGGATCTCGGTTTCACCAGCGCATGGTTCTATGACTCGCAAATGCTCTACAGCGACATCTATGCGACGATGACTCTGGTGGCAGAGCATACCAAGCGTATCAAGATCGGCACTGGCA
>DATJUF010000250.1:0-27675 GCA_035502655.1 Binataceae bacterium (SeqCode)
TACGCCTTGCGGAAGAGTATGCGATGCTTGACGTGTTGAGCGAGGGCCGTCTCGAATATGGCGTCGGCCGCGGCTTCCTGAACTATTCCTATCTCGTTTTCGGTGTCAACCCTGACGAGAGTCACGCGCGCTATCGCGAAGGAACTGAGCTTATCCGCAAAGCCTGGACCGCAGACGGGCCTTTTTCCTTCGAGGGCAAATTCTGGCAGCTCAACGACTATACGTTTTTCCCCCAGCCGCTACAGAAGCCCCATCCGCCGATCTTCGCATCGGGCGCAATCACCCCGGAAAGCTACGAGTGGGCAGGCCAGATGGGGCTGCATCTTGGCACCGCATTCTTCATCCCGGCGCCGGATATGGTCAAAACTAATATTGCGCTTTATCGCGATGCGCTCATTAAAGCGGGGCACGATCCGGCAGCGCGGGAGGTCGCGGGCGTCTATCAGATGTATTGCGGCGATTCGTGGGAGGAGGCGCGCGCCCATGGCGGAGTCCATGCGCTGCAATATTACAAGTTCTTTGATTCGCTCGACGCCCGCAGCCGGCACACTTCAGCCGCTTACGAACGCTACAAGCGTGGAACTGGCTTCGTTGGGCGCACTTACGAAGAGCTCGACGCGATGCGTGTGCTGCTGATCGGAACGCCTGAAACGCTGATCGAGCGGGTCCGCTGGACGCGGGAATTCTATGGCGCCACTTATCTCATCCTTGAAGTGGCACAAGGCGGCGCACCACATCAAACCGTGATCCGTTCGCTCGAGCGTTTCGCAAAATATGTAATGCCAGAATTTCGCGGCTGAATACTACTGTTAACCCGGACGGGATTGGCTAGCGCTGTAATTGTTCATAGCAGCGGTTCGAGGATTGCCGCGCCGGCCTCTTCCGAGCGCTCGATGAATCCACGATGCCTCCACGCTTCAGCGGTGATTTGCTTCGAGTGCTTCAAGTCATTGTAGAACATATGATCCATGCCGGTGGCGAATGGATGGCTGAGCACTATCGCGTTCAGCTCATTGTCGCGCGCGATACTCCACCAATCCAGATTAGAGGTCCCAACCGTAGACCATACATGATCGATCGTGGCAGTCTTCGCATGCAGCATCTCGCCCTGCCATTCGTAAATCTTCACCCCGGCCTTGAGCAGGGCACTATAGTTTGATCGCGCAGCGGATACGATTATTGGCTCATCGCTTTTGCTGGGTAGTAACAGCCGTACGTCGGCGCCACGTTCGGCCGCGTGTTCCAGCGCATGCAGCATTTGATGATCGGGCACGAAGTACGCGTCGGTTATATAGATATTCGTCTCAGCATAGACTATCGCCGAGATCAGGACCACGTAGATAACACTGAAACGTTCCGGCACGCTGCCGATTACCTGCACTATGTCGTTGCCCTGCTTGTCAAGTTTCGGGAAGTAATTACGCACCTGGAGCAGCGGGCCGCGTTGATAGTTCCACTGTTGAATAAATAATTTCTGGAATTCGGCGACCGCTGGTCCTTGTACCTCGATGTCGGTATCGCGCCAATAGTCTAAAGGCGCTTTCGAACTGCTGCCGCCATATCCGCTCGCGTATACTTCAGATATGTTGATTCCGCCTGTGAAAGCTATACGCCCATCCACCACCAGCATTTTGCGGTGGTCGCGATGCGCAAACACCCAATGAAACCGTTGCGCAAACGGATCAAGCGGACGATATTCCAGCACGGCGATTCCGGCCCGGCGCATGCGGTCGAAAAACGAAGAAGGGGTTCCCAAAGAGCCGACGGCGTCGTAAACGACATTCACCTGGACGCCATGGCGTTGCCGTTCGATCAGCGCGTCGGCGAACATTTGCCCGATCCGTCCATCGCTGAAAATATACATCTCTAAGTTGATACTGTTGGTAGCGCTGCGAATAGCGGCGAGCATGGCAGAATAGGTCTCGCTGGCATTTTCGAGCACTATGACTTTATTGCCGGTGGCCAGCGGTACATGGGTAATCGCTTGCTCAAAGGCTAGATCGCGGTGGAGTATATCGGTTGGAAGTCTCTGATGTTCATTAAGGCGGCCGAGAATGTACTCGGCCTGTTTCGCTGTCAGCGGACCCTGCGGCCCCAACAGCTCAGGGTGCGTGAGATAAAGTACCTTTTCGTGGATCAACGCGCCCGCATCAGTAATGCTGCCGCAGCAACTGAGCAGGAGAACGGCGCCAAGTAGTAAAGCAGGCCGGACCAACACGTCCAGAGTTGTTTTTGTTCTCTTTGAATATGTAAGAAGCTTCGTCTGTTCCAATCCGCCTGCCGTCCAAAATCTCTGAAGTGATCAAGCACGAATCCGCAGTCTTGGCTCCCGGATCGTCATGTGCACCCGGCTAACTTCATACAGCGCGTCCTCTAGAGAGCACCCCAGGGCGCCTGACGGATGAGCGATCATATCGGAGAAGGGGCGGCAGGCAAAGAACTCGCGAGCTTGCCGGGCGTACACTTTTACGATCGCGGATAGCGTGCCATCGCATGGTGAATCTGCGGCGCATCCGGCTCCATTAGCAGCCGTGCGAACAGCAGGAAAGAGCACAGGACTATAACTTTACATATTCAAAGCTAATCGGCTGATGATTGATGCCTCTTGCCGGCGGTGCTATCCACGAGGCGAACGCTCCGGATTCAAGCGCCGGTTTCATCAGCGAAGCAACCAAAGCGCGGTCCTCGGAAGTGGGGAGCCAGCTATGCTCATTCGCTCGCCACGCCTCATCCGTTAATAGATCGCCCTCAGGCGACACGCGTACTCCAGCGAATACGCCGATCTTTCGATTGAATCCCCGGTGAGGCAGGGTTAGTTCAAAGTCAATTCCGGCGGCGCGGATGATCTTATTCCAGCGGGCAAGGCCACGGGCCGAATCGTGTACATAGTCCTCACGCAGCATCTCGTTAATAGCCAATAACGCGGGCTTCTGAGTCTCCGCGATTCGGCCGGATTCGAGCACCGGAATTGCGAAACTTTTTTCGGTAAGCGAATGATCGTCGGTGTGATCCGCCTCCTTGAAACGGCCTTTAAGCCCGGCCGTATAGTAATTTGCTGCGTTGGTCGAAACCTCAGAACCGAAAAGGTCAAGTGAAACTGCATAATGCAGGTTGAGGTAGCGCTGCAGGATCGTCAAAGGAATACCACCGTAGCCAGCGACACGATCAGTTTTATATTTTCTCATCAACTCGCAAGTGCGCTCGGCTACTCTTGCGATACCCATCTCGCCCACAAACAGATGATGTGCCTCTTCCGCCAGCATGAAACGGCAAGTTCGCGAGAGCGGATCAAAGCCCGACTCCGCCAGGCTCGCGAGCTGATATTTGCCGTCGCGGTCGGTGAAATACGCAAACATGAAAAATGACAGCCAGTCTGGCGTCGGTTCATTAAAGGCCCCCAGTATGCGGGGACGATCGGCATCGCCGGAATGGCGTTCCAGGAGCGCTTCGGCTTCTTCACGGCCGTCGCGTCCGAAGTAAGCTTGGAGCAGATAGACCATCGCCCATAGATGGCGTGCCTCTTCGACATTTACTTGGAACAGATTCCGCAAATCGTAGAGCGACGGAGCCGTGGCGCCGAGATGGCGTTGCTGCTCGACGGAGGCCGGCTCAGTATCACCCTGCGTTACAATCAAGCGCCGGAGCGTTCCACGGTACTCACCTGGTACGTCCTGCCAGACCTGCTCGCCCTTATGCTGTCCGAAACCGATTGCGCGATTCGGTTCCGGCTCTGCAAGGAAAATGCCCCAGCGATAATCCGGCATCCGCACGTAGCCGAAGGTCGCCCAGCCTTGAGCGTCGGCCGAGATCGCTGTCCTTAGATAGACATCAGTTTGCCGGCAGCCGTCGGGACCTAGTTTGTCCCACCATCCAAGGAATCGCGGCTGCCATTCCTCCAGCGCTCGTTGCAAGCGGCGATTCTCCGATAGATTAACGTTGTTGGGAATTCGCTCCGAATAGTTAATCGCCATTACTAGGTTCTCCGTGGGTTGAAGGCGGGCCGCTTGCCAGTGCCGTAGAGCTTGAGCGCGCCATTCTCGCCAACTGCATTCGGCCGCTGAAAGATCCAGTTCTGCCAGGCCGAGAGTCGCGCGAAGATCTTCGTCTCCATTGTCTCAGGTCCGGCGAAGCGAAGTGAGGCTTCGAGCCCTGTCAAAGCGTCGGGAGAAAACGCCGCACGTGATTCAATTGCGAGCCGGACTTCGTCGTCCCAGTCGATATCATCGGGTGTGAAACCTGCCAATCCTAGTTCTGCTGCCGCCGCCGTATCCAGGTTCTCGCCAATGTGTCTTCGGAGCTCCTCCACATGGGCCGGATCGCCGAGGAATCTGCTCTGAAGCCGCGTTAAGCCATTACTCATCGGCAGTGGCCCGAAGTTCATATCGGTAAGCCGAATCATTGCCGAAGAAAGTTGTTCGCCGTTACGGGTGCCGCTAAGCATATAGCTGCGGTCCGACGCCAGCGCTAATTCGAATAAAATGCCTGTGAAGCATGATCCCGGTTCAATCAGGGCAAACAGCGAGCGTGCACTTACGTCCAGGCGTTTCAGGACTCGTTTCAGGTACATTGTGATTTCGCGCACCAGCCAGTGGTCCTGGCGCTCAATCATCCAGTGATCGTATGCTTCAACCAGGTCCGGGTCACCTTCGGTGCGAAATATCCAGAGTCCAATCGCATCTTCGTTGAAACGCAAATGAAGAATCACGTCCTCTAGTTCGCGGGCGAACGCCAGCGGCCAGAATGAGTCGTTCAGCACGCCGGGATTGGGCACGGCCTCGAATGGATTAACCTCGGGACCTCGCACGGTAATCGTTGCGAGTGCACGATCGCGGGCGATTTCAGCAGTGACATAACTATAGTCAATTCGATCCCCTATCATAGTACGTTCGAGGCTTGTCAGCTCGAGGCCTTTTGCATCAGATGGACGCGTAGAGGAACGAACATATCCGCCCGCGCGGTTAGCTGCCGCTTCAGCCAGGCGGCTGCGCGGGACTAACTCGTCGGCGAGTCCCCACTCCAGAGCTCGTTTGCCGCGAATACCCTCTTCAATGGTGCAAAAGAAATCTGCCCGATCGCGCCTGACCTTGCGTTTGTCAACCAATCGCGTCAGTCCACCAGTACCAGGCAGCACGCCGAGCAGTGGAACTTCGGGCAATGATATCGTGGTCGATCCGTCGTCGGCCATCAATATACATTCGGCTGCGAGTGCGAGTTCGTATCCGCCGCCCGCGCACGAGCCATTGATTACAGCTATGTAATGCTGTCCTGAGTTTGCCGAAGCATCCTCAATCGCAAAGCGGGTTTCATTAGTGAACTTGCAAAAGTTTACTTTGAAGCTGTGATCGGCGAGGCCAAGCATCTTGATATTGGCGCCTGCGCAAAAGACTCGTTCCTTAGCCGATGTGATAATTACGCAGCAAATCTCCGGATGCTCGAAACGAAGCCGCTGCGTCGCGTCGTAGAGCTCGATATCAACGCCCAGGTCGTAGGAGTTCAGCTTCAGCTCATAGCCAGCATTGATTCCGCCCTGTTCATCGGCATCGAGCGCGAGCGTGGCGGTACGCCCGTCAAACGTGAGCTGCCAATGGCGATAATGCCTGGGGTGTGTTCTGAAATCGATCATTGACGGTTCTCGCTGCTTGCTCCGGTTTCACCCGTCATGCATTATATTGCATAATACCCAGCTCTACCGCAAACCGAATCTGATCGTGGACGTTCCGTCAGCCGCCTTGGCTGCGGCTCGCCACTAACCTGGCCAATTCCTTCAATGCCTCCTGGATTGTTTTGCCGCTCGTATCCAGACGCGCATCGGCCATCCGGTAGAGGCTCTCGCGTTGCGCCAGAATTCGCCGCATATCAGACAGTGCCTCGCTATCGCGAGTGCCCGCACGTACACGATAGTCACCCTGATTGAGTACGCGATCCCAATGATCCTGCGGCGAGGCTTTGAGCCATACCGTATAGCAGGCGTCGAGCAGGCGCTCGAGTGCGGCGGCATCGGCCACCAGTCCGCCGCCGGCCGCCAGCACGATCCCGCGCCTGGCGCTTAGGATCGCTTCGAGTGCCCGCAACTCGTAGCGGCGGTAGGCGGCTTGACCGCCGAACTCGAAGATTTCCGCCACTGCGAAGCCTGCTTCTTCTTCGATTGCGTGGCTCAACTCGACGAATTCCCACCCCAGACGAGCCGCTAGCATTCTTCCGAGAGTGGTCTTGCCGGCCCCGCGCAATCCCACCAGTGCTATTCGATCAAGCCGATCGCGGGAGCGTCCGAAGCGTCTGGCGATCATCGCTGCGACCAGCGTCAGCTCCTCTGATGTGAGCCTGCGAAGCCTTTGCGTTAGCATCTGGTATTCGGCCGATGGCGGCGGGCTTTCATCGACGAGTTCCGTAAGCGGCACGTCGATTGCCGCGGCCAGCCGTTTCAGCAGTACGATTGAGAGATTACCGCGCCCGCTCTCCAGTTCCGCCAGGTAGCGTTCTGAAATGCGCGAATCGCGCGCGAGCATGCGGCGGGTCATGCCATGACGGGCGCGGGCGTCGCGAACCCGCATCCCCAACGTTTTCAGCATCTCAGTAGCCGGCGCGTCCGAAACTTCCGCCAGTGCTTCCTTGGTCAGCGCGATCTTGCCCATAAAGCCTTGATGAATTATAGTGCACCAGCTCTAGACAGTCCACCACATGAGCAGCTGGTCAGACCAATGCCTTGAGAACGCTGGCCTTGACCGCTGGACAAGCATGAACTAGCGTCCGCCGAGTTGAATGGAGGAGCCAAATGAGAAGGTCTGGATTGCTGGTTGGAGCTTTGGCCATCGCGATTGCCTTAAGCGGTGTATCTTCTGTTTCATTAGCCGCAGGAGACGCGAAGGCGCAGATCACCGAGCTCGAACATAACCTGATGAACGCGGCCAGCGCTGATCAGGCTATGGCCTATTACGATACCAACGAAGTTGCGGTCTTTGATTTTGTACCGCCATTGCAGTATTCCGGTGAGAAAGCAGTACGCGCTGATTTCAATAATTTCTTCAGCAACGCCACCGACATCAAAGGCAAATTCCTCCAAATGGATGTAGTAACCGATGGCCGTCTCGGCATCGTCAACAGCATTCAGCATTTCTCGTGGAACAGCAAAGATGGCAAGCCGATGGAGGCTACTCTGCGGGTGACTGACTGCCTGCATAAAGTCGATGGGCAGTGGAAAATCTTCCATTCGCATATCTCAGTTCCGGTTGATCCGTCGACTGGCCAAGCACAAATGAATCTCAAGCTCTGACCATATTCAGCGGCGCGATTGCCGAAGCAGCCGCGCCACCTCTTGCTTGACTGATCATCAAGCGCGCGCCGCCGCAGGGCGAAAATTAAGCGAGGTCGCCGAAACTTCGCTTTTGAGCGGGTTTGGAACTCTTACCCGGTACGGGCTCAATTTCCTGGTTTCCGTCAGGCCAACTTTTATTTTGTCTAGCTTTCGCTCGGTGGCAAAGTCCTTGCTTTACAAAATCAAAGGCAACACCAACTTTGTTCACATCAATTTCGACTGTTGCCTGCGGGAGCTGCAATGTTACTCGAGCAAACCGGTAATAACGCGAAGATAATCGAACTTGAGCCACGATACAGGAAAACGCCCGGAAGATGGCGGCAGATGGCAGTGGCCGCAGTGGCCGGAGTGATGCTGGTATGTGCAGTGGGCTGTTCAGGTGCGCCTCTTACGACGCGTGAAAAAGGTACTCTGGCGGGCGGCGCGATTGGCGCAGGCAGTGGCGCGCTAGTCGGTGCTGCGGTTGGAGCTCCGGGCGCGGGCGCGGCAATAGGTGGTGTGGCCGGCGCAGGCGCAGGTTACCTGATCGGAAATCACATTCAGAACGAGGAGATCCAGCACGATCAAGCGCCATACTGACGGCGCCGTAATCGCTGAGCGAATCGCCTGAACCATCTCGCGCGGCATTGACGGCTATTCTCAGGAATTCGGCGGCGGCTGGCTATTAACGCTGCCCTGTTGCACACAGCACTTCGCGATCTCAGTCTCCGCCTTATCGTTGTCGATCGGGTTCAAATGAGGATGGCTGCTGAGCACGCCCCAGCCCAATTCCTCACGGATGTAGTAAACGCGGGCCTCGGCATCGTCGATTTCAACTTCGTCAGTGGTTTCGGCCGCGACGTGGCAAATGATCGGCTCCTGATTCGTGGGAACGATAAAGGCGTGATAGCCACCAGGGTCGATCCGGGATGTATCGTCGCCGCACGTCACCGCTGGCACGATCAGCGAACTACCGTAGTGATATGGCCGATATACATAAATAGTTGCGTTTCCCGAAGGGGCGGTCGCGCGCTGAAACGGCGGTCCTTGAACGGCGCATCCTGCCATCACGGCGCTAAATATCAGAATCGGCCACTTCATTCCGATCCGCCGGCTGAGGGGCTGGGAGCCGCGGCAAGCAATTGGGCGAGCCGGCCCGAGTCGTTATACAGGCTCTGGTCGATTTTGGCCCGAACAGAAGTTAGAGCCGCTTCTTCCAACTCGCGATGAGTTGGTTCGGAGTACAGGCTGTAGGATTCCGATACATAGGCACGCCGTGTATAGTCGCCCATCACCCTGCCATCCGGACCGATGATTGTCAGAGACGCGAACGCGGTCACTCCATAATCGCCTAGCGGCGATCCAAAATACGTGACCGGGTCAAGAGCCGAGACGTAAAGCGGAATATGATATTCATCATGGCTGAGTTCCTCGCGGTATTGGAAGATGACTGGCGACGCCGGTGACAAAGACAACGCGACTGCGGGCGGCAAGTTGCGCGGATCACCTGAGGCGAGGCGTCCCTTGAAGGGTAATGCATGAGGCGCAGTATCGGCGGCGACTACCGGGGGCGGGGACGTTGTAGCGGGTTGAAGCGCACATCCCGATACGATGATTAACGCAAGTGGCAGGCTTGCGATGGCAACTTTGGCCCGGGCCATGTCTGACATTATGCCGTAAGCGAATTGGCATTACAGCCATCGTTCGAGCTTAACGGCTGCCGGCCGGCTCTTATAACCCGTCAGCCCTTGAGGCTGCGACGCCACCAGGAGACGGTTTGCGCCAAGCCTTCTTCAAGGGATAGACGCGGACGCCAGCCGAGTTCGCCGTGCGAGCGCCGCGTGCCGGCAACGATGAACCCCGGTTCGTCAGCGCGTTGTGGCAAAGCGTCGAAGCGCAAAAGATCCTCGCTATCCATTATCCGCCCGATCAGGCTGATAACGTCGCAAACAGTGACCGGCAGGCCCGATCCGATGTTACATGCACCGTTCAAACGGGAATCCAGTAGAGAGACTAACGCGGCGGCGGCATCCTGCACGTGAATGAAGTCGCGAACATCATTGCCAGCGGAACAATGCACCAGATCGCGCCGGATGAGAGCCGTGATTACTGAGGGTATAAGCCGTTCCCTCGCCTGATAGGGACCATAAGGGAAAAATATTCGCCCCCAGGCGAAACTGAAGTCCGCGGTTTTCGCAAGCGCAGTGAGCCGCTGATACGCTGCGGCTTTCGATTCGCCATAGAGGCTGGTTGGACGGAGCGGAGTGCTATGCTCGGCGCATGGCGTGAGACTTGGGGCATATTCCGCGCAGCTTCCGGCGCCAACGAAACGCTCACCCCCCGCATCGGCGAAGGCCTCTGCCAGTTGAACTGTCGCGGCTGCCCATTGGCGGTTTATGGGATTGGTCAAATAATCAACCGGAGTAGCGCACCATGCCAGATGAAGCAGGTGGGTTGGAGCAATGCTGCCGGCCACCGCGGCAGCGCCGTCGAGCAAGTCAGCTTGATGCCAGGTGATCGCGGCGTTCGATGGCAAAGGGCGGCGTCCAACTGCGTGAACTTCGTAATCCTTTTCCGCCAGGGCTTGCAGGCAATGACGTCCAATAAAGCCCGAGGCGCCGGTAATCAATACTCGTTTCACGGTGCAAAATTCGGATAGCTATGGTCGCGCCACGACAAAATTGGATTAGCCAGCGGCCATTTGATTCCGAAAAGCGGATCGTTCCATCTGACGCCGCGCGAATACCCCGGCATGTAAGGTTGCGAAATCTGGTAGAAAACCTCGCTCGCGTCCTCGAGCGTCTGAAAGCCGTGCGCCATCCCCGCCGGGATATAGGCCATGCGCCGATTCGCTGCGCCAAGTTCGATAGCGGTCCATTGGCGGAAGGACGGCGAGGCCGGACGGAGATCCAGGATTACGTCGTAGATCAGGCCTGCGGTGCATCGCACAAGCTTGGCTTCCTCGAACGGCGGCCCCTGATAATGCATCCCGCGCAGGGTTCCGCGGCGGCGGTTGAACGAGGTGCTGCACTGGGCGATAGGGAGTTCGAGACCTCGTTCCGTGAATTCACGCGCGCAGAAGGTACGGGCAAAAAATCCGCGCTCATCGCTAACCGCCTCGGCTTCGATAATCAAGGCCCCGGCTAGCTGAGTCTCGATAAATTTCATCTATGCGCTGGCATAGCGCCGCCACCAGCGTTTCACAGGATCCGCGGTTCCGGTATCGGTACGATGAAGCGGCCACCGCGCTCCAGATATGAACGCTGTTGCCCAACGATCTCGCTGGCGATGTTCCATGGCAGAATCAGCGCATAGTCAGGATGGCGGCGCAGCAATTCCTCCGGCGCGTAAATCGGTAAATGTGATCCCGGCAGTAGCCGGCCTTGCTTATGCGGACTGCGATCGACGGTGAAATCGATCAGGCCGGCGCCGATGCCGCAATAGTTAAGGAGCGTATTGCCTTTGGCTGGCGCGCCGTAAGCAGCGATCCGCCGGCCGGCGGCTTTTAGCTGATGCAAAAGGCCGAGTAGATTGTGCTTGATCCGTTCAGCCTTCGATCCGAACGCCTTATAATAATCGGGGGACAAGAGGCCTTTGTATTGCTCAGCCATCATCATCGCCGCGATTGCCGGGCTGCGTTCGCGCACGCCTGGATGCTGCAGGAAAATCCGCAGGGAACCGCCATGAACTTCGTGGGCCTCGGCATCATAAAGTTCCAGGTTCCCGCGCGCAGCTAATCCGGCTACTGCGTGCAATGAATAATAGAAGACATGCTCATGATAGATAGTGTCGAACTCGCCGCGCTCAAGCAGTTCGCCTAGATAAGGAAACTCGAACACGGCTGCGCCGGCCGGTTTCATCAAGATGGCGGCGGCTTGCATGAAGTCGTTAATCGCCGGCACGTGCGCGAGGACATTATTGCCAATGATCAAATCAGCTCGCCCGGCGCTGGCGGCGATAGTTGCGGCCGTTGCCGTATTGAAGAATTCCTCGATCGTGGGAATGCCCTGCGCTCGCGCAACCGCTGCGACATTGTGCGCTGGCTCCACGCCCAATACCTGGATTCCTTGTTCGCGGAAATATCGCAGCAGATAGCCGTCGTTGCTGGCGGCCTCGACCAGCCGGCTGGCACTGCTTAGTGCGAATCGTTCAGTGAGGCTCGCCGCCATCCGCCGCGCATGATTGGCGAAACTATCCGAGTACGAAGAGAAATATGCATACTCAGTGAATAAGTCAGCGGGCGGCACCCGTTCGCTCAGTTGCACCAGATGACACGTATTGCAGTAAGCCACCGCCAAAGGAAAAACCGCTTCGGGCATCTCAGCCTGTTCGGGCATTAGATACGAATTGGCTAATGGCGTTCGTCCGAGATCCAGGAAAGCGGGCGGCAGCCTCGTGCCGCATCCGAGGCAGTTGCCATTATTCAGTTCCCTCTGCATTTAACGATCGCCGGCCGCTGGCGCTGGCGTGCCTGCAACCCCTGCCGCGGCCCGGCGCACGAATTCGTCGATCTGGGCGCATGTGAGTTCGAAAGCGTCCGCCCCCTCCATCACGGCGCGATACCAATCAACCGTCAGCCGGATCGCGCCGGCCAGTGGCAGCACCGGGTTCCATCCCAGAAGGCGGCGTGCCTTGCTGGAATCAAGCCGTAACTGAGGGCTTTCGTAAGGCGCGGCTTCATCCGGAATCGCGAGCCACGATCCAGATCGCCAGTTCTTAACAACCTGATCGGCGAGCTCGCGCACGGGGCAAGCATCGCTTGAGTCTGGTCCGAAATTCCATGGACCGGCCCATTTCGGCCCACCGGCCCAAAGTTTACTGGCGAGTATCAGATAGCCGGCCAATGGCTCGAGCACATGCTGCCACGGACGGACCGAATCGGGATTGCGCACCCGCAACGGCTCGCCGCGGCTAAGCGAGCGAATCGCGTCGGGAACCAGCCGATCGATGGCCCAATCACCGCCGCCGATGACGTTGCCTGCCCGCACTGTCGCGATCCCCATTCGCGACGCCTCGCAAAACGACCGCTGATAGCACGACGCGGCTAATTCGGCACAGCTTTTACTTGCGCTGTAAGGATCATGGCCGCCGAGACGATCATCTTCGCGGTGAGCTTCTACCGCTCCGCTATCCGCATAACATTTATCACTGGTTACTACGACCAGCGCACGCACCGAGCCGGCTTCGCGCGCCGCATCGAGTACATTTACTGTGCCCATTACATTGGTTGCGAAAGTAGCTACTGGCTCGCGATAAGATCGGCGCACCAGTGATTGTGCCGCTAGATGAAACACTATTTCAGGCTGCACTCTGGTAAACGCCCGTTTGACGGCGGCCTCATCGCGGATATCCTCGGCAAACGATTCGATTCGCTGGCCTAGCCGGGCAAGCTCGAACAGCGAAGGATCGCTGTCGGGCTTGAGCGCTACACCGCTGACCACGGCCCCAAGCTGATTCAGCCAAATGGTCAGCCAGCTTCCCTTAAAGCCGGTATGGCCGGTGACCAGCACCCGCCGGCCGCGCCAGAAATTTTGCTGGAGATCCATCGCCTTTCCGCGGGAGACCGCCTCCCATTAACAATGGCGGATTATCCAGCGTCCGCCAAAATGCGCCAGCCAAATATTCAGCAATTCGCTGGATTATTGCGGCAAAAGATAACTTTAAGTTGCATCCAATGGTGAATTCGCCGAGGCTCGCCGTCACGGTTGCCGCTTCGCCGGTACCGGCAATCCGCCCTGTTCGCCCAATAGTTCTAATATGGACTGAGAGTTCCGCTAATTTTTCGATTGACAGGTTGTTACTTTTCGTCGTATTGCTCGAAACGTTCGGCATGCCGATTGAGAGCAATGTTTAGGGAACTTTGCTCAAATCGCGTCACCTTCGCTATTCGTTCAATCTCGCGATTCGAGCTCTAACAACGTTGGAGGGTTGGATTTCGATGAGAAGCCTATGCTTCGGTCTTATCCTTGCCGTCCTGATCGCATTGTTACCCGCATTGGGGCGAGCGCAGACTACTGACGATATCAGCGAAATGAATCAGTGGATCAAAGACACCCAGAGCCAGGGAACGCTGCCGCCGGGGACCAAGATCACGATGTCTAACTGGCAGCAGCACAAAGCCTTCATGCCGCTCGGGATGCAGAAGCTCTTCGAGGGCACCTACGGGTGGAAAATGCCCGCCGATATCGAAATCGATATCGGCCCGACCCACATGGGCAATCTGACCAAGAACTGGGTCGAAGCGACAGAAAAGTACGGCGCCCAGGATACAGTGACTGTCCTGCCCGATGGCCACTTCCAGATTAACAATTACCAGGGCGGGTTGGTTTTCCCCAATCCGCAAGAGCCGCACAAGGGTTTCAAGATTCTCGCTAACCTGTTCTTCGATTATGTACCAGCGCTCTACGTCAACACGCCCAGCAACTACGGCACGGTTTGGGTGCAGGACCGCTTCGGCAATATCGCCGCCGACACCTTTGACGTCGTATACCGGCAAAGCGCCTGGAATACCGATCCCGGTTTCCCCAAAACCTTGGATTACGCCCCGGGCACCTGGTACACGGAATGGGGCATGCAGGAGACGCCCGAACAGGCGCGTTACACCGCCTCGCTATCACTTTACTACCAGGATCAGGAAACCCATCCTTACCCAGACACTTTTGTCTTCGTTCCAGCCCTGCGCCGGTCACTGCGCCTGTCAAGTTCGGCGCGCTGCTCACCGGTGTTCGGCCTCGACTGGACCTACGATGACGCCAAGGGTAATGGCTTCAACGGCGGAACCTCGATCTTCAACGCGAAGTACCTGGCCGACCGCAAGATCATCGGCCTCATGATGTTCAATGCCGACGGCGCGATATTTCCACAGAATTACTTTATGCCGCTCGGCTTCCCGAAACCCTCATGGGGTACTTGGGAAGTCCGCGACAGCTCGGTGATCGACGTCCAGCGCATTCCGCAGGAAGCATCTGGCTACTGTTACGGCGATCGCGTCATGTATATCGAGAAAGAGGGCTACTGGGCCTTGTGGAGCGACCTCTACGACTCCAACCATAAGCTCTGGAAACTCCAGTTTTGGGGTCCCGAACTTCGCGACGACGTGAAGGAGTTGGGGCGAACCGTCGGCGGAGTCACGGCAATTTCATGGGATATGCAGAACACCCACGCAACTTACTGGGCCGGTATGGGTAATCCATGGAAGCGGCTGCCGTATATCGACTCCCAGGTTCCGACTGAGTATCGCGACGGCACCAAATATGGCAGCCCCTCCGGTCTGATGCAGATCCTGCGTTGACGGTGCCGCTCAGACCGTACTAAAGCGCGACAGGGCCCAGTCGCAACGATTGAGCCCTGTTTCTTTCACAGCAGCGCTATTTGCATTCCGTATCCTCGCCTCTGGCAGTTAACCACATCAGTCTGCTGCTGGCTGATGTGGTTAAGACGGGACGGATAGTATCCTTAATTTTTGTGATTGACAGCTCCTCGCTTTTCGTCATATTGCTCGGATTGCTCGCCGTACCGACTCAAGCGCAGCATTTAGTGGAGTTTGCCCTAGTCGCTGTACTCGTTGATTTGTTCGCGCAATGCGAGCCTGCAACATGCACGGGAGGTATGGGATTTCGATGAGAAGTATACGCGTTGGTTTAATCATTGCTCTCCTTGTCGCATTAGTACCGGCGCTGGGCAGAGCACAATCGACTGATCGCAGCGAAATGGATCAGTGGGTGAAAGACACCGCCAATCAGGGCACCGTGCCAACCAGCGGCACCATCACGATGTCCAACTGGCAGCAGTATAAGCAATTCATCCCGTTAGGGATGCAGAAGCTGTTCGAGGGCACCTACTTCTGGAAGATGCCGCCGGATGTCCAGATCAATCTCGCTCCGGCGAAATATGATTTTCTGCCCTCAACCTGGATAGCGGCGACCGAGAAATATGGTTCGCAAACCACCGAAAAAATTCTCCCCAACGGCCATTACGAGATCGAGAATTATCAGGGCGGCACGCCCTTCCCGCACCCGTCGGGGCCCAACAAGGGCTGGGAGGCCCTTGCTAACGTGTTCTGGGCGTTTCAGCCAGCGGTGTACTTTAACGGACCGAGCAACTTTGGCACGGTCTGGGCAGTAGATCGTTATGGCAACGTAGCTCCGAGCTCTCTTGACGTTGTCTACCGCTGGACCGATTTCATTACCGATCCCGGCTTCCCAAAGACATTGGATTACGCGCCCGGCACTTGGTACACCGAATGGATAATGCAGGAAACACCCGAGCAAGCACGCTATACTGCCTCGCTCGAACTCTTCTACGTTGACCAGGAAGCGCATCCCTTCCCTGACACTTTCGTCTTCGTGCCTGCGCTGCGCCGTTCGCTGCGTCTTTCGAGCACCGCGCGCTGCTCTCCCGTGTTCGGTTTCGACTGGACTTATGACGACGCCAAGACCAACGGCTTCAACGGCAATACCTCGATTTACACGGCCTCCTACCTTGGCGATCGCGACATTCTGACGTTGGCCCATATGAATAACGATGGCGGCAAATTCCCCGACGGTTACCTGATGCCGCTGGGCTTCCCCAAGCCTTCGTGGGGCAATTGGGAGATTCGCAAGATGGCGGTAATCGATGCCCATCGTATTCCGAGTGAGGCAAGCGGCTATTGCTATTCAAGCCGAATAATCTACGCCGACAAGGAACATTGGAACGGCGACTGGGTTGACCTCTACGACTCGAACCACAAGCTGTGGAAGTCAATCGCCTATTACAACACGAGCGGCGACGTACCTGGCCTGGGGCACATCTGGAACGGCGTCTCGTCGATGGCAATGGATTTCCAGAATAGCCACGAGACCATCTGGTCTGGTGCCGGTAATCCAACACTAAGCGGCCCGGTCTTCGACCACAACGTGCCGGCCCAGTATCTGGACGGCGTCAAGTATGGCAGCCCGGCGGGTCTGATGATGATCCTGCGATAGCTGGCTGATTGAAAGAAAGGCGCAGCGATGGCTGCGCCTTTTCTGCTTTCTGGCCACAAAATCCGGCGGGAAGCCCCCGAACCAGCCCATCACTCAGCCTCGGTCAGGCTCATAACTCCCATCGCACTACTTAATGCGAATAATAATGCCTTTTTCGCTTTGCGCCGCTGCATAAAGCATCACGTTGCTCCGAGTCATTCTTGCGCAAACGACAGTATCGTTAATTTTTGCGATTGACACTTTCTTATCTTTCGTCGTATTGCTCGCACCGCTCGGTATGAAGTGCACGAGCAACGTCGGGGACCTTGCTCGATTGCGCTATCTCAACTACTCGTTCGATTGCGCAATCCGAGCTCGTAACATGCTTGGAGGCATAGGCTCAGATGAGAAGTGTTCGTTTCGGTTTAACGATTGCTCTTTTGATCGCATTAGTACCTGCGCTAAGCAGAGCACAATCGACTGATCGCAGCGAAATGGATCAGTGGGTGAAAGACACCGCCAATCAAGGCACCGTGCCGGTCAGCGGCACGATCACGATGTCCAACTGGCAGCAGTACAAGCAGTGGATGCCGCTCGGCATGCAGAAGCTGTTCGAGGGTGTCTATTTCTGGAAGATGCCGCAGGATGTCCAGATCAATCTCGCGCCGGCGAAATATGACTTCCTGCCCCAAACCTGGATTGCGGCAACTGAGAAATACGGCTCCCAAACCAGCGTAAAAGTGCTGCCCAACGGCCATTACGAAATCGAGAATTATCAGGGTGGAACGCCTTTCCCGAATCCCCAGGATCCCTATAAGGGCTGGAAAATTCTCGCCAACGTTTTTTGGGCCTATCAACCTTCGGTGGTTGTGAAGACTCCCAACAACTTTGGCTCGGTCTGGGCAGTTGACCGTTATGGCAACGTCAATGTCACGACGCTCGATCTAGTATATCGCTGGAGCAATTTCATCACCGATCCGGGTTTCCCCAAAACCTTGGATTACGCTCCAGGCACCTGGTACACCGAATGGGGCATGGAAGAGACTCCGGAGCAGGCGCGTTATACTGCCTCGTTGCAACTCTTCTACGTCGACCAGGAGGCGCATCCGTTCCCTGATACGTTCGTCTTCGTCCCAGCCCTGCGCCGTTCCCTGCGCCTGTCCAGCACCGCGCGCTGCTCGCCAGTGTACGGCTTCGATTGGACTTACGATGACGCCAAGACCAACGGCTTCAATGGCAACACGGCAATTTACACCGCCGACTTTCTCGGCGATCGCGGCATCCTGACACTGGCTCATTTCGATAACGAAGGCGGCAGCTTCCCCAGCGGTTACCTGATGCCGCTCGGCTTCCCGAAGCCTTCGTGGGGCAATTGGGAAATCCGCAAGATGTCCGTCATCGACGCCCATCGTATTCCGAGTGAGGCGAGCGGCTATTGCTATTCCAGCCGTATTATTTACGCCGACAAGGAACATTGGAACGGCGACTGGGTTGACCTCTACGACTCGAACCACAAGCTGTGGAAATCGATCTCCTACTACAACGGCAGCGGTGTGATACCTGGACTCGGACATTCGTGGGATACCGTTTCATCGATGGCGATGGACTTCCAGAATAGCCACGAGACCATCTGGTCTGATTTCGGCAATCCGAACAAGACTGGCTTCTATTTTGACCACAACGCGCCGGCGGAGTACCTGGACGGCGTCAAGTACGGCAGTCCTGGCGGGCTGATGATGATCGAACGTTAATCCGCTGCTCAACAGGCAGTAACGGAAAGGCGCAACCGCAACGGTTGCGCCTTTTTTAATCGCTATTCGGCATTTCGCCGCCAGCGGCCAATAGGCAGTCCCACAATGGCGGATTTCTCAGTATTCGCCCTCGAACAGCACTCCGGCTTTTCTCAACTCTTCGATTTCTTTGGCGCTGCGTCCCAGCAAATCGCGCAGCACCTCGCCATTATGCTGTCCCAGGGTAGCAGCTTCGAGTGGCAGGTCTTGTGGAAATTCGGAAAATTTCAGCGGCATGCCGGGAATCTCGAATTTGCCAGCGATCGGATCTTCGATCGTGCGCACCGTCCCCCGCGCCCGAAGATGCGGATGGCTGACGGTTTCTTCAATCGATAATACCGGCGCTGCCGGCACCCCATGCTTATGCATCTGCGCGACCGCGCTGTCGCGATCAGGAAAGGTTGCAAGCCAGTCCTCGATCAGCTTGATCAGTTCGGCGCGCCGTGCGAGCCGCGCGGGGTCGGTCGCGAAGTTTGGGTCGGTCACCAGTTCGGGCCGTCCCATCGCCGCGCACAGGTCCTTCCAATGATGGAGGAAGGCCATGATCACGACCCATCCGCCGTTTGCCTTGAAGACTCCTGCCGGCGCGATGTAGTTGAGATGCGGCCCTTGCCGAGTCGGCTTTAGCTGGCCGTTACTGCCACTGAACTGATGCACACTGACTTCGTGGCAATGGTAATAGACATCAAGCAGGCCAACATCCAGGCACTGCCCCTTGCCAGTGCGGTCGCGATAGCGCAGAGCAGCGAGGATCGCGAGGGCGCCATGAACACCGGTGTTGACGTCGCCGACCGCAACCAGCGGAATATAAGGTGTGCCTCCCGCCTCTCCTATCATCGAGGTCACCCCCGAATAGGCTTGTGCGATAAAGTCGTACCCGGGCAAATGGGATAGCGGTCCGCTCTGACCCAATGCCGAAATCGAGCAAAGAATAATGTCCGAGCGCATCGCGCGCAGCCGCTCATAGCCGAGGCCCATTTCGGCCAGCGTCCCCGGCTTGAAATTCTCCACTACCACGTCCACCTTAGGAACCAAAGCCGTAACCAGTGCCATCCCGCGCGGATCACGTAAGTTGACGCACACGCTCTTTTTCCCACGGTTCTGCTGGATGTAATAGAGGCTGCGTTCATTGCGCAGCTTCGAGAGTCCGCGCACCATATCGCCCGATGGCGCGCTTTCGATTTTGATTACTTCAGCGCCCATCTCGGCGAGCATCCGGGTACAGCTTGGGCCCGCCAGTGCCCGCGTCAGGTCCAGCACCCGGATACCAGACAAGACATGCTCCATTGGATCGGCCATTCTTAACTCCTTTGTTCCTGTGCAGCGGCCCGATCGATAGTAGAACACGGCGGGTATCCCTCGCTCAATCAAAGAAGGGCCGGCTGTGCCACAGGCGTCTCTTTGAATAGCCCGGCGGGCTGTGATATCGCGTATTCGTAGCACCGCAGCTTGCTGAGCGCAGCATATCGTTAGTTAGTTAGAAGCTGCCGCCAGAAGGCTCTATTTTCGCTGGAAGAACTGTTCTAACCGACGAGGAACCCAAAAAGGAACTCGAATGAGCACAGCAGTCCGTATCGACCCTGAGACCGGCCTGAAGGTCTTCAACACACGCGCCGCCAAGGCATCCGAAAAGATCGCAGGCAAGGGCTATTCCGTTGTCACCGATCACAAGCTGACGGAGTTGCCGCAAATGCCCGCCGGCGCAACTTTCAACGCTGAAGAGCAGGCCAAGTACCGCGCCTTCAAGGAAGCCCGCCAAGGTGCCGCCGACTACATGGCGATGGAAGGCGAGTTCAAGAGATACCTGGACGACGTCTATTCGGAGCCGCCGATCCCACGTGAAGCACTGGAAGACGAGTGTGAGATATTGGTCGTGGGTGCCGGTTTCGGCGGACTATTGTTGTGGCACAAGCTGAAGGAAGCTGGCTTCACAGACGTGCGATTCTGCGAGAAGGGCGGGGACGTTGGTGGCACCTGGTACTGGAACCGTTATCCCGGCATCGCCTGCGACGTTGAATCTTATAGTTACCTGCCGTTGCTCGAAGAGACAGGTTACATCCCCGCAATGAAATTCGCCTCTGGTTTTGAGATTTTGGAACACTGCCAGAGAATGGCCCAAACGTTCGGCTTCTACGACCACTGCCTGTTTCACACCACGGTCGAGGCGACGACCTGGGACGAAGAATCGGGCCGCTGGATCGTCGAGACCGATCGCGGCGACAAGATGCGCGCACGCTTCGTAATTCTCGCCAACGGCATTCTCACAACGCCTAAGCTGGCGCGCATCCCGGGCATGGAGAAATTCAAGGGCGAGTCGTTCCACACCTCACGCTGGAACTACAATACCGACTTGAGCGGGAAGCGGGTCGGGATCATCGGCACTGGCGCAACCGCCGTCCAGGCAATCCCGGAGCTGGCCAAGGTTGTCGGCCAGCTTTACGTGTTCCAGCGCACGCCGTCTTCAATCGACGTCCGTGACCAGCGCGAGACCACTGATGAGGAGCGGACGACGTGGGCGAATGAGCCCGGATGGGCACGGGCAAGGCGCGCACGTTTTGCAAGGATCTCAGAAGTGCGCGCCGCCGTTCTCGCCAACGACGATTACCTCGCCGGCAAGGTCCAGGATTTCAAGGAGCGCAAAAAATACGACCGTGAACTGACCCCTGAGGAGCGGATGCAGAAGCAGCTCGATTCCAGCTTCCGCCTCATGGAGCAAATTCGGGCTCGGGTGGACGCGATCGTCAAGGATCCCAAGACGGCAGCGGCGCTGAAGCCCTATTATCCCTATGGCTGCAAGCGGCCCACCTTCCATGACGAATACCTCCCAACATTCAACCTGCCACACGTCCATCTGGTGGACACGGCGCCGCGCGGTGTGTCCGAGATCAACGAGCGGGGCGTCGTTCATGAGGGCGTCGAATATCCGCTCGACGTGCTGATTTATGCGACCGGGTTCCAATGGATGGGCACCTCCACCTTTAACAAGATCAGAGGCCGCAGCGGACGTACGCTAACGGAAAAGTGGGAGACCGAAGGAACCAGAACTTTCCTTGGCCTGCATACCCGCGGCTTTCCCAACCTGTTTATCGTCACCGGACCGCAGGGCGGCGGTGGCAGCTTCAACTTTACCGACGTGATCTACGCACACGCTGATTATCTCATATGGATGATGCAGACGATGCGCGAGCGCGGCGCCCGCGTCGTCGACGTCCGCAAGGAACCAGAAGATAAGTACGCCGAGCATTGCCGCAATGTTGACATTGCGACTGCGCCCCTGCGGGATTGCATCTCCTACTATAACGGTGAAGGTAAGGCGGCTCCTGGCAGCCTGGCTTATTACGGAGGCCGCCAGTGGGATAGGTTCCGCATGGAAGCGCAGTCGTCGCTTGAACCATACGTATTCGGAGCAGACTCGAACTGAGGCCTGCTTCCCAGCGGCCGCTCTCTGGCCGGCATCTTGATTGCCACGCGCCTGCGCCAGCAGCCATGCTGCTGGCGCAGGCGCGTTTGCAGCCAATCGGCGTTCTCTTCGCTTGCCACCCTGCTCCCGATTAAGGCTTGAGCAATTCGGTTATATCCCCGGATCGGACAATCGAGTGCAGGCCGGTTTAACTAGCTACTTAGCTGGTGGATGGGAAACTTACCGGAGACCCGTTAGGTCCATTCTTTCGGCACCGCTTGCGCCCGCTGATGCGTCAGCAGCTTGGCACGGCGCGCCTGTTCCTCGGCACTTATCGTTGCTGGGTCTTCGCGATACTCCGGACCAGCCGCCATCGCTTTCTTGACCGCCGGCCGCTCGCCGATCTCATCGAGCCAGCGTTTGACATTGGGAAATTCACCAAGGTCGATATTGCGGCCCTCCAAGATCGTCGCCCACGGATAGCAAATCATGTCTGCAATAGTATATTGGCCGGCTGCGAGATAGCGCTTCTTATGCAGGCCCAGGTTCATCACGCCGTAGATGCGATGGACCTCGCTATCGAAGCGCATAAGCGCATACGTCTGATCGCCGTTCTTGGGATTGTGCGAGGCGCGCCGAAAATGCCCCTGCTCGCCCATCTTCGGCCCTTGATTAGCCATTTGCCAAAAGACCCATTGCATCACGTCGTACTTTTGATGTGGTTCCTTCGGCAGGAACTTTCCGCTTTTTTCCGCTATGTACTCCATGATCGCGCCCGACTCGAAGATCGTGATTGGCGCGCCACCGCCCATCGGCTCGTGATCCACCATCGCCGGCATCCTGCCATTGGGTGAGATCTTTAAGAAATCTGGTCTTAGCTGATCGCCGCGTCCAATATTGATGGGCTTGATCGTATACGGAATTCCGGCCTCTTCCAGCAGAATAGTTACTTTTTTTCCGTTGGGCGTTGGCCAATAATACAAATCAATCATGCTATTTCTCCATTGAGTATTATTCGCTGCCGCGTGACCGCCGTACCCGCCTCAGCACCACAGAAAAACTCATTGCCTGGAACCCGCGCGCAGCGAATAGTCAGTTCATCCGCACCGCAAACCGTTCCTCCAGCGGAACGTCAATCTTTCAGCGGTATGATCATCATTATCCGCGCTTCATCGCCGACTGCCCGCGTCGTATGGCCTTTTCCGGTCAGGTCCTCCGCCAGAATTCCCTCACCCGGTCCAAAACGATGCAGGGAGCCGTCGCCTAGTCCGATTTCAACCCCGCCCGCCAGCGTGATCACGTATTGGCGGCGCGGCGCGTTATGCCAATCGGCAAACGTTCCTGGCGCCATCCGTGTAAACATCACGCCAGTCGCCGGTTGCAACGGCGTGTGTTCGGCGAGTTGCGCAGCCGCAAATGATAGCTTCAGTTCTTCGAGATGAGATTGCTGATCGCCGCCAGTATAGAGACGATAAAGCCGCATGTGTGAAACCTCCAGCGGAAGCTCTCACTCCCTTACCGCGGCTGCCGGTTAGTTAGCAAGACTAAGGATTGCGGCCGCATTTCAATAAGCCCGCACTTTGCAACTGTATGCGCGCGATACTTATCCGCCGCCAGGTGCAGCAAATGCGTACTCGGCAACGTTTTCGCTTCAAGTGACCAAGCGATCTACGGCGCGAAGCGCTCGCGCGTCCACTCCGTCAGTATTTTCATCAGCCGCGGCCGCGGATCCCCCATGTTTCTTCGCGTCCCGCCCGCCCGCATGAAATGGTCCGCGCCTTCGATAAACTCTAATCGCTTGTCCGCTGCGCCCGATTGCTCATACTCAGTCCGCACGTCCGACAGAAAAATATCCTGATCGCCCATTGCTCCAACCACCAGCGTCGGCACCGTCACCTTCGGCAGATTTCTGTCAAGCCGCGCATATGAACTCAGCCCCGACCAAGTCGATAGCCACGCCTCCGGCGTCACAACCCGTCCTAGCCCGAATACGTGATAGTTCGCGAGGTCTGGCCGCCCGCCAAGAATCGATCCCACCAGCCGCTCCGACGGATCAAGCGACAAGTCCGTATAATGCGGATTCGCCTGCGTCCGGTAGACGATCATCATCCGCGGCGCCATCATTCTGCGGCTCGTATAATTCCGATACGCCGCCGGTTTCTTGCCAAAATCCGGCTCGCGGACTTCCGCTCGTGCTATCGCCGCCTCCTCGATATGCCGCCGTGCGATCGCGTCGATTCGCGCTACCCTCGCCCTCTGCGCTGCACGATACTGCAATAGCCACTCCGTATCATATTTGCTCGAAGCCGGCGGCATCCGAAAACCATTGCGCTCATCGTACATATCGAGCGTCGCATCCGTCGCAAATGGGTCGGCCTCATCTACTACCGCCGCGTCCAGCGTGCCCATCAGCACAATTCCCTGTCCCGGATGAGCTGCCAGCACGATAAACCCATCCGCGGCCGGCAAATCGAATTTGTTCAGATCGGGCGGACCACCTCCCGGCGGCGCCGCGACTCGCCCACCCTTGGCCGTCCGCGCTTCTGCATCATAGTAGGAAAAGAGCGAGCCGCCGCCTGAATTACCCAGCATCACGATTCGCTCGAAGCCGCACTCTGCACGCAGGTAGCGCATCCCCGCCGCTATATCGAGCAGCAGATTCTCATGGAGCATCGTCGCATCGTTGTTTAAATAGCGGGTATTCAGTGCGAACGCCGCGAACCCCGCCTCCACCCAGAATGGAATCGAGTAATGCTGCGCGAAATCCACCCGCGGATGCGCCATGATCACAGCCGTCCGCGGTTTCCCCTTCTGCGGCATATACAAAAGCCCGCGCAGCTTTCCCCCATCCTCGGCGTAAAGCTGGACCACGGTCTGTCTGATAGCCGGGTCGATATCACCGAAATCAACCGGATAACGGCTCTGGTAATCCTCTGGCGCCTGTGGCATTTGCCTCTCCTTCCTCCGTCTCTACCACACCACTGAAGCGTTTACCCACCGAAAATACTCCCTTCAATCTCCCGCCATCCTGTGCCAACATTTGTTGTTTGGAGTACCTCTCTTTGAAAAGCGGAATCATTGGCGCGCGCGGCGCCGGCAAAACTACTGTCTTTCACGCCCTCACTGGCCTCGCCCCCCTCGCCGGCCAGGGCGATGCGAAAAATCGCGCCCGTCCCGGCCAGATTAAGGTCGCTGACCTGCGCCTCGATTTTCTCGAAGCCACTTACGGCTCAAAGAAAAAAATCCCGGTCGAATTGACCGTTTACGATTTCGCTCCGGCGCCCCGCGATCAGAAAGAAGGCGCTGCCCTCGATCCTACACTGCTCCCGCTCATCCGCGACCTCGACGCCCTGCTGCTCGTCATCCCCGATTTCAATGGCCGCGCTACCCCGATCCTGCCCACTATCGAAAGCATCGAGGCCGAACTGGTCTTCGCCGATTTCGATCAGGCTGAGCGCCGCCTCGAACGCCTCAAAAAGGAAAAAGGCCCGGTCGATTTCGAACGTTCCGCACTTACCAAATGCATCGCATGGCTTGAGCAGGGCAAGCCGCTCCGAACGCTCGAAATGACCACCCATGAATTACAGACTTTCTCCAGCTTTGGCTTTCTGTCGCGCAAGCCCGCACTCGCCGTGATCAATTGTGACGCCGATCAGGCCACCGCCAAGCTGCCAGCCGAAATCCGCGGCGCAATCACCGCTCATGGCCTCGACGTCTTCCGGCTCGCCGCCGCCTTCGAGGCCGAGCTATGGGAACTCGATCCCGAGGCGCAAATTGAATTCCTCAAGGAAGCCGGCCTCGATCGCCCAGCCCGCGATCGCCTGATTACGGCCCTCTACGATCTCCTCGGCCTGATGACCTTCTATACCGCTGGCGAGCCCGAGGCCCACGCTTGGCCGCTCAATCGCGGGGCCTCCGCCCTTGACGCTGCCGGCCGTATTCACAGCGATATCGCCCGCGGCTTCATCCGCGCCGAAGTCGTTAGCTATGAGGACTTCGCCGAACTCCGCTCCGACGCCAAAGTCAAAGAAGCCGGCAAGCTTCGTCTCGAAGGCCGTGACTACCTGATGCGCGACGGAGACATCATTCATATTCGCTTCAAAATCTAAATTGCTGTCACTTGGGCCCTTTTTATCCACAGCCACGCAATCCGCAGCCAGCTTGCGCTTACCGCCGATGACTGGAACAATTCCCCAGACGCGCTTCAACCTGGCGCTCCCACGGAACCTGTTCTTATGCGCCGAATTGAAACGCTCATCCTGATTCTAGCCTTAGGCTTCTATTTCTGGCTCCTCCACCGCTTTGGCTTCAGTCAGGCTTTTTCCTATATCCGCCTCGTCGGATGGGGCCTCGGTTTGACGATCTCGCTGGAAAGCATCGCACGCCTCTGCAACACTTTCGGATGGCGCACGGTAATCCCCCGCAGGTACCGAAATCTTGGCTTCGGTGAGATGTTCCTTGCGCGCATCGCTGGCGAAGCCACGGATTATGTCACTCCATCCGCCCAGCTCGGCGGCCAGTTCGTGATGGCCCTCCTGGTCCGCGACAAGCTCCCCATGGCCAAAGGACTCGCGAGCGTCGCCATCGCCTCACTCGCCGAGGGCGTCGGCCAAATCGTCTTCATCACCGCTGCCGTCATCATTTCGATCCCCTTCGAAGCGGGCCTCCATCATGACCTCTTCTGGCCCATCGTCGGCGGCATGGTCATCGCTGTGGGCCTTGCTGGTGGTTTCTTCTTTGTTCAGATGCGCGACCCATTCTCATGGATGTGGAAAGCTGCCGCCCGCTTTGAAGTCCCGCAGCTAGCGAACCCCGACGTCAAGGCCGCTGCCGCTGAAGCTGATCAGATCCTTAAAGATTTCTATAGCACACATTCAGGCCTCTTTGCCCAAGCTTCGTTATTTTACGTTATCGCCTGGGCCATGGGGCCGGTTGAAATCTACCTTCTGATGACTATGCTGCACGTGCACGCGAGCTGGATGGCCGCGCTTGTTACCGAAGCGCTTGGCCTTCTGATCGAGCGTGCTACTTTCCTCATTCCGGCCAAGCTGGTCAGTCAGGAGGGCGGCAAGGCTTTGATCCTTTCTCTTCTCGGCTATTCACCTTGGACTGGCTTTGCGATCGGCTTTCTCCGCCGCATTAAGGAACTCGTATGGGTTATGTTCGGCCTTATCGTTCTTGGCGTGCATCGCCTTCTCGGCGACCGCCTAACCCCCGCCGCAATCCCATCTCCGAACCACTATGCTGCCGCAGGCCTCGCGCCAGTTTCCACTGCCGGCGATCCTCGGCGCGATGAAATTATCGAAGTGCAACCAACCCAAAGGGGAGAATTCTCATGAGAACCATAAGTAGCATTTTCGCCGCATCCCTCTTTTTCCTCATAGCCGCTACTGCACACGCCGGTGTCGTCCTGCAGGAGCAGGAAACCGTCGATCGCGGCAATGGCAAGCCCGAAACTCAGGAACGCACCGTGATGGTTCAGGGCAACCAGCAAAAGACCATCACCGACCGCTCACAGGTCCTGATTGATCTCGACAAAGGCTCAATGTACATCATCAGCCCTGAGCGCAAGGCTTACGTCGAGATGGCTTTTCCTCCGGAGGGCAAGATGGGCCAGATAATGGCGCGGCGGATGGCCGCCATGAACTTCAAAAAAACTGGCAAGCATCAGACTGTGGCCGGTTATGCATGCGACGAATATACCGGCGGAGGAGATACCGGTACCGGTAAATATTCGGTTGTTGGATGCTTCTCAAAGTCCGCCCCCGGCGCCGCCGATTTCACTGCGTTTCAGAAGGCTATGGCCGATAAGCTGAAGAGCGTCGGCAGCGGCCCAGGCAACATCCCCAGCGGCCTCCCCCTTGAAGTAACCTCCACCAGCAAGATGACTTCCTTTAATATGCCCGGAATCAGCGCCGATCAGGCTGCCAAGATCAAGGATATGCTGGCCAAGCGTCCTCCCGTCACCAACAAGACCATCGTCACTAAAGTCACCGTCGAGCAAATCGCCGCTTCAGACTTTACGGTTCCCGCTGGCTATCAGAAACAAGAGATGCCTCAAATGCCGAGCGCCCCAGCGGGCGGGCATTCCGGCGGCAAGATGTCCAGCTCTGCCCCCTCCAGCAGCAGCGCATCGACGGGCCACTAATCTTCAGTAGTCCGGCGACACATATCGGCAAACGGCAGTAGGATCGAGCATTCAATGCTCGATCCTACTGCCGTTTGCCGATTCATCCGGAAGAGCACACG
>DATJUF010000251.1:0-5294 GCA_035502655.1 Binataceae bacterium (SeqCode)
ATTCTTTGGGTCACCAATTCCATCCAAGACCCACAAGGCTTCGGTCGGCGACGGAGATTTTTTTGCTGCCGATGCCGCTTCCTGTGCATTCACAGAGGCGTGCATAACGAGCGCTAATGCCGCGCCAAAAACAAGAAACACTAGGACCGCAAGGAAGGCGGCGTGTCGGATGACGTTTGCTATTGTGCACGTTCGAGCTAAAGGGCTGAGTTTCTCAACTTGATCTAGGTTATCAGTTAATCTAGCTGCATGCTCGCATACGATGTCATCCTATCCTTTATTCTCCAATCGAACAATGCTACATGCCTAGTGATGCGCAATTTTTGCTTTTGCACGGCAGCGTGCTGCCTCAGCTTTATCGCCGGATTGGTGTCGCCGGTTTACGCGGGATGGGGCCAAGCCAAGCTGATCGGTCCTGGCAATGAGGGCGTGATCGCAGTCGATGCGACAGGAGAGTCGCATATCCTGTACACGAAGATGGTAAAGGGAACCCAAAACCTGGTCTACACGACCTACAATACAGCGCGGCAACGCGGAAAGGAGTTGTCTCTACCGCTGGGTATTTACGGTCAGTTGGCGATGGCGCTGGATTCGCATGGAGTGCCGCATGTGGCGGTGACTACTACGGACAGCAACGGCATTCCGACAGCACTGAGCTATCTGAGCCTGAACGGCAATATCTGGGAGGCTGAACAGGTGGCGGGCTACGTCAGTACCTACACTCCGTTAGCGCTTGACGCGCAGGACAATCCGCATCTCGCCTACTTTGGTGGCACGAGTCTCACGCACGCCTTTTATAATGGGTCGGAGTGGCAATTCGAGGACACCGGGGTTTTTATGGACCCGAGCTCGATCACGGTAGCCAACGATGGAACGGTGTATGTAGCCGGGACCAGCGCCGCCGATGCGACTGTCTGCGAAGCGGACAATCGAAACGGCGTCTGGAACAGCAACTGTTTCGATTCCGCCAACCTGGAGTCGGGTGTGTGGCTCGGGTTTGGCGCCGGTGGAGCACCCGAGATTGCATATATTCATGACGACGCGTCGGTCAACCTGGCGACTTTCGATGGCACGAATTGGACCCCTACGGTAATCGTTGATGGTGGCTTGTATGGCGTCACGGACCTTCGCAGCCTGGGCTTCGCGACCGACTCGGCAGGCTTCGGGAGCGTCGCATTTACTGCGTTCGGAGGGGGCGGCGGCAATTACGATCTCTTTTACGGTCATCAACAGAGCGACGGCACATGGGCAGTGAAGGAACTCGTCAGTAACAGCGAGATCAATTTCTTCCAGCCGGTGGGAGTGGGCATGGGCGTGGATCAGGCGGGGCTACCACACATCGTCTTCGGGCCGGTGACACCTATCGGTAATTATGAGTTCTATGGCGCCGAAACGCTCCCGGCGCTTAACGTCCAGTGGGAGAGCATTACCAGTGCGATTAAGGGAGGGAAGACTCAGGTGACTGGTACGCTACAATTGAAGAATTTCGGGACCGAAGCGGCCGCCGGTTTCACGATCAAATACTATTTGTCGGCAGATAATCAATTGGACCCGAACGGCACGCTGGTCGGCCAGAGCGCGGTAGCCTTAGGTCCCGGTCAAACCAAGACTATGAAATTCAGCTTTGCCAAAAGCGGCACGCTGAGCGGCGAGTATCTCATCGCCGAAATCAATACGGCGCATCCGCAGAACGAGGCAGATACGTCGACCAACGTAGCAGTCAGCCAGATTTTGTAAAGCGGGTAATTTAGCGCTGCGGCGAAACCGAACGAGGGTCCTCTCGGCAGCCCATTGTGACGCCCGTCCACGTCAGCACGCTGCGGCGGTTGCTCTCGGCAGAACTGATCTTCAGCCGCCCTCTTATAGACGATAAAGCTAAATTATCGGCTTACAAACCTTGCCGTGTATCCTATTCTTCCCAGGGACTGACGAGCTTTATCCCGCAGTCGGCGATATCCGCAAGATTCCGCGTTGCGAGAGTGGCCTCGCGCGAACGGGTGATGGCCGCGATTTGGGCATCGAACTGACTGATGGGGCGGCCCTTGCTTCGCCGTTGCGCGGCAATTGTTGCGAACGCGCGCGCCGCGGTGCTGTCGAATAGCAGAATCCGCTCGGCGAAATCTTCTTCGAATATAGCCGCAACTGCCAGCTCAAATCGGCTGCGCCGCCGCCCGGCTGGCATTAACGCGAGGCCATAGAAAATCTCAGCTTCGCAGATGGTCGTTGTGAATAGGGTGGCCGAAGACTGGGCCTGCATCCAGCGACCCACCGAATCCGCTGGGGCGGGACGCAGGATCTCTGAGAGAACATCGGTGTCGAGGATGATCACTCTTCGAAGCGTGGCAGTTCGCGCATGGGTTCGCGCTCAGGGACATCCAATTCCACTCCCCCCATAGGCGCTATGCGTCGGCGGATCGCTTGAAATAGGTCGCCGGCCGCTCGGTATTTTGCGCCAGGGCGGCGCGCAGGATATGGCGTGCCTCCTCTTCCATCGAGCGTCCATGCCGGGCTGCGCGTATCCGCAGCCGGCGCTTTACGCTCTCTTCCAGGTTGCGAATAGTGATGCTGGACACACAGGCCGTTCCTGGAATCAATGAATCGGCGGGGCCAGGGCGAAGATCGCCTTGATCGCCAAGACGACCCGCGGCGCCTGCACGGCGTTGGGTATGTAGCCGAGTGAGGCAAGCACCGCAATGGGAATGGCGGCGCTGGGAATCGCGACGCACTTGGGGAGCATCGACAGAACGCGGTGTACTGCGCCTCGCGCCTCTTGCCAATGTAGAGTTCGTCGTAGTCGATTACGCCGGCCTGCATCGAAGGGGACAGAAACAAGCCGGCGCCGAATCCGATGCCGTCCCAGCAAATCAGCCCCAGCAGCCACCAAGCGTCGCCCGGTCCGAGCAGGAACATCGCACCGCCGCAGCTGATGCCCAAGAGAAAGCTGGCAAGATAGGCATTGCGCTTGCCGACTCGGCGCGCAACCGCAACCCACATCGGCAGCAACATGAAGCCCAATGCAAAATAACCCAGCAACAGCATCGAGAGCCAGAAAGTGGGATTTTTTGGACGGATTACATAGGCGTTGAAGAACGGCATCATCGTGGCTGGTATCGCGCCCGCTATACTCCCCACGAGGTAGGTGCCGAGCAGAATCCCGAACGGGCGGTTGCGCAGCGCGCGCCGGACGCCGGGCACCAGCGGATTCGATTCGCGGGCGGCGAAATCCGGGCGTTCCTTTATATTCAGCACCAGCAAGCCGTAGAGCACACTGAGCGTGACGCCGAAGAAGATGCCGAGGCGAAAAACACCTGTCGCTCGGCCATGTGGAACACTTGCATCATGATGCCTGGCGCCGCTGCAGCCACGATCGTGCCGAGGATCGTGAACGACTCGCGCCACGCGAACAGCGTCGAGCGCTCGTGATAGTTCTGGGTAAGTTCAGGGCCCAGTGCGTAGTGTGGCAAAACATAGACCGTGAAACATGAAGTAGAGGACGAACATGGCACCGAACCAAATTGCCGCGCGGCCCCCAGTCAGCGACTGCGGCGGATTCAGCAAGCAGAAAAACGCCACGCCGCAAAGCAAAGGACCGGCCAGCATATAAGGCCTGCGCCGGCCAAGGCGTGTGTGGGTGTGATCGGAGATCCAGCTCATCAGAGGATTGCTCAGCGCGTCGAGGGACCGTGCGATTGCGATCGCCATCACCAGGTATCCGAGCGGTACCAGCAACCACGTCGGCATAGAACTTCGGCATGTGGATGAAGATCGGGATGACCATAGCGGCGCCGGCGAAGCTGGGTGCGCCATAGAGAAGCTTGATTCTGAGGGACAATCGCTCGGAAGTATGCGCGGCAGTGCGGGGCCCTCCCTAGGCAATTTTAGCTTCTGCTGAATCCCTCAACACCTACGGACTATCCGCGCGAGTAGTTCAGTCCTGCCCTCCTTTTGGAAGCAAGCGAATCTGTCCCTTTAATATTCAACGCTCAATACGCGCGGATGGATTCACGCTGACATTCTGCGTCCAGAAACGCGCGGCGGACTTCAGGGTAAGGTCTTAAGTTCTAGAGTTAGATGCGCCAGAGTCCTTCGTCTTCCAACCCGCGGTCACGGATTGTAGAGCGCGGCGGATTCTCTTGGCGACGCCGCTCCTGTCTGGCATTTTTTGGCTCGTTCATCTGCCGGTGAAAGGACGGTCACTTATACGTCTGTCCGCCGTTCGCCGTGGCGCGCTCAGCTTCGCCTCTCCGCACGAATAGATCCATCGGAACCAGCGGAGGCCGAAGGCGGCGTTTAAGCTCTTCCAGTTCGGCGGCAGCCTTGGCTTCAATGTTGCGGCGCCCGATATCGGCAAGTTTCGCTTCCAACTCCGAGTTATCCAGCTCGCCGCCTATACCCGCCTGTGCGAGCGTCTGACCAATTGAGTCGCGCGTCTCTTCGAGCGCGCGCAACTCATCCTCATAAGAAGGGCTGCTCAGCGTGGATTGGATGCGAATTCGCGCCTGCGCGTTTTTCAGCCGGGCGAGCATTTTTACCTTTTCAACTTTGAGTTTTTCGATCTCATCTTTAGAGGACATCAGGCTGCTCTTCGCTTCCTCGGCCTCACGGCTAACCTCGCCCAATTCTTTCTCCAGATGCGCGCAGTCCGCCTCAAGTTCGCGTCTGCGCTTGATCATAATTAATGCGCACTGGTCCTCGTTGATGCCGGCCGCCTGAGCGGTCTGCTCGGAGAGCTCTTGGATTGTGGCACGCTTGGCGGATAGCTCGCCGCTAAGCTTGTTGCGCATATAGATCACGGCAGCTGCCGAGCTCTTGAGCTGTTGGTAGCGCTCTATGCGCTGGTTGATGGCCGCTTCGTAGACCGCTTCAGGATCGCGCGCCTCGCGCCCCTTGAGCCATCGGCGAATCTTTCCACTCATCAGGCTTAGCATCCGCTTCATCATCGTCTTGCCCTTTGCCGGCGGTTAATCGCGCCGCCATTTGCAGTGTTTGTGATCCTAAAGCCACCGTCTCACGGAAGCTTTGTATTCCCGGTAAGCTTCGCCGAAAGACCGCTCCATCGCGGCTTCCTCGGCCGGAATCACCAGCCTATCAATCGTCAGGACAAAAATTACCGGCGCCGCAACCATCACAAGTGAACCGAAAAAGACCGCGAGGCCTAGCAGCGCGGCCACAAATCCCAGGTACATGGGGTTGCGGGTAAAGGTGTACGGCATCTGGCCGACGAGCACACTCGGTTCGCCGTACGGATTCTTGGTCGTCTTACTAGCCTGGAAAAGGGCAGCGGCAAAAAAGGA
>DATJUF010000252.1:0-10714 GCA_035502655.1 Binataceae bacterium (SeqCode)
ATATTGCCGGGTCTGTGGCACCAGGAGTTTACGCCGCCGCCGGCCTATACGGTGAAAGTGGTCGATCAGATTCCGGCGGGCGACCTCGGCACGCGGCTGCCGCCGCTGAATGATGAACGCGAACTGGCACGCGAGGAACAGCCGCCCGTGGAGCGTCACGAGGAGCCGAAGCCGCCGGAAGTAAAGCCCAAGGCCCAGCCGACCGCGCCACCGATCGAGAATGACAAGAACGCGATCGCGTTGAACATGACGCCGGCGGCCAGGACACCTACGCCCACTCCTACGCCTACGCCAACCCCTACGCCGGAAGCGACACCGGAGAGCACGCCAATACCGGCAGTAGTAGCGACGATCGCGCCGACACCACCTCCGACGCCGCCGCCAACCCCAAAGCCAACGCCGCGTCCACGGCCAACGCCGCACCCGAAGCCGAAACGAACGCCGCGCCCACGACCGACGCCTAGGCCGACACCGCGAGCAACGCCACGTCCGCGTCGAAGGGCTACGCCACGTCCGACACCAGCCTCAGCGAGGCGGCGGCCACCACCGGTGATGATCGCGAGGGCCGAGCCGACGCCGAGCGTTAAGCAACGCATGGCCGAGCTCCGCCGCCAGCTACTGGAGGCTCATCTAAAGGAAGTGGAACGCGAGGACGCTGAGAAGGCGGCGGCTGAGAAAGAGGAAGCGAATGCAAATCGCGGGAGTGGACCGGTGGTGGCCTCGCATGCGGTGGCGGGCAATGGCTATGGCGTCGGGCCGGGGACTGGCAGCGCTGGGATCGAGCAGGATACCGAGTTTCTCCTGTATTATAGGGACGTGCAGCAGAAAATTAAGGACTCGTGGAGTTTCGTGGGCGGCAATAATGATTTAACCGCAATCGTGACGTTTGGAATCAACCCGGACGGTACACTAAATGGAATCAAAGTGAATAAGACCTCAGACGACCCGGCCTTTGACGAATCGGTGATAAGGGCGATCAAGCGAGCTGCGCCGTTTTTGCCGCCGCCCGCAAAGTATCAGCGCCAGTTTTCGGCGGGAGTCGAAACCACCTTCAAGCTGGGCGAGCTGAAAGCGGCGAGCTGAAATTATCAATGGAACTGGAAGGCGCTGATCGAGGCGTGGTGGATAGGCGGATGGGACGGCGGAAAAGAATTGGGGCAGGGGCGTGGAGGGCGATGTGCAGGTGGCTGGGCGTGGTCCTGATGGCCGGAATTGGGTTGGGGCTGTCGATATCGGTAGCGTGGACGCAGACACCGTCCGAATCAGAAGTGCCCACAGCGTCCGGTCCGTCGGCGGGCGGGCCGATTCAGATGACTATCAGCGGCGCCCCAGGTATGGAGTATCCAATCGCGGTCTCGGCGCTGAAGAATCTCGGCGGCGATGACGGCAATCGAATCTCCGATGGTTTCGATAAAGTGCTGACGCGGGATCTAAAGTTGTCGGGCGTTTTCCACCTGATCAACCCGGCGTCCTTCATCGAAAATGCGCAGACTTCCGGCTATGACGTCGGCCAGTTCAACTTCAACGACTGGAAATCGATTGGCGCGGACTTTCTCATTAAGGGCGCGGTCACGCGCAACGGCGACAATGTGCAACTCGAGGCGCTGCTGTTCGACGTCGCGGGACAGCGGCGGATGACAGGCAAGAAATTTACCGGCAGCCCGCATGACGTCGGCCAGATGGCACGCCTTTTCGCCGACGCGGTGATGGAGTCGGTGACCGGCACGCGGGGGCCGTTCAACAGCAAAATCGCCTTCGTTTCGCCGGGGGGCGGACGCTTCAAGGAAATCTATACGTCGTGGATGGATGGCGGTAGCCTGTTCAAGGTGACCGACAATCCGACGATCAACCTGTTCCCGAGCCTCGATCGCAGCGGAAACCATCTGCTCTACCTGTCGTACAAGACGATGTCGCCGGAACTCTATCTGGCTGACCTGAACCAGCAGACCGAAAGGGAGATCAATCCGGGGCTGGGGCAAGCGGTAGGCGGAACACTAACGCCAACCGGCAGTATCGTGGCGGCATTCGAGCGCGCGGGGCATACGAATCTGTATCTGCTCGATTCGAGCGGCGGCGAGATCAATGCTATCACCGCCGATCAGGCGATTAACGTAAGCCCGGCGGTATGCGCGAACGGGTCGCGGCTGGCGTTCACCTCGGACCGCTCAGGGACGCCGCAGATTTACGTTGGCAGCGTCAATGGCGGCGCGGCCCAGCGAATCACCTACCAGGGATCTTATAATACATCGCCTAACTTTTCGCCTGATTGCAAAAAAATCGCCTATGAGAGCCGCGAGGGCGGCGGCTTTCAGATATATGTAATTGATGCAGACGGCAGCGGCCCTAAGGAGCTTACGCGATCGGGGTCGAATGAGTCACCGGTGTGGTCACCGGACGGCCGCTACATTATTTTTGCCAAAAAGAGCGGCAGCGGCTCAAGGCTTTACTTGATGCGGGCGGCTGATGGCGACGTTATAGGTCCTCTATTGGAAGGAGAAGGTAATGATTCGGATCCCTCGTGGTCGGGGTGGCTGGGTGAGTAAGATGGGGCGGGGCGTGCGGGCGGCCGCGCTGGTATGGGCGATGATGATGCTCGTGGTAGCTGGCTGCTCGTCGAAGAAGAATACTGCCGGCGCGGGCGGGGAGCTGAATCCAGCCGGGAACGGCTTGAATGGCTCGAATATGAACCCGAGCAATTCGCTGACGCAATATCAGAAGGGCGAACTGGGCGCGAATGGTAGCGGCGGGCCGCTGAGCGATATCCACTTCGCATTTAACGACTATGCGATTCAGCCCCAGGATAGTTCGGTACTGCGGTCTAACGCCGACTGGCTAACGCAGCATCCGGATACCCACGTCCAAGTCGAAGGCAATTGCGATGACCGCGGGTCTGAAGAATACAATATCGCGCTCGGCGCCAAGCGGGCCCAGGCGGCGAAGGACTATCTGACAACGCTGGGTATAGCACCCGATCGGATTTCGACGATAAGTTATGGCAAGGAATTACCCCTTTGCACCGAGGAGACCGATGAGTGCTGGGCGCAGAACCGGCGTGACCATTTTGCAGTATCGCAGGCGCAATGAGATGAAGGCTGGCTGGCGTTGGGACCGGCTCTTGGCGCTGGCAGGCGCAGCCGCGATCGCGCTGATCATGGCCGGTTGCGGCACGTCGGACGAAACCCAGGCGCAGGCCACTGACAATGCTGACCTTCGCGCGATCGTCGCGAGCGACCAGCAGCAGATCATAGGCTTGCAGCAGAAGGTCGGCCAACTCAATGATCAGCTAACCGAGTTGCAGCATAACGGCGGCGGTACGGATCAGGCGGCGCTCCAGAAGCAGGTCGCAGAGCTTCAGGCGGAAGTGAATGCAACGAAACCAGGAGCCTCGGCAACTCCAGGAGCTCCGGGCGGCGGGCCGAACGCGGAAGCAAGTCCGGCGGCGAACGGCTTTCCGGCGGGTGTAGCGGCAGAGCCGGGCGCGAGTCCGTCGATGGCGTCCAATGAGCCTGCGCCGCCGCCAGAACCGGGACCGTCGTCCTCGATGACAGGAGAACCGCAAGCGAATGCATCGCCAGGTGCAGCGGCCAACGAAGAGGAGAGCGACGACGATGACAACGGCAATGAGGTCGCTTCGAACCCTCCACCAGCTGCGCCGGCGCCGATGAATGGCGGAGTGGCGCCGTGGCAATCGCAGATCGATCCGCAACTGGGGGCGGCGGCCAGCAGCAGTGATCCGGCGGCCAAACCTTATACTGAGGGGCTGATTGCATTGAAGAGTGGAAGGTATCCGCAGGCGCTCGGAAGTTTCCAGGATTTGCAGCGGCGGTATCCGAAATCGCCGCTCAGCGAACCAGCGGAATATTTTGCTGCCAATGCACTATACGAGATGGGCAAGTATGAGCAGGCGATCCTGGAGTTTAACGACGTCACGATGCGCTTCCCGAATGGGAAGTTCGCCAGTGCGTCAATGCTGCGCGAGGCCCAGGCTTTTCAGAAAATCAACGACCAGATTGACGCGCGGCTGACCTTGCAGAAGCTCGTCAGTGACCATCCGGACAGCCCGGAAGCCGCGGCGGCGAAATCAATGATGCAGGGCATGGCTAATGGCTAAGGTTCTCGCGCCGAACGCGGTGAGGGTCTACGAAGTGTGATGGAGATAACGCGCGATCCTGACGTACTTCGTGGCTATGCCGCGCCGGTAGCGGCGATTGGCAATTTCGACGGCGTACACGCGGGCCATCAGGCGATTCTGCGAACGGCGATCAATGAGGCACGCGCCGTCCAGGGGAGCGCCTTTGCCCTGACCTTCGACCCGATGCCGCCGAAAGTGCTAGCGCCGGAACGGGCGCCCAAGCTGATACTGACGCCGGAGGATAAAGTTGAATTGCTGCGCGGCACGGGACTCGACGCAGTGCTGGTGCTGGAATTCACGCTGCCGTTGAGCCGCCTGACGCCGCGCGAGTTTGCCCGCGAGTACCTGGTAAAGCGAATTGGCGTGCGGGCGGTTGTGGTGGGCCATAGCGTGAGTTTCGGCTATCGGCGCGAGGGCAACGCCCAGGTGATGGCGGAGCTTGGCCGTGAGCTGGGTTTCAACACGCGGATCGTTGGCCCGGTGACGGTCGAAGGGATCGAAGCGAGTTCAACGAAAATACGCGAGTTGATCGCGGAGGGCGACCTGATCACTGCGGCAAAACTGCTTGGCCGCAGCCATTTCCTGCGTGGGCCGGTGGTGCATGGCCGGGAACGCGGACGCACGATCGGTTTTCCGACGGCGAATATCCAAAGCCGTACGGAATTGCTGCCGCCCGATGGAGTCTACGCCACGCGCATCGTACTTCCCGACGGCAGCGCGCACGGATCGATCACGAATATCGGGATCCGGCCGACCTTTGCGGAGCCGGAGCGGACAATCGAAGCGCACATTTTTAACTTCGGCCAGGATATCTACGATCAGGACGTCAAGCTCGAATTGATCGAGCGAATCCGGCCGGAGAAAAAATTCGAGTCGGGCGCGGCGCTGGCGGCACAGATCGCCTCGGATGTGACGCGGGCAAAGTCTATCGTTGGAGCAGCATAGGCCGTGACTATGAGGCCTTGCCTCCGAACCAATCGCGCCGGAGGAGGAGGCGCCGGTTCTCCATCGGCAATTCCGGAATGAATGAACAACAACTCGAGCTCACGCGGAAAAAAGACGTGGCTGGCAAAAGAGGCGGATTTGATCGTTAAGCTCCAACACATGACTCAGCGAGCGTGTGTATTAGCCAGACCGCGAGCCATAATCTTATGAATTCTTTCGCGGCTTGCGGGTTCGAGCAGCTTTTTTTGCAGCCTGGCTCCGTTCCTGCTTTGTCCGGCTCTTTGCGGCGCCGCGAGCCTGGCGGGCAAGCGCGGCTTTGGAGGCGGCTCCCTTGCCTTCGCGCTTCAGCGCGCCCTTGACTGCTGTGGACCTCTTCTTTGAGGGCTTTTTCTTTTGTCCCGCTTTCTTTGATTCGAGTTCGGCTTTGTGCCTCGTCGCAGCAGAGGATCTGGAAGCTTTAGGGGGCGGAAGTTTGACGCCTGCCCGACGCGCTTTCGATAGACCGATGGCTATCGCTTGTTTAGCCGAACGTGCGCCGTGTTTGCCCTCGCGCACATGTTCAATTTCCTCGCGCACGAATTCACCTGCTTGAGTCGAGGGAGACTTACCCTCACGGGCATCTTCGTGCGCTCTTTTCAGTGTTTCCTGTTCAGGCATTTTGCTTTACCTCGAGGTTCAATCATCGAATCGGAGGTTGAGCAGCAATATTCGGACTTTTACTTTTAGGCGCTCGCCACTGGCCCGCCGAGTATAAAACGAAAGACTCAAGATCGCTGCCGGCCACAATGATTGCCCTTGAATACATTAGCTGCTCAGCCGCACAAAGAAGATCAATGACTATTCTACGGTGCAGACATTGTGCCATTTTCGCGCAGGCGTGGTGGCGCATCGTCGTTTTAGGCGCCAGCGGCGCGGCGTTTCAACAGCATCCTCAATGCGGATGTCGATCAATTTTATGTAACTGCGGCCGGTCCAGGCTCGGATAGAAGAGCGTCAGGCTTTGAACGCGATCATCAGATAGCAGAGCGGCTGGCTGCCAGCGCGATCACGCAGCACAGTAAAGAAAAGGAATAATACTTTCGCGATACCTGCCGCCCGCGCCCGCGATCTCTAAGAATCCGAAAGCGCCGGCGATCAAAGTAAAGCTCAAGAGGAAAAGGTACTTATAGAATATCTCAACCTTCTTCCTTGTTAACATCGATTAATATTGGATGAAGACGCAATGTGCAGGCCAGAAGTTCAGTCAAGGTTCAGCTTGCGCGGTATGTGTGTCGCACCAATCCAGTTTGTGCTGTGCAGCATTACTAATTTGGATCGTGATCGAGAGAGCCAACTCCGCTACTCCTCGTTCGACGCCGCCTCCAGCGACAGCCCCTGCGTCTCGTCGATAAAAATCCCCCAGATCAGCGACGACGGGATCCATAGAAGCGAAATCCATCCCACCACGTTCGATAACCCACCGAGGGGCTTGGCCAGAATCGCGATCGCCGTCTGCGCTCCGATCGCAGAGAACGCGATCGTCAGCGTCAGCCATCCCACGATCGTCCCGCGCAAGGCCGTCGGAAACAGCTCCGTCACCGCTGCATTCCCCGCGACCTGCACTGCCCGCCCAGCGGTTGAGAACCATGCATGCGCCACCATCAGCCATAGCAGCGGCCAGGCGAAATGGGCCGGCGGCCCCCAATAAAAGGCCAGGACTCCGAGCGTCCCCGCCAGGCCCATCATCATCACGGTGCGCACGCGCCCGGCCAGTTCCGCCATGCACACGCCGATTACCAGCCCCGCCATACTCACCGCCCCGCCCACCAGCAGGATTATCGACCCTTGCGCCGGCGACAGTCCGACGACCGTCACCGCGTGATAATAAACCCAGGTCGAGAACGCGGCGCCGCTTGCTTCGCCTATCAGCGTGGCGACGATCAAGGGCAGCGTTCGCCTGCGATACCGCCGCCCGAACACGTCATAGAAATGACTACGCTCGGCCGCCCCGCTCGCCGCCGCGCGCTCCCATCTTCGGCTTTCCGGCAGCCATCGTACCATCGTTGGCGCGAGTACGATGCCGGCGCCCGCCACGGCCGGCATCCATCGCCACGACCATCCCCAATGCGCCAGCGCTGGCGCCAATACGACGCAAAGGCCCCCTCCAGCCGCGATCGCGAGGTTGGCCCATCCTTGACCCTTCGATCTTTTTTCGATCGGCAAGGCTTCGGCCATCATTACGATTGCGCTGCCAAACGTCGCGAGGATCGCTGAATAAACCACTATCTCGAAGAAAATGAACCAAGCAGCGCTGGCCGCGAGCGCCGCGCCAATCGAGCAAAGCGGCGTGATAATCAGGCCCCATGTCACGATTCGCCGCCGCCCAATCCGATCCGCCATCCGCGACAGCACCAGCGCGCCAATCGAATTGAGCGAAATCCACGCATACATCCGCGCAATCCCGCTCTGGTTGAGGCCGAAGCTCTTGGCGATAAACGGCGCACCTATGCCGAGCAATGCAAAGGCGTAGCCTTGGTAGCAGAGGATGGCGAATAGCGCGCGCACCGTCCTCTCGCCATGTGCCGATTCGCCGATTTCCGCCCCGTCAATGGCACTCGCAGGCCGTGTCGCTTCGCTCAAAGTTCTCCTCCGCACCAGGCTGCGCCGCACAATTATGCCAACCGTGCCCGCGTGTCATCCCGCCAATTGTGGAGCACGCCAGATTCACGGCCAATTCACCGTTGGATCACGCCCGCTGGCGCTAGCCTTCCCGCCCCCCTATCTGTGCGGGTTCCTAGCCTCCTCGCCGGTAACCACCCTCCCTTTTTTGCGCTAAACTTGGCTTTACTATCCGGCGTCGGCGCGAATCATTCCGCCCCGCCCCGCCAAAGGAGGCATCCGCGATGACCGCATCCGCTATCTCACTCTCTTCGATGTCCGGGATTTCCCACTCCGAGCTCGTTCAACTGGCGCGTGAGGCCGAGGACGCCGGCATGAGCGGTGTTTATGTCCCCGAAGCCACCAATGACGCACTCCTCGACTGTTATGGTATCGCCAGCGCCACCAAACGCATCACCATCGGCACCTGGATCGTCAATATCTATCTACGCGACCCTTGGCTATGCGCTGCCGCCACCGCGGTCGTCCAAGACGCCGCGGCCGGCCGCTTTATTCTCGGCCTCGGCGTCAGCCATCGACCGGCTTTGAAGGCCCGCGGCATCGAGATGAGCAACGGCCGTGACCGCCTGCGCCACGATACCGAAGTAATCCGCAAGACGCTGCGGGGCGAGCCGGCCCCGGTCTTTGGGATGCGCTTCCATCCACCCAAGCATCCCGTCCCGATTTACTTCGCTGCTTTGGCCTTGGAAACCGCGCGGCTGGGTGGCGAAATCGCCGACGGCCTGATGCTTTATCTGTGCACGCCCGAGCGGATGCGCAAATCGATTGACGCGGCAAAGAACGCCGCGGTCAAGGCCAAGCGCAAGCCTTCCGACATTACAAATACGATCGGCCTGCCCGTCTTCATGCACGAAAATCTTGAGCACGCCTTCAGCGCCGCACGCAAAAGCCTCGCCTTCTATGCGACCCTGCCGTTCTACAATCGCCTGCTCGCGCGCAGCGGTTTCGAGATTGAGGCCAGGGATGCGATGGAAGCCTCAGGCCGCGGCGACTCCGCCGGAATCTTCGACGCGATCACCAAAGTTGTGGCCGATTCAGTTGCCTTGGTCGGTCCACGCTCGCGATGCCTTGAGCGGATGGCCGCCTATACCTCCGTTGGCGCTAGCCTCCCGATCATCGTGCCCAATGCAATTGATGAGGACTATCCGGCTTGTGTGCGCCGCCTACTTAAGGCCTTCCGCCCCAACTGAATCATCGGCTATTACACTGCGGTTCCGGGATAAATTATCTGAATGCGACCAGCGGATACGTTTCACGAGTCTTAAAGCCGAGCGCGGCGAGGCGCTCGGCTTTACTCGCCCGGCCTGTGATCAGGAATTTCGTGCCCACCATGTTCCTGTTGCGATTGATTTATAGGATCGCAGTAAGGCCGTGACGAGAACATCGGGCACATCGAGCACCGCTATCGACCTGCTGTTTCGATGCTTCGCGTGATTGCTCGTGACAAGGACCCGCCGCTGATCCAGACTATTAGATGCATTCTGCTCAATGATGGCGCACTCTCCGGCAGGAAGCGGCTATCACAATGGAACGCGGCCTTATACCCCCCGGTCCCACTGAGGAACATTGGGCTACCGGCGACCTGCTCGATTGGCTCGGCCGCCAATTCTCGCGCTTCGGTGACACCTTTCGCGCGTCGGTCTATGGCACCACCGTTTACGCCACGCGCGATCTCGAATTCGCCTATCACGTACTCATCGCGAATTGGCAGAACTACGTTAAAGGCCAGTTCATCAAGCGCGTCGCCTTTCTTCTCGGCAACGGCCTGATGGTCAGTGAGGGCGAACTATGGAAGCGCCAGCGCCGGATGATTCAGCCGGCCTTCCATCCGCAATCAATCGGCGCCTTGACCCAGATGATCGCCGGCGTGAATGCAGCCCTGCTCAAGAAATGGCAACTGGCGGCCCGTTCCGATTCGAGCGTAAATGTCACTCGCGACGTCAGCGCGATGGCTCTTGAAACGGTGATGCGTGCCATCTTTGGCCCCGACTATGAGCTGGTTGGGGCACGTTTCAACCTCGTCGCCGAGGAGCCGGCTCGTGATTGGGCCTTCGCCCAGGCCTTCCGCGCTTTGCGCAAGCTCATCCTGCAAGTCGCCGATCGCAGGCGCGCAGAAACCGCGGGTTTCTATGATGACTTTCTGAGCTTCCTGATGGCGGCGCGCGACCCTCGCGACGGCCAGCCGATGCCGGACCGCCAGATCGTCAACGAAGTCCTCACGCTGATCGTCGCCGGCCATGAAACTACCGCCAGCACCCTCAACTGGACGTGGTATTTGCTTTCCCAGTATCCCGAAGCTGAAGCGCAACTCGTTCGCGAAGCCAGCGATCTAAAGCATTTGCCCGATCTCGCCGACTTGCCTCGCTTGCCCTGGTCCCGCCAGATAATCGAGGAGTCGATGCGCCTTTATCCGCCCGGCTGGCTGATGACGCGCAAGGCCCTTCACGACGACCGCCTCGGTGACTACTTCGTTCCCGCCGGAACTGAAATATATATCCCGCCTTACTTCATCCAGCGCAATCCGGCGATCTGGCCTGACCCCGATGATTTCAATCCTGGCCGCTTCGATCCCGCTCATGCGCAAGATCGCCACCGGTTAGCCACGATCCCTTTCTCCGCGGGACCCCGCAATTGCATCGGCGAGCGTTTTGCCCGTCTCGAAATGCAGCTTCACCTCTTAATCATCGCGCGCCATCTGCGCCTGCGTTTCGTCCAATCCGAGCCGATCGAACTCGAAGCGGGCGTCAATCTCCGCAGCAAACACGACTTCATCATGTATCCCGAAATCCACGATGACGGCCACTTGCAAACCCTCAAATCTCGATAGCTTACTGGCCTCTAATAAGCCGGTTTCTCTACAGTCGCACCACGCAGGTGACGAAATCGTGATCCGACACTCGCCGGCCAAACGGTCCTGTCTTCGCCGCTACAACTGCGGGTGATCCCGCGACGGCCTCAAGGCCGCGCAGCGCGAGCCAA
>DATJUF010000253.1:0-7215 GCA_035502655.1 Binataceae bacterium (SeqCode)
TCCTCGAATAGAATTGAGTAGTACCCTGGCGCCCATTTACCCTCTTCCGGCGCCCTCACGATCGTCGCCCCCAACTCTTTGACCAGCGCGTGGACCGCGTCGATATCCTCGCGCGCCCGCGCCCTAAAGCATACATGATGCAGTCCGGGACGCTCCTGCCTGATCCGCTCAGCGGAAAATTCTGACGCCGCCCGCGTGATGCCAAACCCGGTGCGGCCGCCGATACAATAAAGTGACTCCGGGGTATCGCGGACGACGAAAGTCATTCCCAAAAACGGCAACAGCCGCCGATAAAAGGCGGCGCAGGCATCGTAATTAGATACGGTCAGGTAAATATGTGCGATCCCATTGATCTCCATCCGGAGCTCCATTGTCCCTTCAGGTGAACGATCCCATTGCTAGCTTCTGCTAGGCTTATTTACAAACTGATGAATCGCGAACGGATCGTACAGGTTTTTTTCTTCGCGCTGCTGGCGCTGATCACCTACGCACTCTATCTGGTGCTTCAGCCCTTCTTTGGCCCTATTGCCTGGGCCATCCTGCTGGCCTTCCTGGCTCATCCGGCGCAGAGCGAATTGAAACGCCTGGTGCGCAGCCGCACCGCGGCTGCGGCGATAATCACGCTTGCAATCGCCCTCGGTGTTGTTCTGCCCGCGATTTGGGTCTCGGCGCATCTAGTCAACGAAACGCAGTCCGCATACGAGTCGCTGTCAACTTTGTCTGGACGCGGCGGCTTCGGCTATATCAATCACTGGCTGACTCACAGCCGTATCGGCGAGCGGATAACAGCGTTGTTCGCGCGGTTTGGTTTCCGCCTCGAAGATCAAATCCACAGCGCGGCGCTAGGCGGCGCTAAAATTGTCAGCAGCTATGTAATCGAGCATAGTGCCCAGGTCGCGAGCAATCTGGCGACCTTTGTCTTTCATTTCGTATTGGCGCTGGTGACACTCTTCTACCTGCTGCGGGACGGCGAAGAATATTATCTTTCGCTGCTCGAACTGATGCCGCTGCATGAGAGCGATAAGATCGCGATTTTCGAAACACTGAGCGCGACGCTCTCCTCCGTGATGCGCGGGTTGATGCTTACCTCCCTGCTCGACGGCGTCACTATCGGCCTCGGCTACTTGATTTGCGGCGTACCGTACTGGGCCTTGCTGGCGCTGGCGACCGCCGCCGCCGGACTGCTGCCGATCGGTGGAACGGCTATCGTATGGATTCCAGTCGCAATCTACCTGGTTTTCCAATCCGGCTGGGGGACCGCGATTATACTTGTCGTATGGGCCGGGGTGATGCTCACCATAATCGACAATTTCATCAAGCCGCTGGCGATGCGCCATGGTACGGAGCTGTCGACGCTTGCCCTGTTTTTTGGATTGGCGGGCGGACTCGAGGGATTCGGCCCGATCGGGATTTTCGCCGGCCCAGCCGTTATCGCGGTCTTTGCGGCGTTGCTCAAGGTTTATCGGCGCACCTACGTACGCACCCTGGTGAGCGAAGAGGAGGCGGGCACTTCGCCAATCACGATCGTCCCAGCGTCGTCTGCGCGTAGCAATAGACCTCCGGACGACCATCCAGCGGACGCCGAGCGGCCTTTAACCGGGCGGCTCGGCGAGGCCGGGGGAAGAACGAAATAAACTATGACGAAAGTCAGCTACAAGCTGAGGCAACGAGCGAGATGAGCGGAGGTTTTGTGGTGATTGGCCTCGCGATCGCACTCTTTCAATGATCGCCACGCTGGAATCATTTGGGCAGTGTGCGGATGAAAGCGATCAAATCCTCAATTTGTGCGGGTGAGATCTTGCCGGCGAAGGCTGGCATCTTCGATGACATGTCTACGGCGGAGCCGCCGCCGGTTACGATCTTTCTGATCTTGTAATCGCTTAACTCGGCGTTAGTCTCTTTGTCGGTCCAGTTATCCGGCTGGGTGTCGGGATGAATTTTGGCGAGATCAGGACCGTCGCCTTTTCCGCCGCCGCCATGGCATCGCGCGCAGTGCTGAGCAAACAGCTTCGCGCCGGCCTGAGCTTCACCGGCTGCCGCGGCGCTGGCATTGGCGGCTATATTGGCGAGAACCATCATCAACGCCATCAGGGCGATCGCGGCAATACGCTTGAGAGCCTGAATTCTCACACTGATCGGGAGCGTATCCCTTGTAAACTCTCGCGCCGCGTCACGCCAATGCTAAAACGGCACGGCTCCTATATGCGAACCGCGCCGTTTAGATAATAGCCCGTGTCCCCAGCAGCGCTTGATTGCCAGCACGGCAAACCGAACATTTCCAGAAGTTAATCCGCCTGGATGCTCTTGACGTAGGTGACCAGCATATTGATCTTCTGGTCAACCTCCCGCTGTGTCAGCGGCGGACCTCCGCTTCCAGTATGCGCCCCCTGCCGGAACATGAAGGCGTAGCCCCAGATCGGCATCTCGCGTGTGCCATGGCTGGCAGCGGTCTTGGTCCCGTTAATGAAGTCGCGCACTTCCTGCTCCGGAAAGACACCCCCGTTGTTCTTGGAGAGCAGGGTCAGGTTGGCCGGCTTCTTCTTTAGAGCCGGAGCAACCGGTCCGTCGCCAGTAGCATTTAGCCCATGGCATTGGGCACAATACTCGCGAAACTCGATTTTGCCGGAAGTGACAGCGCCTCCGGGTCCAAGCGACGGCCGATTTCCTTCCAGGTTTTGTGCCCCGGCCGAGCCAACAGTTCCGACTATCGCGCCGCCCAACACCAAAACGGCCCCCAAGTTACGCAGTCCGTGACGTTTTAGCGCCATTTCTCCTCCCCGAGTCGGTGGGTTTATGTAGCGGAATCGTTACCATTTCCAGCCGATCCCGTCAAACCTCGTTTCCGCAGCAACTCCTTCTAGCCCATTAACGCGCTGCCTCTCTATAGTCGATAGCGCCACCGCCCGGCAAGCCGCTAAGCTAAGTCAACCACATGGCTTCTCTTGACAAAGAACGCAAGGCCGCCGCGATCTGCGCCAAATTAAGGCAGGCCGGCTTCGCCGCCTATCTGGCTGGCGGATGCGTCCGCGACCGCGTAATCGGCGTGCCGCCCAAAGATTATGACATCGCCACCGATGCCCGCCCCGAAGTGGTTCAACGCCTGTTCGAGCATACCGTAGCGGTGGGCGCCCGCTTTGGCGTCATCATGGTTATATGCGGCGGCGACCAGTTCGAGGTCGCGACCTTCCGTGCCGACGCGGCGTACGTCGACGGGCGCCGTCCCTCCGCGGTGCGTTACGGCACTATCGAAGAGGATGTGCAGCGGCGCGATTTCACGATTGGCGGGATGTATTTCGATCCGGCGGATGGCCGCGTGATCGATTTGGTGGGCGGGTTGCGAGACTTGCGCGCCGGCATCATCCGCGCAATCGGCAATCCCGATCAGCGCTTTCGCGAAGATCATCTGCGGCTGCTGCGCGGCATTCGTTTCGCTGCCCGGCTTGATTTCATGATTGAACCTGCAACCTGGCGGGCGATCCAGCGCGACGCATCTTCGATCTCACGGATTTCAGCCGAACGCGTCGGTGAAGAAATCGTCATGATCATGACCGAGGGCAAGGCTGCGCGTGGCCTCGATCTGCTCGTGGAGAGCGGCCTGGCGCAAACGATCATGCCCGAGGTGATCGCGCTAAAGGACTGTGAGCAGCCGCTCAATTTCCATCCCGAGGGCGACGTCTACCGCCATACACGGCTGATGCTCTCAATGTTGCCGGCCGGATGCAGTGAAACCCTGGCCTTCGGCACGCTGCTCCACGATATCGCGAAACCCCGCACACGAGCAGTGATCGATGGCAAGACGACCTATTATGGCCATACGGAACAGGGCGCGGCGATGGCCGCCGATCTAATGCGGCGTTTGCGCCGTTCGCGCTTCGTACAGGAACGCGTCGCTTATCTTGTGCGGTACCATCTGCGCCTTTGCATGGCCCCGCGGATGCGGCCAGCGACCCTCAAAAGAATGCTGGCTGAGGACGGCTTCGATGAACTTCTTGAGTTGTCGCGATTCGACGCGCTCGGCTCTAACTCCCAGCTTGGCTTCTATCATTTCTGCCGCAAGGCGCTGGCCTCGATGACAACGGAGGAAATCCGTCCGCCACGGCTGATCGGGGGCGACGACCTAATCGCCATGGGCTTTCGGCCCGGTCCCGATTTCAAGCGGATTCTCGCTGAAGTCGAGGACCTTCATCTCGACGGTGCGCTGGCCAGCCGCGAGGATGCGCTGCGTTATGTCGCCGAGCACTACCCCGCTTCCACGGCCAGCTAGCCGCCGTGGGTTATGCGTTGGCGGAAATTAGTGTAGCTTTTGATCATATGCGCGAATCGGCGCTCAACTCATCATCGTCGTTGTTCCCGATGGCGTACTGCGGCGCCTGCGGCAAGCTAGTGCTGACGGCGCTCGCCTTCGACGATAACGATAAGGCCCCAAGGCGTTGCTGCGCCCACTGCGATCAGCCAATCAGATCGGCGATAGAGTGGGTAAAGGCAGAGGAGCTCGATCATCTCGGCTACGGCTTTGGGTCGCCCGCCCGGTCCGGTAAAGGCTGCGGCGGGGGCTGTGGCGGATCGTGCAGCAGCCGGCGGAATTAAGGCTTCAGAATTTTCACGCGCTGGTTCGCAAACTCGCAATCTCCGACAGATCCCAGGTTCCCCAACCCTCGCCTATCTCTCTCTTATCCAGCCGAGAGATCGCATGTGACCATTCCCCCCAAACCCTCCTTAGATCAGGCCAGCAGAGGATTGAGCGCGGCTAGGTCGCATTGTTGGGTATCAAGCGGGCGACCGTGAGGCTGGACGAGATTTCCTTGAAGATCTCGTCCAGGTTTGTCGTCGGATGAGAGGCCGAAACGCAGGAACTGGTGCCTCCCGTCGCAGTGTAATCAGAATAGAAGTTCTCCGGAGAGGAGGCCATTTGCTGCATCGTCTGGCATGGTGTGATGGTCGGGCTAGTGTCAGTCGTGCACCCCGTTGATTCTGCGCCATACGCGACCGTATAAACGATTGTTCCAGCGTTCGCCGCCGCCTGGGCCCTCGTTACCGCCTGGTGGCACTCCTGTGTGTCCGGGTAACTCGTTGTTGTTCCTCCCATTTGGGTACTTGACGCATTTGCGGCTCCATCGCTGAGGATGATCATTACGTTCTTCGTATTCGTCCTGGCGTTAGCGACGAGCGACGCTTGTGCCGCATCGATTACGCCGGCATAGAAGGTCCCCTGGCCGCCGGGAGCCGCCACGCCACTGCTGCAGCCTCCGCCGGCGGTGATTACGAGGTCGGAAGCCGAGTTCAGCGAACTAGCCGTATCCGAAGTGCGATAATCACTCGAAAGTCCAATAATCTGATATATGGGATTATTATTGTACGGAGTAGACGTCGGGCTGCTACTGCCGCTACCACCTTTGCTACCACCACTTTTGCTTCCGCTTCCACTGCTGCAAGAGTAATCGTCGGGAACTTCTGAGGCCGATGCCAGCCCTGGGAAAACCATCAGGCTGACCTGATCGACCGGGTTAGAGACATTCGCGGCGGAGGTTGCCGGGGCGCCTGTCGAAGCCACAACGGTTGTGTTTGTCGCCACTCCGCAGGTCGCGTCCGATGCAGAGCAAGGCGATAGCGTGCTCAGCAGGGTCCGGATGCCGGATAGCGCGCAGCTGATCCTTGAACTGTCACATTGGCTGTCGCTATCGGTGTCGTTCATCGAAGCCGTTGTGTCCAGAATGATCGCTACGTTGTATGGGTTGTTACCTCCGCCTCCAGCCGCGGCGGTCGCGGTTGCCCTAATCGGAATCGATGTGATGCCGAGCAGGGCGAGAAATGTCGTGGGAACACTGGCTTTCTCGGAAACCTGAATCGCGTTGTCGCCCGACGGATAGCCGGTACAGACGGTGCCGATACTCGTCAGGCACTCCAGTTTAGGATAGCCACTCACCATCGTAACATTAGTCAAATCGGAAACTGTATTGTCATCACCGGTTGCTGCGCTGAAATCATTGGCGTCAGTTGTCGAGCTGGACGCTGAACCAGTCGACATCTCGGTGGCTCCTGCTAACGCCGCCGCCTGGGTAGCGTTATTCAGCCGTTCATAATCCGTATAGACGTGGCCCAGGTCGATTGCGAAACCCGTCATTCCGGCCATCGCCACCAGCCCCATCGTAATCAAGAGCACGGCTTGGCCTCGTCTGGCGGCGCGCATCGGGCGAGCAATTGAGGCAATCAATTTTTTGAAGTTGTTCTTCATTGGATTAGCATCGCTGTTTGCGCCCTAAGGGAGCAGTTTGGCACGGGATTGAAGCCCAAAATGTCGAGATTGCACGGATACGTAATCGTTACCGTGGCGTTCTCCGATTGCACCAGGTCCCCGGTGTCTCCGCTGCAGGAGGGACTGGCTGCGTTGCTCGCGGCTGAGGTTGAACCCAGCAGAATCGTAAACTTAAGATTTGATTGCGTAAGCTGCGGTGCTGCCGAGTAGGCTGCGCTGCTGGCGGTCTCGCATGGATCTGTGGTTTGGCCTCGGCTGATCGCAAGAGCTTGCGCGGCATTGTTGGTGGCGAACGTCAGCGCCAGGTAGTTGTTGAAAGCGATCCCGAATACCATGATCGCAACCAGCAGTGTCAGCAGGACTGGCGCCGCGATAGCGAACTCCATAGCCACCTGGCCGCGCTCTGAACCCCCTGTATGGCAAGCCTTGCGCCTGAACCAACTGCGCGGCGTACGGCTTCCCAAACCTCCGGCTTCAAGCTTGATCTGAGTAATCAGAATTGCCATCGCAATAGGGAAGGGCAACAACTATGCCGCATGCGTAAAGACGGCATGGAAGTAAGGCCACTAGCAATTTGCGCAGCATATAGTGGCACTAGCCCGGCGCAGGTTAATGACCGCCATTCGCGACTAGAGCGTCTATTCTGAGGGCATTCTTTTTAGTTAATTGATTATGCTAATGGCTTTCCAAATTGGGCGGCACCGCGATGCAACTAGCTATAGTTAGCCTCTAGCGGCGGTTACCAAACTTTTGCGGTGTGTTCTGAACTGAAGCACTCGGTGTCTTGCCGCGTGTCCGCCGATGAGACATCATCAATAGTCAATTCGAGTACACTAATAATTTTCCAATGGATGCTGCGATTCGATTGGACTTGAGATCGTAAGCCGTGCCGGCCGCTCAATGATTATCGCCGATGTGTTGAAACAATACAGTTCGTGCTCTGGCGAATGTCCGGAGATGCG
>DATJUF010000254.1:0-5740 GCA_035502655.1 Binataceae bacterium (SeqCode)
TCCGGCCCGCGGGTTCGTGCTTGGGCGGTTTTCGTACGCCTGACGGCATCCGAAAACCTTCACCATCATGGTCGTTCAGCAGAAGCGTCTCAATTCAGTAAGCAGACATAGCACCGATGGTGCTATGGTGCTCCCCCGGCATGTGGAAAGCGCCCGATCAACTTCGCCATTTCTGACTGAAAGGTCGTCCCAGGGCTGGACGCTGGCAGGCCGTCGACTGTCGATTGGCGCCCTTCATTCCGTCTGGGTACTCAAAATGTCGAATCTCACGAAAAACTCTTTCGGTCCTCCTGTGACTTTGAATTCACTCGCCAGCTCTTGGGGAACCGGAACGAAAATTCGGTTTTTCGTGATGAGTGTCGTGGTGGGGAACATCCCACCGCCCGCCGTCTCAGGATCAACCGGCTCACGAAGTTCGATATCGTAATATAAGTTCAGTTGGCCAGTTGACTCTGTAAAGATGTAGACGATGCGATGGCCACCCCACAGTATCCGTGTGGTATGCGGTATGCGGAAGAAGTCCGCTTCGGATCGCATAAGGCTGTCCGAAAGTCCAAGTAGCATCTTAAACCCATTGAGCGGAGGATACTCCTCGAATGTTGTGAGGATTTTCATGTTGGATGTAACAGAAGCCCTGACAATTGGAGGATTCGGCGAGAACGCCTGATCTTCCTCAACCGGAGGCGACACAGGCGAGTCAATGACGCCTGGTATCTCGTTCTCGACCGAGCCTATCTGATGGGCGGAAACGCTTTGCGACTGCGAGCGGTTTCTTGAGTAGGTCCCCCGCAAAATCTGGCCAAGGGTTCTTTCTCCTCTCAAATATTCTCCCAATTCTCCCGCAAGATCGCCGACCTCGGTCTCTTCGTATCGATACAATTCGCGATTGCGCTCAAGAATCTTTCGCAGGGCCTCCACTCCGCCTCGGGTGGAAGATGGTACATACTGCTGAATTCTATGATAAATCTGGACCCGCACGAAGTCTTTCATAAACTGGTCAAACAGGCGATACGCTTTGCCATAAAGCTCCAGCAAGGGCGCCAAGACAGTGCTAGACCTTGAAATGTATAATTTGAGTTGTTCATCTTCTTTCACGGGCAGTATCGACACTTGGTGCGATATGTCTGCTAGGACAGGCTGTACATCAGGAACAAGATAATCATCGCGTAGTATCGATGCGATGTGTAGGATAACGGAGGCCTCTGGCGCGGTCAGCTCGCTCACTTCATATATCCGTGTCACCCGAGCCTGGTCTGGTACTTGCCCTATTCCCAGGACATCCACGACATAGCGGAGCTGGATGTCCCGACGCGGGTTGCCCTGCACCACTTGCAACAAACACGTGCTTTCATTGGCAAATGTTGCGATAATATGCCGATCAACACCGGTGTAATAATGTATAGTGCGAGTGCCAGCATGAGATTTGATTTCACTTAAAGGCACATCCCTTTCCTCGGGTAGAGCGCGGATTAGGACCTTACCGGCAAGTTCAAACTGCTTATTGTTTTTGATCCATTGCAGAAAAGCGTTGTTCCTATCTGCGAGAGCATTCTTGGCAAGAAGTCTTGAGGTAGCCCATTCAGCGAGTCCCACAAGACTGGTCACCTGGGAGATCGACTCGCGGCTTAGTGCCTCACGCCCGGCCGTTGGCTGAAGGAATGACAGATTAGCAAACCCGCCGAACTGATAGGGACCAATTGCTGGGATCGGCGCTAGCCCAAAGTATGAACGTAACCCCATGAGCTGGCTGCCGGCTTGAAGAAGGGTCATACCACCCTCGACGGAAGCTCCACTAAGGCTCACCTCAGTAACATAGACAAGGACCTGTCCGTTTGGATCGACACGGACATCGAATTTGGCCGCGCTGCTGTTGTCCGTCCAGCGCCTCCTCTCGGCGCCAAGCTGAGTAAATTGACGCGCGGAAATCCGAAGTTGAGACTCGATAGAATTGCCGCTAATCAGCTCATCGTTGAGGTAGACAGGGACTGGAAGCAAACCAACGTAGGGGAGCAAGTAGCGTTTGGCTTGATCTGCGCTAACCCCGTTATCAGCGTCCAAAGTTGCGATAACTGTCGTGCCAATATCTCGTCCTTCAACGACGCGTTCGAGGCTGATGCACTCCTCCGCTATTTTGAGGGCATCTCGCTCAGCGACACTACGTAGCGCCTCCGTCGAGCCCTCTGTCATTGTCTCCACGGTGAGTCGAGTGCAGACTCCGAAGTTCGCCATGGCTCCGATGCCGAAGGTTCCAACAACTCCGGCTCTACGTGCGTCGTCCGAATGTTTACCGCTGGAGCCCGCCTTCCAGAAATTCTCGCGTAGTACACGTTCGGTCATGCCAATTCCGTTGTCAGCGATAGAAATTTCTCCGTCGCCTATCCGGATATCGATACGGCCACCTTCGACTAAGCTTCCTGATTTGGCGAATCTCATACGCACCGCATCGTATGCATTTTGGAGATTTTCGCGGATCAAAGCGAGCGGCGAATCGTAGATTTCCCGTGTAAGAATCTCAAGAACACGGGTCGTTTCCACCTGAAATATGATTCCATTGGTCATTTCAAACGCCTTTCTCTGACCCGGTGAGAAATTTCGCGTAGGCTCGCATCGTTGCGGTTCATAACAAGCTCTAGATGAAGGAATGAATTCGCTTCCTCTCGTGTTCCGCTGTCTACAATTGCCCCGCCAACCATCACCGCCTCTTCAATTGATTGCGGCGGCCAAAGTGTCGCAATGGTAGTCCGTGCCTCGCCCAATTCGGCAAGTGCGCGCAGGAGCAGAGGTCGTGCAAGCGGCGCGTCGCGAACCTTATCAAGTATGCTTATTGCATCTTGCCATCGCTCCGTTCCGATAGCACGGTCAGCCTCTTCAAGTAGTAGCTGCGCGTCGAGCTTGCTAGGTCGAACCGCGAGCGGTCTACAAAGTTCAAAATCGCAATATGAACGATTCGTACTAACAAAATGTCCGGGTCCCCAAACGGGAAGGTTGTACAGCTTGTTCACCATCTGCCTCTGGTGTACACGACCTGTCCACGCTGCCGTATCGACCTCAACGACATTATAGCTGCGAGGCGCGCCAGGACTAAGTTTGCTAGGCTCCGCGCATAAAGTGCTTGCGCTAACAATAGTTATCTTACGGGCATCGGGCCCAATTCGATAGCGCTCATCGAAGCATTCAGCTAAATGCTGATGCCCGTGGAATCCAATTGATGCTCCGGCGTCCATGAGGAGTTGCAGGAATTGTGGGTCGAGAAAGTCGTCCTGAGCCGGGCCGCCAACAAGGTTATGGTGCCACGCGACAGCCAGCAGCCATCCGGCACGGCTGGGCTGACGCAAAGTCCTGCACGCCTCGGTTAAAGCGCTCGGATGAAAAGCCCCCGCTCGGCGCAGCGGATCATTATTGAAGCAGCTGTTCAATGCGACGATACTGAAATCGATGTCAGGAAAATCGAACGTGTCGTACTGCAACTCAGGCTCGCGCGGAAACGTTCGGCTTCCTTGATAGAATCGCTCGTATGCGGCCGCGAAATACCGTAGTCGGTCGAGATAGAGATTTGTATCGAATATCCGGTAAAAGCATAGATCACGCCAAGACCATCGGAGCATAGATCGTGGCATAAAGAATTCAGTCACAAGCGCGGCCTTCTTCGCCTGGTCGAGTGGAATGGTGATAGACTGCGCACAGGCCATCACATCCCTATAGCAGATGTCGTGGTTGCCGGGCAGGATGACCACGCGTTCGCGCCGCCCCTCGAAGAACTGCTCGGCTAGTCCAACCAAAAACTCCTCAGCCTGTGCATATTGGCGCTCAAGCTCCTTGCCAGCACCCATCATGCCCGGAGCGACGCCGTACACGAGGTCGCCGGTTACGACGGCTAAGGTGGGCTTGATGATCTCCGGCGTTTGTCGGTCGAATTGACCGAAGTCGCTTATCAGGGACTCCAGCAGCCACACGTTGTTGATCTCATCGCTGAGGTCGCGGTGGAGATCGGAAATATGAAGGATTGAGAAATGCACTGAGCGTCAACCCCTACCAACCATCCCATTTGCTAAGAATATTATCCCTCAGAGAGATTACCCCAAGGCGTGCCGATTTTCCAATCTTAGGGCGAATCGATGGTCTCGACCCAGCGAGGCAACGTCGAACATGGTCATCACACGGCGGGTGGAACCCGCCGACGTAGCACTCGGTTGCAGTTGACGCCCTAGAAGCTGGCAAGGGTCTCTTCAACGTTACGTGTCGACAAACAGTCAGACCGTTCCCGGCCAATGGCCGTCGTGACACGAATGTCTGCTTCGGACCGGCCCCGCTTGAAAGCCGACAGGCCGAAAACTACCCCAAGCCGAAATTCAAAACGATACATCACGGCCGCCCGCCTCCGCGCCACGCGCTCAGACGATCTGGTTGCGAAGCACGGTCTCGCCGCGCCACAGGCGATCGAGATTCTCGAGCAACAGATCCAGCACATTGTCTTCGTAAGCCTGCGTCTCGCCCGCCGTGTGCGGGGTGATCAGCACGTTCGGCATTGTCCAGAGCGGCGAGGTTGGCGGCAGCGGCTCTGCCTCGGCGCAATCGAGGGCCGCGCCGGCAAGCCGCTTCTCCTCCAGGGCTTCGATGAGCGCCGGTTCATCGACACAGCGACCGCGTGCGACATTGACGAGGAATGCAGAAGGGCGGAAGCGCGCGAGAACGGAGGCGTCGATCAGCCGCGTGGTTTCCGCGGTCAGCGGGCAGGAAAGCACCACGAAATCCGCCTGCCCGACAAGCGACGCAAGCCGATCCGGCGCAACGATTTGGTCCGCCGCGCCGGCGCCGGAAGCGGGATCGCGCTTGATCGCAAGCACCGTCATCCCGAATGCCTTGGCAAGCCCCGCGATATTGCTCCCGATTCGCCCCAGCCCGACGATCAGCATGGTCTTGCCCCCAAGCTCCCCTTCCCGGGCCGACGGATCGCCGATCATGCCGCGCCAGAACTTTCGCGCCTGGTTGTCGCGCGCTTCCGCCAGCCGCCGCGCCAGCGCCAGCACGAGTGCCATCGCATGTTCTGCAACCGCGCGCGCATTCGCTCCGTGCGCGCTCGCCAGGCGGACACCGCGCCGCGCGAGCGCCTCGCGTCCGTACTGATCGACGCCGGCACTGATCGATTGGATGAAGCGAAGCCGCCCGGCCTTTTCAAGGAGCGCGTCCTGCCAGAGGCCGGAGATCACGAGAACATCGGCCGCCCCGATCTGCGCCTCGAGCGCCTCGCGCGTGCGGACCTCGAAGCTCCGGATACCGGTTCCGCGCGCAAGAAAATGCTCCCGCAGCCGATATGCGGCGTGCGCAAAGCAGATTTCGAGATCTTCCTTCGCCGCCAGCATGGTCATCGCATACCCATCAATGCGTCAATGCGTCAATGCGTCGAGCGCCGTTTTGTCGCCTGGATCGCCTGCCAGATTCGTTCCGGTGTCGCCGGCATGTCGAGCCTTGTCACGCCAACCGGAGCCAGCGCATCGAGGATCGCGTTCATCACGGTCTGCGGCGCGGCCATGCAGCCCGCCTGCCCGGATCCCTTGACGCCGAGCGGATTGGCCGCGCTCGGCGCCTCCACCAAAGTGATCTCGAAGGGCGGCAGGTCGTCGCTGCGCGGCAGGGCGTAGTCGAGCAGGGAGCCGCTGAGCAACTGCCCGTTCGCAGGGTCGTAGACGACCGCTTCGAGCAGAGCCTGGCCGATCCCCTGCGCAACCCCGCCATGAACCTG
>DATJUF010000255.1:0-12272 GCA_035502655.1 Binataceae bacterium (SeqCode)
GCCTGGAGCGACGGCACCCGGCTGAAATCTCCGCCAATGACGGCCATGCAATGGAGTATCTGGACGCTGGCGGCAGCGGGCAAGTTCTTCGAGGGTTTCGTGGTGTTCATGACCGGCGTGGCATTGCCGCTGATCGTGCGCGAATTCCATCTGGGAGCGGCGAATAAGGGTATCGCCAGCGCAGGAAGCCTCGCCGGGATCCTGGTTGGGGCGCTGCTGCTTGGCGGACTATCCGATTATTTCGGGCGTAAGCGGATGTTCATCGCCGAGATGATTCTGTTTACGGCTTTCCTCGCGCTATTGATTCTGAGTACCAACTTCGCGTCACTGGCGATCTGCTTGTTTGGCCTCGGCATGGCACTCGGCTGCGATTATCCGACCGCCCACATGATCATCTCTGAAAGCACTCCCAGCGCCAATCGAGGGAAGCTGGTGCTTGGGGCGTTTGCCTTTCAGGCGGTTGGTGCGCTAGCGGGCACTGGAATCGGATGCCTCGTGCTCGAGCAAGATCCCACGCTTGGAGCCTGGCGCTGGATGTTCGCGACGGTGCTCATTCCGGCACTGATCGTGACCATCGGGCGCTTCTTCATCACCGAAAGCCCTAGCTGGCTGGCAGTACGCGGGGCGCATGACGCAGCCGAGAAAGCGGCCATCCGGCTGCTGAAGCGCGAGCCACAGTACCCGGCGGAGATCAGGCTGGCGCGGCCGGCCAGCGGACATGAGAGCCGGTCCGGACAGTCCTTTTTTACCCTTTTCAAGGAGCGCAACCGCCGGGCCACCATTCTTGCTTCGGTACCGTGGTTCCTCCAAGACCTCAGCACTTACGGAATAGGCATTTTCACACCAACAATTCTGGCAGCGGCGCTCGGGGGTCCGCCTGACCATATCCGCAGCCTGAGCGACGTGATTGCCAATGACATCCTGGCGGCAAAAGGGGCTGCGATGATCACGGTCCTGCTGATTGTGGGCATCCTATTTGCGGTGGTTCTGGCCGACAGGCTCGGCCGTATCTGGCTACAGGCTGCCGGTTTTATAGGATGCGCGGTTGGGCTGCTGATCGCCTCATGCTCGATCGGCGCGAGCGGCGAGTCGAAGATCTTTCTTATCTTCGCGGGATTCATGCTGTTCGACTTCATGACCAATCTCGGTCCGAACTCACAGACCTATCTGCTAGCGGGCGAGGTCTTTCCTACTGAGGTGCGCGGCATGGGGGCGGGTTTCGCTGCGGCCTTCGGCAAGATCGGCGCAGTCACAACCGCATTCATGTTCCCGATCATGCTCTCCGCTATCGGGACGCGGCTGCTGCTCTATGTGCTGGTAGTTTCTTCACTGCTCGGGGCGGTGGTTACCTGGCTCTACCGGATTGAGACAACTGGCGTGAGCCTTGACGAGATTGGCCGAAGCTCAAGCTGATCGAATTGGCGGGCAAGTTGCCTGAAGGAAAGACCGTATGGTTATGGGAAATTCCGCATTGAGGCGGACCTGCGCCGTGGCGCTCGCTTGCTGCCTGCTCGCTGTTATCGCCAGGCCGGCGAGCGCGGCGTCCGTGCAGCTCCGTGAAACGGGTTCCACTCTACTGCTGCCGTTGTTCAATCTATGGATTCCGGATTATCTAGCTTCCAATCCAAACGTAACGATCACAACGGCAGCAACCGGTTCCGGGGCGGGGATCGAAGCCGCAATTTCGGGAACGGCACAAATAGGCGCGTCGGATGCATATATGTCCGACGAGCAGGCTGAACAGAACACGCAGATCGTCAATATTCCGCTGGCGATCGCAGCGCAGACAGTCAACTATAATCTTCCTAGGAACGGCGGGACCCCGCTGAAACTCGATGGACCGGCAATCGCGGGTATTTACTCGGGAAAGATCCGGGAATGGGATGCGGAACCGATCAAGGCGCTCAATCCTGGCGTGACGTTGCCGCATCATGAGATCATTCTGATTCGGCGTGCGGATGCCTCGGGCGACACTTTCGTGTTTACGCAGTTTCTCGATTTTTCCACGCCGAGTTGGGACGATAAGATCGGCTATGGCACCAGCGTTGCGTGGCCGAGCGTGCCTGGGGAAAAGACTGCTGTCGGAAACGCCGGCATGTTGAAGGCAGTGGCCGAGACCCCTTATTCAATTGGCTATATCGGTATCAGCTTCGCAGACGAGGCCGCCAAGGCTCACCTGGGTACAGCGATGATCAAGAACCAGAGCGGGAGATTCCTATTGCCGACACCAGAAACGATGAGCGCGGCAGCGTCCGAACTCGACAGCCGCACGCCGCCCGACGAGCGGCTAAGCCTGGCCTTTGCTCCCGGCGATAACTCCTACCCATTGATCAATTATGAGTACGCAGTGGTTTCGACTCGCCAACCCGATCCTGCGGTGGCGAAGGCGTTGCGCGATTTCCTGCTGTGGGCGAACTCGCCTTTAGGCGGCAACACACCGAAGTATCTCAACGCAGTGCATTTTGTCCCGCTACCGGACTTCATCCGTGCCTCAAGCGAGCAGCAAATACAAAAAATCGAATGATCGGGGACGAGAAGATCCAATCGATCCAGAGTTTCGCGAATGAAAATGTGGTAGCGGCAACTTCCATAAATAATTCCATAATCAAGAGTTAAACCTTCGAGGCGCAAGCGAACTCATTGCCTTCGTGTGCGCCATTGGATTTTCCACAAGGCGGTTAGCTATCGTCCGAGGATTGGTTCGCGGCCGGGCTGAACCCAAAAGATGGCACGGCGCCGCTCCAGCCTGGGACGTTTTATGCGGAAGTTGTCACTTGCCCATCTGATTCTCGGCCGCCCGCTGGCCTCAGATGAAGAAGGCCAGCAGCGGCTCGGAACAGCGTCAGGGATTCCGGTATTCGGCCTTGACGCGCTCAGTTCAGCAGCCTATGGACCCGAAGCCGCACTGACGGTTCTGATACCGATAGGTACGGCTGGCGCATTCTATATCCTGCCGATTACGGCGGCGATCTGCGTACTGCTTGCGATCGTCTTTCTAAGCTATCGGCAGACTATTGCCGCGTATCCCCTAGGTGGTGGTTCTTATACGGTCGCTCGCGAGAATCTAGGTGAACGTGCCGGACTGCTCGCCGCGGCGGCGCTGATGATCGATTATCTGTTGAATGTGGCAGTGGGGATTTCGGCCGGGACAGGTGCGATTATCTCGGCAATTCCGCGGCTGCAGCCGCATACGTTGGCGCTGTGCCTGATAATCCTGGTGATTCTAACAATCGTGAATCTGCGCGGAATCAGCGAGCCCGGGATGCTCTTCATATGGCCGGCGATCCTGTTCGTCGGGACGCTGTTCACGATGATTGGATTGGGCTTATGGGCGGTTTTTTCGTCGGGCGGCCATCCGCATCCAATGGCCGCGCCGCCGCGTCAAATGAGCGCAGCGATGCACGCTGCCGGAGCCTGGCTGATATTGCGGGCCTTCGGGAGCGGCTGTACGGCGATGACCGGGATTGAAGCGGTGAGCAATGGGGTGGCCGCTTTTCATGAGCCGGCGGTTCCTACAGCGCAGCGGACGCTCGGGGTGATTATCGCGATCCTGGCGGTGCTGCTGGGCGGAATCGCGTATCTGTCGCATGCGTATGGGATCGTCGCGACCTCTCCGGGGACCGCGGCTTATCAAAGCATCCTGTCGCAATTGCTGGGCGCGGTGGCGGGCAAGGGGATTTTCTACCGCATTAGTATCGCCTCTATCGTAGTGATTCTGTGCCTGTCGGCGAATACTTCGTTCGCGGATTTTCCGCGGGTATGCCGGGCGGTGGCGGAGGATCGGTTTCTGCCGGTAGCATTTGCGAATCGTGGGCGGCGGCTGGTGCATACAGAGGGTATATGCGTGCTGGCCGTACTCTCGGCACTGCTGCTGGTGATCTTCGGCGGGGTCACCGATAGATTGATTCCGCTGTTCGCGGTGGGCGCCTTTATGGCGTTTACCTTGTCGCAGGCGGGAATGGTGGCCCATTGGAGCCGGAAGGGTCAGGCCGGCGATCGCTACCGAATGGCAATTAATGGCTTCGGAGCGGTAGCCACACTGCTTACGGCGCTGATAGTGGTAGCCGCCAAGTTCGCTGAGGGCGCGTGGATCGTGGTGATTCTTGTACCGGCGCTGATCGCGATCATGCTGATGGTAAACCGCCATTATCGGCGGATCGAGCAGCAAACAGAGGCGGAAGCGTTTGAGCAGGATGGCTCGCGCAGCCCGTTAGTTGTTGTTCCGGTTGATCGATGGAACCGGATCACGCGGCGCGCGCTCCGCTTCGCGGTGTCGATCTCAGATGAAATCCAAGCGTTGCACATTCGCTATGAGGCACATACGCCAGCGCTGCAAGAGGATTGGAAAAAATTTGTGGAGGAGCCGGCGCGGCGGGCAAACCGCCCAGTGCCAAAACTGGAGGTGATCGATTCTCCTTACCGGTTCGTCATCAAGCCGGTGGTAGATCGCATCATCGAACTCGAAGAAGAGCATCCGGATCGCATGATCGCGGTGCTGCTGCCTGAACTGGTCGAGCGGCGCTGGCTGGATTATCTATTGCATAACCAACGCCCGGAAATGCTCGCGCTGCGGCTGATGCGGACCGGCAAGCAACGAATCATAATCGTTAAAGTGCCGTGGCAAATGCCGGACTGAACTTTTCGCTCAGCAGCGCCGGAGATGGGGAAGCTTAAATACGCGGGCCGGATTCCGTATGATTCTAGCTTGATGGCTGCTCGGCGGAAATCGATCAAGTCTGGTACCGCCAATGGCGCGGGGGTGCCGTTAAAAATTCCCGACACCAAGTCGCTGCGCGTGCTGGTGGCCGGGGAAGTGATTCTTGACCGTTACTTATGGGGCGATGTCGAGCGGATTTCGCCGGAAGCGCCGATCCCGGTGCTAAAGGTGAACAGGCGCGAGGAAAAGCCGGGCAATGCGGGTTTCGTCATGGCGAATCTGCGGGCGCTTGGGGCGAATCCGCGAGCGCTCTCGATAGTCGGCGACGATCGCAATGGACGGCTCCTGCGCGAGATGTTTCGCGACCTCGGAATCGTTACCAAGTCGCTGATGGTCGATCCCGATCGGCCGACAATCGTGAAGGAGCGGATGCTCGGCTCGGTGCAATCTGCAAATCGCGGTACGCAGCAATTACTGCGGGTCGATGAGGAAGATTCGTCGCCGCTGAGCACGGCGCTCGAACGGAATCTCAAAGCTCGGCTCAAGGATGAGCTGGAACAGGCTGACGGCGTACTGATCTCGGATATCAACAAAGGCCTGCTGACGCCGGGATTGCTGCGCGGCCTGATCGAGGGGGCGGATCGCCGGGGAATTCCGGTGATCGCTGATCCGCGGCGGACTGAAGATTTTTCGATTTACGAGGGGGCAACCGCGATCACGCCGAATCGCCACGAGACTGAAGTCGCGACCGGAACGCGGCTCGGCGATCGGGGAGAGTGGCGGGCAGCAGCGGAAAAGCTGACCAAGCGGCTGGGACTCAAGGCGTGCCTGATCACGCTGGATCGCGAAGGCATGTATCTGGCTGAGGCAGACGGCACTGATACCTATATCCCGACGGCGCCGCAGCAGGTTTACGACGTTACGGCGGCAGGCGACGTGGTGCTGACGTTCTTTGGCTTTTTGACGATCGCGGGCTTGAGTTTCTCGTCAGCGGCGATGGTGGCGAACCTAGCGGCGGGAATCGAAGTGGGCCGGATCGGCGCGGAGATAATCTCGCGTGAAGATATCGCGCTGGCGCTGCGCTCGCCGGACAATTCCTACGAGCGCAAAATCGTCGCGGGTGATGAAATCAATGCGCTGCTCGAACGTGCGCGCCGCGACGGACGCCGGATCGTCTTTACCAACGGATGCTTCGACATGCTGCATGCGGGCCATCTGCAGTTGCTCGGCTACGCGCGGCGGCAGGGCGATCTGCTGGTGGTTGGCCTGAACAGTGACCGCAGCGTGCGCGAACTCAAGGGGTCCGGGCGGCCGATCAACGGCGCGGTTGATCGCGCGCGGATGCTGGCGGCGCTGGAGCTGGTCGATCATGTAGTGGTGTTCGATGACGTGCGCGCCGAGAGGATTATCCGCACGGTTCGTCCCGACGTTTTGATCAAGGGCGAGGACTACGCGGGGCAGCAGGTTGACGGCCAGCGTTTCGTTGAATCCTACGGGGGCAAGGTTGCGCTTGCGCCGCTGCTGGCGGGCCATAGCACGACCGCAAAGATCGCGCAGGTCCGCGGTGACGAAGGTGCGACGACGAACGATACTCTAATTAAAGGCCAGAAGAAACACGGCAAATCAAGGGCCTGAGACGCAACCCGTGCAGATGGCGATGCCGGGTAGTGTCAGTTTGAATCGGCCTTCCCGTTGGCTTCCCTCGTCAACGATCCCCATCGTCTTCTCTAGCGACTCGATTCCGATTGACTTATATGTCAATCTTAGATCAAATAAAAGAACATGTTGGAAGCGGACGGCTCTTTGCTTTGTACCCATCAAACGAAATCCGCGCCAATCAGGTGCCTCTATCAAAACGACGCCAACTATATGTGACACCGCAGATTGAAGCTTTCATAAAGAGCAATCGCCACTTAGCCGCAGAGACTGAGCAAGATTTGGATGAGATCATGCTTGGCGAACGATTTGACGTTGCCTTGGAGTCTAATCATCAATATTGCCGCATGGCTCGGCTATTGCCCGCAATCGAAGAGGTCTGGGAAATACGAATTTACGACACAACACCTCAACTGAGACTTTTCGGGCGGTTTGCTTATAGAGACGTTTTCGTTGCGCTTATCGGTCCTATCGGACGCATCAAAAGAACTCTCAATTGGAAAGGAATCAAACGCCAATGCATTAAGGATTGGCAGGGATTGTTTACCTATTCACCCGTCAGTAACGGAGATGACATTGATGACTATCTCACAAACGTCGATCTTGTCTGAGATCGAAAATGGAAACCCAATCTCGTTACGGACCAGGACCTATTACCGACGAAGGCTTCAAAACAGAATTCATCGGTTAATTAGCCAAACGTTCAAGCAGCAGCAGAAGAGTAACGGCTTGACTCAAAAAACATTGGCCGAACGGATTGATATTGATAAGGCTCAACTAAATCGCTGGCTCGGCATTTCAGGCAACTGGACTCTCAACACCTTAAGTGACTTATTGCTTGGCATGGCAGTTGACCTAGACGATCCTTCGGTAACAAATATCGCCGACTTGGTTGGCCAAAGTACTAGTCACGTTCCGCCTAGTGAAGATTTAGCGGCCTTCGAGGGTAAAGACCGACCGAATAGGCCTCCTGATCCTTCCGATTTTGAACGAATGACTTGCCCCGAGCAGCAGCCGAAACCGCGAATGTCGCAATTGCCGGCTGCTGCTTGAAGAGCGATTATGGAAATTCGCAACATTATTCTCGCTCGTTCTGTTCAAGCTATCAAAACGGCTGGTGGGACCGTGGGGTATCTTCCAGACATTGTTAAAGAGATAAAGGCAAAGTACGGATTTTTGTCTGCGCCAAAGGAAGAAGACCTTGTACCATCTGATTCGCCCAAAGGCGCAGAATTTAAGCATGGTAAATTGATAGTCGATGAAAGGACAATTGTTATTGATCGTTTCGCTATTTTTAATGACGGACTAGTCGTGGATACGGCATCGTCTACGGATGATACAGACCTGTTCTTGGATGATCTTGCTCAATGGGCTAAGACTGCTATTCCGAAAGTAAGTTCATCTGGGCCTCGATATTATGTGAGCCAAATTGAAGTAAAAATGAAGCCGCTTGAAGCCTATGTACCAAGCTTTAGACCGGCTGGAGAAAAAGTTACAGCTCTACTTAGTACCTACGGCATTAACGTGCCGCGGTACGAAGTTAGTTCCGTCCATTTGTTCTTTGATCAATTGGGAAGGATTCCACCGCAACCTGGTCAATTCTTTTTCGAAAGAAGAGCGAACATCCCTTACGACGATAACGTGTGGTTTTCCCAAGCTCCTGTAAAAACCACCGATCACGTCGCGTTATTGAAAGGATTTGAAAAGTAGGAGAAATACGGGCGGTTTGTGCAGGTGCTTCTGGCGTTATTAGGAGCGGAGGCGGCCGCGGGCGTAGCCGATGATCCGATTAAGTTCCGGAATGCCCATCCACCAGGCCATCCCAAGGTAGACGGCACCGTAAACCGGAATGACGGCCAGGCCGGTCAGGCGCGGACCGGCGTGAATCGAGAATTTGATGGCGACAGCAGCGGCAGAGGCAGTCAAAGCCATCAGCCATAGCCGCGCCAGGTAGGGACGCGGCAAACCGGTCCATCCGAGGCGCCGATTGAGACTCCATCGTAGCAGGCTGAACTCGACCCAGGCGGCGAGGCCGGCTGAAGTGGTAAGGCCAGCGACACCCCATTTCGGCGCAATGCCAAGGAGCGGTGGCAGCGGGATCGCGCAAAGATAGCCGAGGATCAGGGTCAGGGTCACGCGGATGATGGCGAATTTGAGCGGCGTCCGAGTGTCGGACAGGGCGTAGAAGGAGGAGTTATAGAGGCGGCCCATCGTGGCGGCGAGAAGGCCGACCGCCGAGCCCGCCAGCACGCCCCATACGTAGCGCACGTCGGCGTGGCTGAATCTGCCGGACTGGAAAAGCAGGCCGACGATGACGTCGCCGATGAAGAGAAAAGCGGCGGCGGACGGCACGACCATAAAGGAGATTTGCCGGAGGCCGGAGTTGAGGCGGGCGCGGAGGGCGTCGGCGGTACGCTCCTTGCCTGCTGCGGCCGCGCGGGACATCGTGGGGAGTTCGGCGGCGGCGACGGACATCCCGAAGAGGCTGATCGGGAGAAGATAGAGGATTTGGGCGTAGTTAATCGCGGCGACGGCGCCGGTCGGGAGCAGGCTTGCAAGCAGGTTGTCGATATAGCCGCTGACCTGGCCGACGCCGCGTCCGGCGACCACGGGCAGCAGATTATTGAAGACGACTCGAAGCTGCTCGCGCACGCGGGCAAAATGGAGCCGGATACGGCCGACTAAGGGGAGGGTTTGCGGCAGTTGAACGAGGATTTGCAGGAGGGCACCGGCCACGGCGCCACACGCGACCATCGCGGCGAGATGATCCTGCGAGCTGCGCGGTCCGAACCATACGAGGCTGGCGATAATCGCGAGATTCCAGGCGACTGGCGCGGCGTAAGAGGCGAAAAACCGATGATGGCTATTGAGGACGCCAAGGCACCAAGCTGAAATTACGAGGAGTCCGGCGCCGGGGAAGAGAATGCGTACGAGGTGGACCGTGAGTTCGCGCCGTTCGCCATGAAAGCCGGGAGCGATCGCGTCGATCATGTAAGGTGCGGCCAATACGCCGGCGGCGACCAGGATCGCGACCGCGAGGGCCAGCATCGCACCGACGGCCCAGGCGACGAGGTCGGCGGTTTCTTGCTCGCCTTCGCTCAGGAGGCGGCTGTAAACAGGGATGAAAGAGGCTGAGAGGACGCCCTCGCCAAACAGGTTTTGCAGGATATTGGGGATGCGAAAGGCGGCTTTGAAGGCGTCGGCTGCGGCGGAATCGCCAAGGTAATGGGCAAAAATGCTCTCGCGGACCAACCCAGCGATACGGCTGAGGAGAATCCCCGCCGCGACCAGGCCGGCCATGTTCGGCAGATAAGGAGCAACCCCAGCCGCACCTTTATTTGGCGCCACACCGGCGGAGTCAGCGCCGGCAGTTACCGGCTGCGGGTTTGGGCTGGGCGTGGTTGGCATAGTTAAAAGACGTGCGGGCGGGAGTCCGCGAGATTCCCTTGGTGCGATCGCCGTCGAGTATAACGGGGGGCATGCAAGGGCGAAATAATGGTATGCTCCGGTTATTCACTCGCACGGGCTGATGAGCTTCTCACTTTATATTCATATTCCTTATTGCCACTCGAAATGTCCCTACTGTGATTTCAATTCGCATGCGGTAGCGAACTGGCCGGAGGAAAATTACGTCCAGGCGTTGTGCGCCGAGATGGCGGACCGGAGCGGGGAACCGCCATGGAGCGATGACAGGATTCGCACGATATTTTTCGGCGGCGGGACGCCGTCGCTGTTCAGTCCAGGGTCAATCGGCAGAATAATCGAGTCGGCTGAGCGGCGGTTTGGAATCGAGGCGGATGCCGAGATCACGCTGGAAGCGAATCCGGGGACGGTCGATTTAGCCAAGCTAAAGGGATTTCGCACGGCTGCGGTGAATCGGCTGAGCTTCGGTGCGCAATCCTTCAATCCTGCGACGCTCAAATTTCTCGGGCGAATACATGGACCGGAAGAGACGCGGATGGCGGCGCGGAGGGCCCATCAGGCGGGGTTTGAGCGGCTGAATCTCGATCTGATTTTCGCGGTGCCGGGGCAGACGCTCGATGAGGTGATGGATGATATCGGCGAAGTAGCGGCGCTCGAACCCGATCACGTGTCGGCCTACAACCTGACGTTCGAGGAAGGTACGGCGTTCTATACGGAGTTACGGCGGGGCAGGATCAAGCCGCTGCCGAATGACGATCAGGCGGCGATGTACGCGGCAGTGAGGGAGGAGTTGCCGCGCCGAGGCTATGGGATGTACGAGATTTCCAACTATGCGAAGCTGGGGCGGGAATGCCAGCATAACTTGACCTATTGGCATGCGGAGAGTTACCTCGGACTCGGCGCGGGGGCGCATAGCTTTGCGCGGCGGGGCACGGGTGGCCGTAGGTGGTGGAATGAACGGATGCCAGCGCGCTATATCACGGCGGCGCTCGAAGGAAAGGCCGAGGTGGGACATGAGACGATCGAAGAGGCGATGGCGGCCGGGGAGTTCGTCTTTCTCAACCTGCGTTTAGCCGAAGGCTTTCGGCAGGCGGATTTTCAGCGGCGTTTTTCGCGAAGCTTCGACGAGATCTTCGGCGCACGCGCGGCGCGGCTGGCCGAAGATGGATTGCTGGTGCGCGACGGCGATCGAATTCGGTTAAGCGATCGCGGACTCGAAATGGCGGATTCAGTCTTTGCGGAATTTCTCTAGGGATCGCCGTCGCGCAAAGTGGCGGCTCCAGCTTTCAGGTAAGATTGCGAATCAATTACGGCGGTTAGAAGTTGATGACATCGAAGAATACTGGGGCATCCAAGGGCGGCCATAAACGGCCGTTGATCGGTGCCCATATGTCGATAGCGGGCGGCGTGAGCCAGGCGCTAGTGCGAGCGCGGGATACCGGATGCGAATGCGTGCAGATTTTCACGAAGTCGTCGCGGCAATGGGCGGCGAAACCGTATCCAAAGGAAGAGATCGAGGCGTTTAAGCGTAATTTTGGCGAGAGCGGGCTCACAATGGTCGTCGCGCATGATTCGTACCTGGTTAATATGGGCGCGCCGGACGAAAAGCTGCGCAAGAAGTCAGTCGAAGGAGTAATCGACGAGCTGGAAAGGTGCGAACAACTGGACGTGCCGTTTTTGATCGCGCATCCGGGGGCGCATGTCGGCGCGGGTGAGGAGGCGGGAATCGCGGCAATCGCACGGTCGCTCGACGAGGCGCATACGGCATGTCCCGGCTATAAGACCAAAATCGCTATCGAGATCACGGCGGGTCAAGGCAGCAATCTGGGCTTCCGCTTCGAACAGATCAAGTGGATTTACGATTTGGTGAAGGAGAACGAACGGCTGCGGCTATGCTTCGATACTGAGCATGCGTTTGCGGCTGGCTATGACCTGCGCGGTGATGAGGGCTACGACCGGACCTTCAGTGAACTCAACGAAAAGGTTGGCCTGGATCGGGTCGCCGCGTTTCATCTCAACGATTCGTTGAAGCCGTTCCATTCGCGGGTCGATCGTCATGAGCATATCGGGAAAGGACATATCGGGCTGGAAGTATTCCGGCGCCTGATCAATGACAAGCGCTTCGTGGGGATTCCGATGTGTCTTGAGACTGAGCCGGGCCACGAAATGAGTGAGATTGTCGAGGATATCAAAACGATGCATAGCCTGATTGACCCGAGTCTCCGATGAGGAAACGTATACTCACTGGAGACCGTCCGACCGGGCCGCTTCACCTCGGCCATTATGTGGGTTCACTGCAAAATCGTGTGCGACTGCAAGATGAGTATGACACGTATGTTTTGATCGCCGACGTGCAGGCGCTCACTGATAACTTTGAGCATCCGGAGAAACTCGCCGACAATATTTATGAGGTTGCACTGGATTATCTCGCGGCCGGACTCGATCCGGAAAAGGTCAAGTTCGTGGTGCAGTCGATGGTGCCCGAACTGACGGAACTGACTATCTATTTCATGAACCTGGTGACGGTGGCGACGCT
>DATJUF010000256.1:0-6073 GCA_035502655.1 Binataceae bacterium (SeqCode)
CGGGCTTGCGAGCAAGCCCTACTAAAGAGGTGCCAGAATGAAATTCGGAACCTTTGTCACTAGCCTCAAGCCGGATTCGATCACACGAAACATCCAAAAGGCCGAAGCGCTAGGTTTCGAGTCAGCCTGGATCGGGGAGCATCTGATTATCCCGGTCAAGTCGGAGTCGAAGTATCCCTACTCAAAGGACGGGGCGTTTCCGGCACCACTCAACGTGCCGTTTCACGATCCGATGCTGGCGCTGACCTACGCTGCCGCCGTGACCAGCAAAATCAAGCTGGCGACGGGGGTCTTCGTGGTGCCTTTGCGGAACGCGATCACCACGGCGAAATCAGTGGCGTCGCTCGACGTGCTGAGTAATGGGCGAGTGATCTTTGGCGTCGGCGTGGGATGGTGGGCGGAAGAATTCGCCGTGACCGGCGCGAGCTTCAAGGATCGGGCGCTCAAGACACGCGAGTATATCGAATTGATGAAAGAGCTGTGGACCAAGGATGAACCGTCGTATCATGGCAAGACGATCAGCGTCGAGGGCGTGCGCTTCTATCCTAAGCCGATCCAGAAGCCTCATCCGCCGATTGTGGTGGGCGGGACGAGCGACCTCGCGATCAAGCGCACGGTGCGGTATGGCGACGGCTGGTATGCGGTAGCGCGGAGCCTCGATGAAACGCGCGAACTAATCAGGAAACTGCGCGAGGCGGAACGAGGCGCGAATCGGAGCAAGCCGGTTGAGGTTACGGTGAGCCTGCGGACCGGCCATCCATTGACGCTCGATGAGGTGCGCGAGATGGCAGAGATGGGTGTCGAGCGGACGCTGGTCGGGTCGCCATTGGGAGCGGGGGCGGCAGCGGAGCTTGAGCGGTTCCGTGATGAGGTCATGGCGAAGGTGTAGAGCGAATCAGCGGCTGCGATCGGCGGCGGACCCGAAGTCCCAGAGTCGCTGCAGCATCGCAGCCGAGCAAGGACGCGAGCGCCGGAAGCGGCAAGTGCCAGCCAATGGCAAGCCAATGCCAGGGGTTTGCGCGCCTAATCAGCGGGGGGCGGGGTCAGTAGCGGAGTCGCGGCTGGGATTGGCAGCGCCCTCGAGTTCGCGGATAAAGCGGCGCAAATCAGCGGGACGGCCCGAGGCGACAATCGTGTCGCCGGTCTTGAGGCGGCGGTCGGGACCGATCGGAGCGAAGCCGGAATCGGGCTGACGGCCATCCTGAATCGCGAGCACCGAAACGGCAAAGCGTGCGCGCGGATCGAGATCGCGCAGGTTCTTACCTTCAGCGGCTTGGGGAATCGTGATCCGCGAGACACGATAGCCACTGGACCAGAAGATGCCGCGCTCACCAACTTGATCCATGGAGGCAAGCGAGACCGTCACCCGATTGAGCGCCTGCGCAATCTCCCGGCGCGAGACGAGGCCGAGAAATTTGCCACCGGTGTTCGTGGCGGTCACCGGCAATTCTTCGAGCGCTTCGAACTCCATTAGCTGCGCCGCCTGGTCGAGGTTTGAATCAGGTGTGATAACCGGAGGACTCGGACGGCAGAGGTCGAAAGCATTAACCAGGGGGCCGAGCTCATTGCCTGAGGCGAGAATCCCAAGCAGGTCGCGAGTAACGACGACACCGGCGAGATTACCGTCGCTATCGACGACGGGCAGGGTCGCTTGCGGCGAATCTCCGCCAATGCGGAGAATGTCGCTGAGTGACGAGTTTTCGTGCAGGATATCGACATTTTTGGTCATCACGGAAGCGACCGGCAGATGGGTCAGAATAAGGCGGTCGCGGCCGATTTCGAGGGTCTTACCCTCGCGGGCGAGCTGGTAGGTATCGATCGATTCACCTTCGATTGAGCGCGCAACTACAAGCGCGATAATCGTGGCGATCATCGCAGGCAGGGCGACGCTGTAATTGAGCTCGGTCATCTCGAAGAGCAGGAACAGAGCCGTCAGCGGAGCGTGGGTTACGGCGGCGAGGAAGGCACCAAGGCCGACCAGGCTATACGAGCCGGACGGGCCGGTGAAACTCGGGAGAATAAAATGGGACACGCCGCGGAAGGCGCCACCGGCCATCGCGCCGATGAAAAACGTTGGACCGAAAGTCCCGCCTGCGGCGCCGGAATCGAGCGAAATGATGCTAGCGACGAATTTCGCGATGGCCAAGGAAGCAAGCAGCCATACCGCGAGTTCGCCCTTCATCGCCATATCGATGAATGGATAGCCGTCAGAGAGGTTCTGCGGCAGAAACATGGCGATCAGGCCAACGACAAACAAGCCGCCGCAGAGCTTGGCCCATTCTGGCACTTGCAAGCCGCGAAAGAAGCGTCCGGTGGCGTGAAACAAGCGGATGTAGAAAGCGCCAGCGATACCTAGAACAATGCCCATCATGCCGTAGCTGAGGAGCTCCCGGTAGCTGCTGATGATGAAGGGAATCGGGTGAAAGACGGCGCCAGCTTCACCGACCACGGTGCGTGAAGTCACCACAGCACTGAAGGTCGCGATGATTACCAGGACCAGATTGGCGAGCTCTGAATGTCCGAGGAGAACAATTTCCTGGGCGAACATCAGGCCGCCCATCGGGGCGTTAAAGGTGGTAGCGATACCGGCGCCTGCGCCAGCCGCGACCAGGACTTTCATGCGATCGGCTGAAAGATGGCGAAGCTGTGCAACCGCCGAGCCGATCGCACCGCCAATCTGGGCGATCGGGCCCTCGCGACCGACTGAAGCCCCAGCCCCGAGCGAAATTCCGGCAGCCAAGCCCTTGAGCACAATCCAGCGCCGATGGATGCGGGCGGTGCCGAGGTTGACCATCTCAAGGAAGTTCGGGAAGCCATAGCCAAGGATGTCGCCCGGGAAAATCAAATTGAGCAACAGGAGGGCGATACCTCCGCTGACCAGAATCAGCGGGACCATGATGACAGTCCAGTGGCCTTCGCGGATACCGAGCGCCTGCCATTCGAGGCTGCGAAAGACCCATGAGAAAAAGTGGATCATCTCGCGGAAGCCTAGATTGCCGAGTGCGGCGAGGACGCCGACAGCGACCGCGAGCAGAATCTGCTCAAGGTAAAAGAATTGATCGGCGCGCAGCGAAAACGGCGCCATGATCGCGTCTTTGGCCTGCGCCTGCGGCGGTTTACCTGAAGCCGCTGAGTGTGTGGCTTGGGCCGCTACAGGAGGCGGCGCAGGGGCCTCGTCGAATGCGCTCAAATCTTCAGGAACCGGTGTACGACCTGAAGGAATTCCGACAGGCGGTCATGATGCACCCAGTGGCCGGCGCCTGGAATCGTGACGAGTTCGGCGTGGCGAAAGGCGTTGAGACGGCCATCGCGCTCCCAATCGCCGGCCCACGAAGCGTCGCCGCGGACAAGCAAAGTTGGTGCGCGAACGCGCGACCAGATCTCCATCGCATCTTTAAGGTTGAAGAGATAGGGCGACGTGGCACGAGTATAGTTATCGTACTTCCAGGAAAAGGTGCCATTCTCGTTGCGGCGGACGCCATAAATCGTCAAGTGGCGGGCGAGGTCAGGGCTGAGATGAGGATTGGCTTCCTTCATTCGCGCCATCGCCTGCTCGACGGTTGAGTACTCGCGCGGCTTGCGCTGCGCCAAGGCTAGCATATCGCTGACCCAATGCTCCATGCGCTCGTGGGCAGGAGTTTCGCGCAGCATCGCGCCGGGAGGTCCAAGGCCTTCAATTGCGACGACTGCCTTAACCGCCTCAGGGAAGACGCCTGCGCGTTGTAAGGCGACGCCGGCGCCAAGCGAATGGCCGATTAGAACGGCGGGCTGCTGCGGAAGCGCATTGAGGAGCTGGCCGATATCAAGGACGTGATCGGTGATCGAATAGCTGCCGCCAATGGCCCAATCGGAATCGCCATGGCCGCGCAAATCGGGAGCGACGACATGAAAGTGATTACGAAGGTCGAGGGCAACAAAGTCCCAACTGCGCGCATGATCGCGGCCGCCGTGAACCAGCACGGCGAGCGGCTTGTCATGATTGCCCCAATCCACGTAGTGGAGCTTGAGGCGCTGGGAATAGAAAAAATGGGAAGTCGGCCCGATTATATCCGCCATCACCAAATACTCCTCCAGGCACGTCGCTGCGAATCAGCCGATTGCTTGAATTTAGCGCAGGACTGGCGGCGCGCCTAGAGCATTGAGGCGCATGCAAGCGGCAGAAGCCTGATGCAGCGAGTCCGCGACTCAAACGCCGAGTGTAAACTGAACTTAGCTCAAGCTCGGATAGACTTCGTCAAGTGCCAGCCGCAGGTTATTGATGATGAAAGCGGCTTCGTCGCGGCCAATCACGAATGGCGGTGTGATCATGACGCCATCCCCGCCAGCCGATCCGGCCATTCCGCGCGACGGATAGACAAAGAGATCGTGTTTGAGAGCTGCGGCGAGCACGCGGGAAGTGACATTCAGGCCGGACGGATAAGGCGAGCGGGTGGCGCGATCGCGCACCAGTTCAATGCCCCAGAAGAGTCCGGTGCCGCGGATGTCACCGACCATCGGATGGCCGGATAACTGCTCCTTCAACTGAGCGCCGAGATGCACGCCGAGTTCGGCGGCGTGCTCGACCAGGCGTTCGCGTTCCATGATTTCGAGGACCTTGTCGGCCATCGCACAACCGAGCGGATGGGCGCTGTAAGTATAGAACATGAAATCAGCGTGGGCCGCTTCGCATTCCTCAAGCAGGCGCTCGTCAACCGCAATCATGCCCATCGGCAGATAGCCGCCGGTAAGGCCTTTGCCGCCTATCAGGATGTCGGGCTTCAGGTTCCAGTGCTCGACGGCGAAACGCTTGCCAGTGCGGCCGAAACCGGTCATCACCTCGTCGGCGATTAGCAGGATGTCGTGGCGACGGCAGATATCCGCGATCGCGGGCCAGTACTCGGGCACGGGCGTAACGACGCCGCCGGTCGCACCCATCATCGGCTCCGCGATGAAGGCAGCGATCGCATCGGCACCCTCGCAGCGGATTTCCTCTTCGAGAGCGTTGGCGCAGGCGAGGCCGCATGAGGGATAGGTCTTATCCCATGGGCATCGGTAGCAATACGAAGGCGGTATATGCGGCCAGTCGAAGAGGACGTGCTCGTAATCGGCGCGGCGCGTGCGATTACCGCCTACGGAAAGTGCACCAAGGGTGTTGCCGTGATAGGAGAACCATCGCGAGACGATTTTGCGCTTGCCCTGCTGCCCCTTCATCTTGTGATACATGAAGGCGAACTTGATTGCGGCCTCGACCGCCTCGGAGCCGCCGCTGGTGAAGAAGAAACGGTTCAAGCCCGGCGGAGTCCAGCGGGCGAGGCGCTCGGTCAGGCGTTCGCGAGCGGGCGAGGACCATACCGGAAGGATGTAGTTGAGGCGCGCGACCTCGTCAGCGGCGAGGCGGGCAAGCTCTTCGCGGCCCTGGCCGATATTGACAACGACCGCACCGGCGGCAGCGTCGAGAATCTTGCGGCCGTCGCGGGAATAGAGCCATGGGCCTTCGGCGCGCTCGATCATGAGCGGTTCGAGCGCCTGCTTGATGAACATCGAGGATTGGCTACTCATCTGGTTCGACCTTAGCGCCGATCAGCGGGGCAGAACAGCCGCGGCGCCAGCAGCGGGTCATCGCGCAATTCACCATTGCCCTGAGACGATTCGCTATTTAACTCCGCCGCCTCGGGTCATCTCAGTTCATCAGCGGATCGCGCCTTCTTCGCGCGAGCGGACAATGATTTCGGCGCTATAACCGAGATCGGCAAGAATCTCGTCGGTATGCTGGCCGAGCGCGGGTGCGGTCGAGCGAATCGAGCCTGGCGTATCCGAGAATTTCAGTGAAACGCCGACCTGCTTAACCTTCTCACCAGAGGGTGTGGCTACCTCGACGATCATATTGCGCGCGCGGATTTGAGGATCATCGGCCAATTCATCGAGCGTGAGCATCCGGCCGACGCAGATATCGGACTTGGTCAGATGGTCAAACCATTCGTCGCGCGTGCGGGTCTTGAAAACCTCGGCGAAGCGGGCCTGCATCGCATCCCAGCGCTGCTTGTTCTGCTGGTCCTCGATGAATTCCTCGCATCCGAGCGCGCGGCAAAGATTG
>DATJUF010000257.1:0-10415 GCA_035502655.1 Binataceae bacterium (SeqCode)
GATCGGATTGACCTTATGCGGCATCACGGAAGAGCCGACTTCGCCAGCTACTAACTTTTGGATGAAATAGCCAAGCGAGACATAACCCCAGATGTCGCGGGAAAAGCTGAGTAGGATTGTATCGATACGTGTCACTGCGTCGAACAGTTCGGCAAGGAAATCGTGGCTTTCGATCTGGGTCGTGAGCGGGTTCCAGACCAGCCCGAGAGACTCGACGAAGCGCCGCGTATGCTCAAGCCAGTCCACCTGAGGATAGGCAAAGTGATGGGCATTCAGATTGCCCACGGCGCCGTTGGACTTGCCAAGGTATTCTTGCCGATGCAACTGCTTGATCTGGCGTTCGAGCCGCCAAGCGAAAACCGCGAATTCCTTGCCGACGGTGGTCGGCGAGGCGGCTTGGCCGTGTGTCCGGCCAATCATCGGGACATTGGCATACCGATGGGCATTCGCGGCGAGCATCGCGAGGACACGCCCGAGCGCGGGGAGCAGTTCGTTATTGGCGAATTCCTTGAGCATCAGCGCCCAGGCGAGATTGCTGATGTCCTCCGAGGTGCAGGCGAAATGAATCATCTCCAGCGGCAAGGAAGCGTCCACCTGCGCGATGCGTTCCTTAAGAAAATACTCGAGCGCCTTAACGTCGTGGTTGGTCTCCGCCTCTAGTTGCTTGACCCTCCGCGCCTCAGCAACGGTGAAGCTGGATGCCAAGTCCCGCAGCCGTTGCATCTGCTTATGATTCAGGGACGGCACCGCATCGATTGCAGGATTCGCCGCCAGCGAGAGATACCATTCGATTTCCACGCGCAAGCGGTAGTGAATGAGCGCGGCTTCGCTGAAATAACGTGCCAGCGCGCGTGTCCGCGAGCGGTAGCGGCCGTCAATCGGACCCGCCTCAAGCAGGGTCAGATCTAATTCATCGAGCCGTCCCTTTTCCTCGAAATCCATGATTAAAGTATAGCCGAAGCGCGCGCGCTGAATTATAGCCGGAACAAACGCCCGTCAGCGTCCGGTATGGCCGAAGCCGCCGTCATCGCGATCGCTTGCGGCCAGTTCTTCGACTTCGACCAAAGCCGCCCGTGCGACCGGAGCAATAATCAATTGGGCGATGCGGTCGCCGGGCTGGATCATCAATGGTTCGCCGCCAAGATTGACCAGAATAACCTTAATTTCACCACGATAATCGGCGTCGATCGTACCGGGGGCATTGATCAGCGCCAATCCTTCCGAAAGCGCACGGCCACTGCGGGGACGCACCTGGCCCTCGAAACCGGGAGGAATCTCAAGGGCGATTCCGGTCGGTATCGCGATTCGTTCGAGTGAACGCAGAACGACTTCCTCATTGATCGAAGCACTCAAATCGAAACCAGCCGCGTCCGAGCTGTGGTAGCGCGGCAGTTCAACCTCGCGTAGCCGTTTGATTCTGACTGTAGGCGTCATCAGGATCTCGTGATGGGTTAAGCAGTCGCGGCACTCGCTAACTGATGCGTTACTTAACGCAAAATTGCAGGCATGGTGCAACCAGGCGATTCAAGGGTTGAATTCGCGATATAGATAGCTGGCTATCGTCCAGACCTGCGGATAGACTCCTGAAGGTTGCGGAACGGACGATGGGAGGAAGGCAGGGATGAAACCGCGATTGGTAATGATAGGGTCGATTTTTGCGATTCTGGGTTTGTTTGTGACCGGCAACACGTACGCGCAAACCAAAATCACCAGGCCGAAAGCAGGGTTACCATACAAGATTACTACTTCCGGGAGCTATTTTCTGGCGGCAAATCTCTCGGTTAGCACGAAGACAACAACCGCGATACTTGTCAAATCCAATAACGTAACGATCAATCTCAACGGTTTCGTGATTTCCGGAATCGGCGGCAACAGCACAGGAGTGGGAATTGACGCATCGGCAGCGACGGGGGTCACAATTGCGAACGGCACGATCACCGGCTTTGGTACAGGCATCAAGCTCAATAGCACCAGCACTGTCGAGGGCGTTCAAATCTACAATAATAATGGCAACGGTATAGCGACTAGTGGATCGTCCTGCTTCGTCGCCAATTCGGTGATCACCGGAAACAGCGGCTCAGGACTGGATTTTTCGGACGCTACGAGTGGCTATCTGAGCAACGTGCTGAATAACAGCAGTAACGTGATTAACGGCACGAATATGGGCAACAACGTCTGCAGCGGGACAATCTGCCCATGACCTGAAAATCAATCGGGCAGGCCCAATGAACCTGCATTTATAATCCGCGACGGAAAATGGCTAGTTGATAGCTGACCAGACCTGGCTGGTCAGCTCACGCCCCTTCAAATCGCCGACCAACACCATGCCCATCTGCCCGGGCTTGAAGGAGATCGAAGCCAATTCAACAATCTGATCGTTGGTAACCTGCTCGATTCCACGGGCAACTTCCTCCAACGGGATGTCGCGGCGGAAATAGATTTCATTACGCGCCAGCCGGTTCATGCGGCTGTCGGTGGACTCCATCCCGAGCAGCATGTTGCCCTTGAGCTGGCTTTTGGCTCGCGATAGTTCGCGCGGCTCGAGGCCGTTGCGGGCGACCTTGCCGATCTCGCCGAGGGTGACTTCGATCACTTCTTCGACCCATTCGGGGTTGGTGCCGGCATAGACGCCAAAGTAACCGCAGTCGAGAAAGGCGGATAGAAATGAATAAATACTATAAACGCGCCCGCGCTTTTCGCGCACTTCCTGAAACAACCGCGAGGACATTCCGCCGCCGAGCGCGGTGTTCATCACGTAGGCCGCATAACGTAGCGGATCGACCTGGCTGATGCTTGGACCACCGAGACACAAGTGGGCCTGCTCAAGCTTTTTGGGATGATTCAGAACCATCGTGCGCTCAGCGGGCGGAGTGATCGGGTCAAGACGGCCGTCACCGGCCACCACGCTGAACAAGCGCTCGCAATCGGCGGCCAGCTTATCGTGGTCAATCGCTCCAGCCGCGGCAATAAAGACGCGGCCGGCGCGATAACGCTCGGCCATGAAGCTCACGAGCATCTCGCGATCGATAGCATTAACCGTATCGTTGGAGCCGAAAATCGGCAGCGCCAGCGGATGGCCGTTCCAGAAATGGAGGTTGAAGAGGTCGTGGATGAAATCGTCGGGCGTATCCTCGGCCTGCGAAATCTCCTGCAAAACGACTTGCCGTTCGCGGTCAATCTCTTCCGGGGCAAAGGTCGATTCGAGAAAGAGATCCGCCAGCAGGTCGGTCGCCATCGCCAGGTCCTCACCGAGAACCTTGGCGTAATAACAGGTGTATTCCTTGCCGGTGAAAGCATTCAGGACGCCGCCGACTGCGTCCATCTGCTCGGCGATTTCGGCAGCGGTGCGCTTCTTCGTACCCTTGAACAACAGGTGTTCGATGAAGTGCGAGACGCCATTTTCGTGCGGATCTTCGTAACGCGAACCGTTTTCTACCCAAATGCCGATCGTCGCCGACAAAACCTGCGGCATCGATTCGGTCAGTACACGAACGCCGTTGGAAAGAACGCTCTTCCGCACCATCCCTTAGCTTTCCTTCTGTTCGAGGTCTTGCTGGGCCTCGCGCAATGAGAGGCGGATCTTGCCGCTGCGATCGACGTCCAGCACCTTGACCATGATTTCATCGCCCTCGTGGATGACGTCCTCTACTCGCCGCACGCGTTCGTTGGACAGCTGCGAAATGTGCAGCAAGCCGTCGGTGCCGGGGAAAATCTCAACGAAGGCGCCAAAGTCCACGATTTTCCGCACGGTGCCACGATAAATCCTGCCGACTTCAGGCTCGGCAGTAATCGCTTCGATCGCGCTGATCGCACGTTCCATAGCGTCGCCGCTGGACGAGGCAATGAGGACCGTACCGTCGTCTTCGATATCGATTTTGCAGCCGGTATCTTCAACCAGTCCACGAATTACTTTGCCGCCGGGTCCAATCACGTCGCGGATCTTGTCGGGCTTAATATGCAAGGTGACGATGCGCGGGGCATAGGTGGAGACTTCGGTTCGTGGCCGGTTGATCGCCTTTTCCATCACGCTGAGGACGAAAAGACGGGCCGCACGCGCCTGATGCAGCGCATGGCGCATCACATCGCGAGTGACACCACCGACTTTGTTATCCATCTGGATCGCGGTGACGCCTTCAGAGGTTCCTGCGACCTTGAAATCCATATCGCCAAGGTGATCTTCGTCGCCAAGAATATCGGTCAGCACGCGAACCTGTTCGCCTTCCTTGACGAGGCCCATCGCGATACCGGCGACGGCGGCCTTGACCGGAACGCCAGCGTCCATGAGGGCGAGACTGCCGCCGCATACGGTCGCCATCGAGGAACTGCCGTTGGATTCCAGCACTTCGGAAACGACCCTTATCGTATAGGGAAATTCGGCTTCGGGTGGCAGCACCGGCAGCAGCGCGCGTTCGGCGAGGGCGCCATGACCAATTTCGCGGCGCGATGCTCCGCGCAGGGACTTGATTTCGCCGGTAGAAAACGGCGGGAAGTTGTAATGCAGCAAAAACTTTTTGTAGCGCTCGCCAAGTAACGCATCGACGCGCTGCTCGTCGGACGAAGTGCCGAGGGTCACGGTTGCCAGGGCCTGAGTTTCGCCGCGGGTAAAGAGTGCTGAGCCGTGAGCGCGCGGCAGCACCTTGACCTGGGCACTGAGCGGCCGGATTTCGGTCGAGGTGCGGTCGTCGATGCGGCGGTCCTGGTCGATGATCACGCGGCGAACGCGGTCGCGGAGCACCTTCTCGAAAGCCTCCGAGAGTTCATTAGAGCGGTCGGGGAAGCGCGCGGCGAGTTCAGCTATGGCACGATCAGAGAGGCTGTAAATAGCGGTGTTGCGCTCTTTTTTCCCAGAGATCTTGAGTGAATCTTCCAGTTCGGAGGCGACCCGGCTGCGCATGGCTTCGAGCAGTTCGGGTTCGAGCACCTTGGGCTTGAATTCGCGCTTGGGCTTGCCTGCAAGGCTGCGCAATTGCTGCTGAAGTTCGAAGATCGGGCGCATCTCCTCATGGGCAAAAAACAGCGCTTCGAGGATCGCTTCCTCGTCAACAATCTGAGCTCCGCCTTCGAGCATCACGATAGAGTCAGGCTGCGCCGCGACTACCAGAGCGATATCGCTGTGTTCGAGTTCGTCAGCGGCAGGATTGATGACAAACTTGCCGTCGACACGGCCGACCCGCACGGCTGCTACCTGGCCCTTGTGCGGAACGTCGGAGATTTCCAGCGCGGCCGAGGTCGCGATCAGCGACAGCATGTCGGGGTCGCAATCGCGATCGGCGGAAAGCACATTGACGATAATCTGGGTTTCCTTATCGTAGCCCTTGGGAAACAGCGGGCGCATCGCGCGGTCGATCAGGCGCGAGGTCAGAATTTCCTTTTCGGAGGGCCGTCCTTCACGCTTGAAGAAGCCACCCGGAATCTTGCCCGCGGCGTAAGTCTTTTCCTGGTAATCGACGGTCAGCGGCAAAAAGTCGATTTTATCGCGTCCTTGATAGGCCGAGACGACCGTCGCCAGCACCATCGTGTCGCCATACTGGGCGAGAACCGCACCATGAGCCTGACGCGCAAGGCGGCCTGTTTCGAGCGACAGCGGCCGCCCGGCGAACTGAATTTCCAACTTTCTATACATTTGTTCTAACCGGGGAGTGAGCTCGCTTGAGTTTGCGGAAAAATCCGCAGAGCTCATAGCCGGATGCGCCTTGAACGCGCGAATGGGCAAGCACAGATTCTACAGCGACCGGATCGCAGACTCACGTCCGCACGGCCTCTCAGGTTCGGCTTACCTTTCGCGCCTCGATATTTGCTCGCAAGACCGCGGCTAACGGCGGATACCGAGCTTTTCGATCAGCCCTTTATAACGGTCGAAATCGCGCGAATGCAGATAGTCGAGCAGGCGGCGGCGTTTGCCGACCAGTCGCAGCAAACCGCGGCGCGAATGATGGTCTTTCGCGTGGGTCTTCAGGTGCTGCGTTAACTGCTCGATGCGTGCTGTGAAGATCGCTACCTGGACTTCAGACGAGCCACTGTCTCCGGTAGTCCGAGCATTTGCGGCTATAACTTCCCGCTTGCGGGCGGCCTCGAGGGGCATCAGGTCTTTCTTTTCCCTTTTCCTCTACTTGTCGGGCAAGATAGCAGACCCTCTGCCCCCAAGTAAAGTCAGTACCCGAAGGGGGTGTAACGCGATTGCCTCTAGAAGCGAAACGCCTTGAATTACCGCTGGCCCGGGTAAATTCAGGATGGATGATTGAACCCGCGCAAGACTCGGCAGGTCACCGCGGTGACTGCTTCAGCAACGGCGAGAAGATGGCCGTTGGCGATAACCTTAAACCTCGCAGCCTGGGGTGGTGCAAGGAAATCCAGAGCGCGCGAATCGCCATTGCGCAAGCGCCGTTCAACCGTCCCTTCAACCGCAACTTCGGGCAGGCCGGCCAGGGCGTCGCGCAGGCCTACAAGCATGCTGCCTGCCTGTCCTTGCTCGAGCGCGGCGAGAACTTCAGCCAAGGGAAAGGCCTGTTCGAGGGCGAAATTACCGCTGCGCAGGCGCCGCAGTTCGCTCAGATGCGCAACAGTGCCAAGCGCCATTCCAAGATCGCGTGCAAGCGAACGTATGTACGTCCCGGTGGAGCAGGACACGGTAAAGCGCAGCGTGGATGGGCCGTTAGCTTCGAGGCTCAAATGGTGAATTTCAATCTGGCGCGGCGCGGGCGGTTCAACGTGATCGCCACTGCGGGCAAGCTTATATAAAGGTATGCCGTCGCGCTTGATGGCGGAAAATACTGGCGGAATCTGCTCAATCACGCCGGTAAAACGCTCCGCGACATGAGCCAGGCTAGCTGCGGTTAGCGAAGGCTGGCTGGCGGTACGGATGACAACGCCAGTACGGTCCAATGTGTCGGTCTCGGCGCCCAGGGCAATTAGTCCTTGATAAACCTTGGGACCGTCCTGAATAAATGTGGCCAGCTTCGTCGCCTCGCCGATCAGGATCGGGAGCAGGCCGGAGGCAAACGGATCGAGCGTGCCAAGATGGCCAACGCGCGAAGGCCGTACGATACGCTTTACCGCACGCACTAATTCAGCGGAAGCTGGCCCCTCCGGTTTATCGATGAGAATTATTCCGTCCATCCGGCAGAGTTACGATAGCTGATACGCATGCCGCCCGTAAGCGCGGCGGGTCTGCCGCCGACGCCTAAGGTTCGAGATCTTTGCGGCCTTAACGTACTGCCTATTATCGCGGACAGCTCACCCCGTGCCCTGCTTCGCCGTTTCAATTCAGACAAAAAGTGTCTCTAAGCGGCTCACCGAATGTAGCGTCCAGCGACAGGCCGCAAGGTTTCTTTGCAGTGTGAGAAAAACTTTGCAGCTCTAAATAAGTTTTGACGCCTGGTTTCTTCTGCGATGTATTGATTTTCTTCAAAGGATCAAGGTCGGGAAAGCCTCTATAAAAATTTATAGGAATCTGGTATTCGTTTTGCTGATGTTCGAATGCGCGATGCTCCAGATCCGTTACGTGTGCATCGCTGAGTGGAATGAAATCCTTCGATTCGGGCAAATGTTCGAACCAATTCGCGATCAGCCTCGCCGTTATCCTCCTGACAATTGGCTTGGTGTCATTCGCGGATGCGGGCAACAGCGGGGATAACCAGGTCTGCGACGCCACGGCGGATTATTTCCTTGGCAACGAAGATTATCCTGAAGCGGCCCGCCTCCATCGTTTGATTATCGAAGAACATCCTAATGATGCTTTAGCTCATTATCATCTCGGCTACGCGGAAGGGATGATGGGCCAAAGCACCGGCGAGATTGACCAATATCAGATCGCGGTGCGGCTGGGATTGAAGGATTGGGGACTATACCTCAACCTCGGACGGGCCTACCTCGAAGAGGGACAACTCGGGCCAGCCACTAACGCTTTCCAGTCAGCGGTGGCACTGGGGCCAAGCCATGCCGAAGCTCACTTCAATCTGGGATTGGCCTATGAACGGCAAGGCAGGCTCGGTCTGGCCTCCGCGGAATTGATGAAGTCGCTGGCGCTCGATCCTTCGCAGACCGACGCGCGCAACATGCTGGCGGTGGTCGATGCCGAGCAAGGCAATTATCGGGCAGCCCAGGTGATTTGGGCTGATTTGATCCGTTCAGAGCCGGACTTCGCACCGGCTCAGGCTAACCTCGCTATCCTTAACGCTAAGCTGAAACAGCATGCCCCCGGCACGGCCAGCGTATCAGCGCGAAGCTTCCAATCCGCCTCGGCTTCAAGTCCGCGGTAAGAAAGACGGCTTCGGCCGGTCCGAAAAGAAGAAGCCCAGCGCAATCGCGCTGGGCTTCGTTAATTGGGAAGAGATTCAGGTTCTACTCGGCAGCCGACGACGAACTCGTGGTAGTGGAGCTGTCATTTCCGCCGCCCCAGGTAATGCCGTATTGCTGGAACAACGCTTTACGGCTGGCTGCGTCTTGCTCTTGCAGGTTACGATAAGCGGTGACGAAATTCCCGACCTGTGAACGCTGTGCCGAGGTCAAATTAGCCAGGATTGCCTGAGCGACATCGACCTTTTCCTGCAGCAGATTATTCTGCGCGGTCTGAAGCGCGGTCACATCGCTGGAGACGTTGCTACTGCCCGCAATCAGGTCTGACTCCAACGTTTGACGAGCCGTCCTGACCGCTTGCATGTCATTTTTCAACGTCGGGCCGTACTGTTGGAAAACAGCATGCATCTGCTCGTGGGTTACGTACTGATGCAGAATGGGCGGGAGGAAACCCCCGTGATGGTGGCCATGGCCGAAGCCCTGAGCGTAGGCTATCCCGGCGGTAGCCAGCCCCGCCGTGGCGAGGCCAATCACAATAAATTTGCCGAATATCCTGTTCATTTTGACTTTCTCCTTCTACAAAGGCCGCCACAAGAAGCCGCGGCCTAAAATTGTACAGTGCTGGACTAGAATCCGTCCCCATCGGCCTGATCGCCCGTATCTTGCCCGTCAGCGGCCGTCTGGCTCTGAGTGCTGGCGTCCGAACCCATTAGATCGTCTATGTAGAGGCCATAAGCAGCAGGCGCGTTGCTGTCCTCGACCATCGCGACTTGCGCCTCGGAGGCTGGCGCGGATACGGGAACGTTCACAACGGTAGGCCGTACCACGACGCTCGGCGTGGTGATCCCGGTCATCCGCCCGCAGACGAAGGCCCCGACAATCGCTGATGCCGCCAGTGACCAGCCCAGCCCTCGCGACCATGGGATAGCTGCCACCAACCCCCGCGGGCGAAGCATCAGCGGAGGAGGCTGCCGCAAGGCCGCAATCAGCGTTTCGAGGTCGCCCTGAAGAGCGCGATATCTCCGCGTACAGCTCAGACAGCTCTCAAGATGCAGCCGGACCTCATCCGGCCCGTCACCCGCGTGGGCCGCCACCAACTCTTTGTCGTTTAGACATCGCTTCATAGCGAATGCTCCAAGGCCTTGCGCAAATGCCGTACTGCTCGGAACAGATGCGTTTTGACGCTTCCTTCGGTGAGGCCAAGCGATTCCGCCACCTCAGCCGTTGACCATCCTTCGATATAGCGCAGAACGAAAACATTGCGTTGCTGCGGCTTTAGACCCTGCAACTGCCGCCAGATTCGCGTTGTCCGCTCGCGCGTGAGCGCTTCGCTCTCGCTTGATCTGGTTGCAGGCGGCGCTACCTCGTCGAGGCCGGCGTGCTTGCGCAAATACTTCCACCAGCCGGAACGCTGGCGGTCGCGGCAGGCATTGACGGCCACGCGCACCAGCCACGCTTCCATCACGGCGGGCGCCTCATTGGTCCGAAGATGCTCGAAAGCACGCAGGAAAACTTCCTGGGTGACGTCCTCCGCTTCTTCATTCTCACGCAGCATTAGCCGGCAAAGACCGAGGATGCGCGGGCGATGCCTGCGAAAAATCGCGTCATGGTCCGCATGTTCATAATTGCCGCTATACAACGGAATTGGCTGCTTGCTCACTGTTCTGCTTCACCAGACGAGTGCATGGTTCATTTGGTTGACGCTGGGAAGAAGGCTAAGGTTGCGAAACAACGATGCCGCTTGCGGAATAAATCCAAGCGGCCTGAGGCCGTGGCGTGCGCTGGCCGACTATATCTGGACTAGTACGTCCACAATTGAGATGATACTCGCTCAGATTCGCGCCTTGATTGGCCCCGGGCTTTACGGCCCGGTTTTATCTCACCCCGTGAATACCGGTTTTATTTCTCCCCGTGAATAGACGTTCGCTAGCTTCGCGATCGTAACCATCGAGCTACGTCTTCGTCCTTCCTAAGATAGGCATAGAATTAGCTGGGGTCGTGTAGCCACGAGGCAGGGAACTGGAGGTATTTGATGAACTTGGACACATCGCCAACCGAACGGCAATCCACCGAAATGGATCGTCCGGTTACGATGTCGCGCCGGTGGTTCTGGCTAGTGC
>DATJUF010000258.1:0-12054 GCA_035502655.1 Binataceae bacterium (SeqCode)
TGCTTGGCGCGGTTGTCTGCTAGCTGCTGGTTAATCGCGCCGTCGTAAGTCGGGCGGCTGCTCGCGTAAAAGACGCCGAGCGGGGTAGGCATCGGCGGTTCGAAGTTCGCCAGCATAAAGGCGAGCGCCAGGTTGGTCTCGTCATGAACGACGAGATCCCTTTCGGTGACGCCGTTGCCCAAGGCCACGACTTCGGCCCGCTGGCCATTCATGCGAATGCCTTTATCGGAATTCTTGCCGAAAATCAGCGGCTCACCGTGGCGCAAGACCAACTGATGGTCCGCCTTGATCTGCTTGTCGCTGACATCGTCGAAGGCGCCGTCGTTGAAGATGTTGCAGTTCTGCAGAATCTCGATGAAAGAAGCGCCACGATGAGCATGGGCCCGCTTGATCATATCGCCGAGATGCTTCTGTTCGACGTCGACGGTGCGCGCGACGAAGGTGGCACGGACGCCGAGGGCGATGGTGATCGGATTGAACGGAAAGTCGATGGAACCGACCGGCGTTGATTTAGTCACCTTGCCGACTTCCGAAGTTGGCGAATACTGCCCTTTGGTCAGACCGTAGATCCGGTTGTTGAAGAGCAGAATTTTGAGATCGACGTTGCGGCGGAGCACATGCATAAGGTGATTGCCGCCGATAGATAGGCCGTCGCCGTCGCCGGTCACGACCCATACGTCGAGCTCGGGGCGCGAGACCTTCAAGCCGGTGGCGAAAGCAGGGGCACGGCCATGAATCGTATGAAAGCCGTAGGTATTCATGTAATACGGGAAGCGGCTGGAGCAGCCAATACCCGAAATGAAGACGACATTTTCGCGTGGCACGCCGAGTTCCGGCATCACGCGCTGGACCTGGGCCAGAATCGCGTAATCACCGCATCCGGGGCACCAGCGCACTTCCTGGTCGGAAACGAAATCCTTGCGGGTTAAAGCGGTAGCCATGACTAATCAGCCCTCCAGCGCGCGCGTGATGCGGTTGGTGAGTTCGTTGACTTTGAACGGACGGCCTTGAACCTTGTTGCAGCCGATCGCATCGATCAGGTAATCGGCGCGGACCATCTTCAGCAACTGGCCCATGTTCATTTCGGCGACCATCACCTTTTTGAACTTGCGCAGTTGATCGGCGAGGTCGCTCGGCAGCGGATTCAGGTAGCGCAGGTGGATGTGTGAGACGCTCTTGCCTTTTTCGCGCATCTGCTTCACGGCCTCGCGTAGGGAGCCGTAGGTTGAACCCCAGCCGAGAACGGCAAGGTCGCCGCCGTCAACGTCACCAAAGATTTCCGTCGGCGGAATTTCGCGAGCGATACCGGCAATTTTGCGCGCGCGCAGGCGGACCATTTGCTCGTTGTTCGCGGGCGAGTAGCTGACGTTACCAGTGCGGTCTTCGGTGGAGAGTCCGCCGATACGATGCTCGACGCCCGGAGTGCCTGGGATTGCCCATGGCCGCGCGAGAGTATTTTCGTCGCGTATATAAGGCATGAAGCCTTCCGGGTCGGTGCGGAATTCGACCGGAATCGGCGGCAGCTTGTCGGCATCGGGAAGCAGCCACGGCTCAGAGCCGTTGGCGAGCTGGCCGTCGGTCATCAGGATGACCGGCGTCATGTACTTAACCGCGATACGCACCGCCTCATAAGCAGCGTTGAAGCAATCGGCGGGAGTAGACGCGGCGATAATCGGAATCGGCGATTCACCGTGACGCCCGTACATGGCCATCAACAGATCGGCCTGCTCGGGCTTGGTCGGCATCCCAGTGGACGGTCCAGCGCGCTGGATATCGGTAATCACGAGCGGCAATTCGGTCTTGACGGCGAGGCCGATCGCCTCTGCCTTGAGATTCATGCCCGGACCTGAGGTAGTCGTGATACCGATCGCTCCGCCGAAAGCGGCGCCGATCGCGGAGCTGACGCCAGCAATTTCGTCCTCCGCCTGAAAGGTATAGACGGGGAAATTTTTGTAGGCGGCGAGTTCATGGAGCACGTCGCTGGCGGGGGTAATCGGATAGGAGCCGAGGAACAGCGGACGCCCGGATTTGACCGCTGCGGCGACGAAGCCCAAGGCAGTCGCGGCGTTGCCGGTGATATTGCGATAGACCCCAGGGACGATGCGAGCCGGCGCTACTTCGTAGGACGACTTGAACATCTCGGTGGTATCGCCGTAGTTATAACCGGCTTTAAGCGCAATAAGGTTGGCGTTGAGCAGTTCAGGAGTCTTTTTGAAGCGGCCTTCAAGCCATCTCTCCGTGCTGGAGATCGGACGCTGATAAAGCCAAGAGAGCATCCCTAGGACGAACAAGTTGCGGCATCGGAAAACTGCCCGGTTATTGAGGCCAGTATCGTGCAGCGCGCGGGTAGTCAGCTTGGTCACGTCGACGGGATAAAGCTGATACTTGTCGAGCGAATGGTCGTTGAGTGGGTTCGAGGTGTAACCTGCCTTCTTCAGATTGCCATCGCTGAAGGCCTCACGGTCGACGATAAGGACGCCGTTGGGCGGGAGGTCGTCGAGGTTGGCTTTGAGCGCCGCAGGATTCATTGCAACCAGGACGTTAGGCTCGTCGCCGGCGGTGAAGACCTCACGGCTGGAAAAATTGAGCTGAAAGCCGCTGACCCCCGCCAGTGTCCCAGCAGGGGCGCGAATTTCGGCAGGAAAATCGGGCAGCGTGGCGATATCGTTACCGGCTAACGCCGATTCAGCCGTGAATTGCATCCCGGCCAACTGCATGCCGTCGCCGGAATCACCGGCAAAACGGATTACAACGCTGTCGCGGCGGGTGCCGGTCTTGGCAGGAGCACCGCCACCGGCGAGACCTGAGGGTTCAGCGGCGCTTCCGGCCGCCTCAGGTGGTAGAGCCATGATCAATCACCATTCCTTGAATTCGTTGTGGGCGTGAATCGATTAGGTTCCGAAACTATGCCGAGGGTTAAATAGCCTGAGTCAAGCAGGGCCAATAACATTAATATCAAAATCGAACTATAACTAATGACCTTTGAGAGTTAAAGGGCTTTAGGGATGCATATCGGGGAAAATCATTCAAGATCAGCGCGGCTCTCGCAACCTTGCGCGCGCACGGCCTCGCAATCAAGGGCCTATGCAATATGAAACGAATCGAATTCCCCGAGGAAAGGCAGCCATTGCTCGCTAACATCATCAACGCGTGCATCCGGCGGTCCCTGCCGAGCCCAGGTTGCGAGGGATTTGAGCGAATCGATCGGCCCTTCCGCAACGATTTCGACTTTGCGGCCGGGCAGGTTGCGCGCGTAACCGCTTAGGCCAAGCCTTTCCGCTTGAGCGGTGGTGGCGGCACGGAAATAGACGCCTTGAACTCTCCCGCTGATGATAAGACGCACACGTGCCCGATCTTTCGCAGATTTGCTCATGAGCTCGCCTCGAGCAGTTCAAGGAAGGCGGCTTCGTCGAGGGTTTTGACGCCGAGTTCGGTGGCCTTGCGCAATTTCGAGCCGGGATCAGCGCCGGCGACGACGAAGTCGGTCTTGCGGCTGACGGCAGAGGTCACACGTCCGCCGCCAGCAAGGATACGGCGCTCGGCCTCTTCGCGGGTCATACCGTCGAGCGTGCCGGTAAGAACAAAGCTCTTGTCGCGGATCGCGCCCCGTCCTTCTGCCGGTTCGGGCAGCGGCTGGATGTCGAGAAACGCCGCGAGCCGCTTGACCGCCTTGCGATTGCGCGGTTCATCGAAATAGGCGCGAATACTGCGAGCGACTTCCGCGCCAATATCGCGGACGGATTGAAGATCGTCCTCGCTGGCGTCCATCAGGGCGTCGAGAGATTTGAAACGCAGTGCGAGCTGCCGCGCGGTATGCTCTCCGACGTGCCGGATGCCGAGGCCGTTGATCACGCGATCGAGGGTAGTATGGCGCGACCGTTCGATACTGGCGAGCACGTTGCGCGCGCTTTTGTCGGCCATCCGTTCGAGGCCGGCTAGTTGCTCATGGGTGAGGTGATAAAGCTCGTCGAGTTCCTTGACCAGGCCAGCCTCGATAAGTTGCGCGACGAGCTTGTCGCCAAGGCCGTCAATATCGACGGCGTTCTTGGAGGCGAAGTGGCGAATCGACTCGCGCATTCGGGCGGGACAATTAGCGTTGACGCAGAAGTAGCCGACTTCGCCTTCTTCATTGACGATAGCACCGCCGCAAACCGGGCAATGCGACGGCATCTGGAACTCGGCGGCGCGCGGATGGCCTGGTTGCGTGACGCGGACGACATAGGGGATCACATCGCCTGCGCGTTCAATAAGCACGGTATCGCGCTCGCGCACGTCCTTGCGGCGGATCTCGTCGAGATTGTGCAAGGAGGCGTTAGAGATGGTGACCCCGGCGAGCTTGACTGGCTGGAGTTTGGCCACCGGCGTCAGCGAGCCGATGCGTCCGACCTGCACTTCGATTTTATCGACAACCGTTTCGGCCTGCTGGGCCTTGAATTTGTAAGCGATCGCCCATCGCGGTGAGCGCGAAACCTCGCCGAGCTGATTCTGCAAGCGCCAGGAATTGACTTTGGCGACCACGCCGTCGGCCTCGTAATCGAGATCGTGGCGCTTATCGGTCAGGCTATTCCAATAGCCGAGGACCTGTTCAACATTGATGCAGCGCTGCGAGAGCGGATTGATCTTAAGACCGAGCGATTTGATGCCCTGCAGGAAATCCCACTGGCTATCGAATTGGATACCCTGCATTTCGCCAGGGGAATGACAAAAGATATCAAGCGGGCGAGCGGCGGTGATACGTGGATCGAGCTGGCGCAGAGAGCCGGCCGCGGCATTACGGGGATTGGCGAACGGCGGTTCGCCATTGCGGACGCGATCGGAATTGAGGCGGTCGAAGGCCTTGCGCGGAAAAATCACTTCGCCGCGCACTTCGAGCAGGCGCGGAAGTGGATGATGTGCCGGCTTGATTAACGCCAGCGGTATACTCTTGATCGTGCGGATGTTGGCCGTAACGTCCTCACCATTAACGCCGTCCCCACGCGTCGAGGCATTAGCCAGCCGCCCGTCTTCATATACTAACTCGACGGCGAGGCCGTCGAGTTTGACTTCGGCGACATACTCAATATCGGAATTGGATTTGAGAAAGCGCTTGATACGGCGATCGAATTCGAGCATTTCTTCCGCGTCCATCGCATTGGCAAGGGAAAGCATCATGCGGCGATGGACGACGGTGGCGAATTTGGCACTGGGAGCTGCGCCGACGCGCTGGGTGGGCGAATCCGGAGTGCGCAGTTCGGGATGTTCAGCCTCAAGCGCCTCAAGGCGGCGCATCAGGCGGTCATATTCAGCGTCGGTAATTTCGGGATCGTCGAGGACGTAGTAGCGATAGTTATGGCGATTAATTTCGTCGCGGAGGTGCTGGATTTCCGGGCGCGGGTCCTCGGTACGAGCAGCCATCGGAAGCTCGCTAAAGATCTACTGACAATGATCGGATCAGGGGGAGGAAAGGTGTGCCGTTCACTTCGATTGCTCGCCCCCAAACGTCGTCAGGAACGACGCCCTTTGCATAGTTCAGAACCGCGTAAAGCCATTCGTCAGGCGATCCAAATGGTATGCCACGATCACGCATTTTTTCGGCGTTAAGAAATCCAAGCCACAGAAGAATTACAGGGACGCCCATGCTCGCAAGCTTCCATGACCAAGCGAATCGGTTACTTAGCTGATACTTCGATTTAACGCTCAAGTTCCACCCGGGGCATTTTGCGTTTAACCAACAGTTTGCCTCAAATATAGCTTCGGCGATTCGTTGCCTATTAGGCTCCTTCGCATGGCTGCCTTCCAAATCAAACTCATGGTCATGAGCTTTGGCTTCAACGAGCATCAAGCCTGGTTTGCCCAAGATCAAACATTTGGCTGCGATATCCCAACTCGGAGTTCGTCGTTCAGGAACCTCCAGCCACCAGGAAGTCACTTTGCGGCGAAGCGAATCGGTCAGTAAACCGTTCTGCTCAGTCAGTATCGCTTCCTTGGGAAAGTCCTGCCCTCGTGGAAAACAGACCAAGTTCTCTGAGTCGAAGCGCGCGAAAGGCGTTACCAATTCTCTCAACTTTCTAGCGACTTCAGCGGACGTTCCACTCGTAAGTGAAAGACATCTAGCTAGGCTGCCCTTTGCGGGGTCTTTACCCACTTCTCTCTGAATTTCCAACTGACAATCCTTAGTTGCGGGAGTAGCCCATCGCGTCGAGGAAGTCGTCGAGGGTCGGGAAGCGCATATACATATTGTGACGCTTCTGATCCGCGATGGTAGTGCGTGATTCGGATGAATAGGCATGGCCCGGATAGACTACAGTCGAGTCGTCAAGATTGCGCAGCGTGTGATTCAGGCTGTAGTACATCGCGGCGGGATCGGAGCCGGGAAGATCGACGCGCCCGCAGGAATTTACGAATAGAGTATCACCCGAGATCAAATTCCCTTCAACCAGGAAGCATTGCGATCCCGGCGTATGGCCCGGGGTGTGAAGAAATTTAACTGGGATGTCGCCGATCTTGATTACGTCACCCGCTTCGACCTTGACCAGATCGGAATCGCTGAGTCCTGTCACACGCCGAGTGCCTCCGGCCTCATCTTTGTTGATGTAAACCTTGACGGGGAGGCGGCTAACGATTTCCGTAGCGCCTTGAATGTTCTGACCCATCATCGAGCCGCCAAGATGGTCGGGATGGTAGTGAGTAATCAGTAGCTTATCGATTGTATAACCTTCCTTCTCGGCAAAGGCGATAATCTTGTCAACTTCCCACGCCGGATCCACCACCGCGGCCTTGCGCGTTTCCTTATCGCCGATGAAGTAAACGTAATTTGCCATCGGCCCGAGCTGAGCCTGGCATAGATAGAGACGATTGTTGTCATCGGCCATCAGGATAATGCTCCGGCGAATCCTGGAAAACTAGAACGTAACACTCGCTAAGCCACGGATATAATTGTAAGGATGATGCCGCTGAACGCAAAGCCGCCCGACTTCGTCCGATAAGAGCCGGAGGACGTTTAGCCAGGATAGTCACTTCTCGGGCTTGTGAGCGGCATGGAGTTTTTTCGGCCGCGGCTTTTCGGCCATCCGAAGGCCGCGGTCCCAAAGAAATTCAGGCTCATCGGCGCGTTTCGCGACCCATCGCGATTGCACGAAAAGATGATCGCTCAGGCGATTGAGATACTTCAGGATACCGTCATTAAGCTCTTCCTCGCGGTTGAGCGCCCACGTCACGCGCTCGGCCCGGCGGCATACGGTGCGGGCCTGATGAAGGAAAGCATTGAGCACACCGCCACCCGGAAGCGTAAAGGAGTTGAGCGGCTGGAGATCTTCCTGCATGTGATCGATTTCGTGCTCGAGCTGCTCGATTTCGGGCGCGCCCATCCGATGCATCTCCTCGTATTCGCCGCCCGGCGGCGTAGCGAGTTCCGAGCCGGCATCGAAGAGTTCGTTCTGGATACGGCGGAGCATCTCCGCGAACCACTCGTATTCTGCGCCGAGGCGCTCCCGGTAAGTTGGCGCATAGGTTCGGATGATGCCCATGATTGAGTTGAGCTCGTCGGTGGTGCCGTAGGCCTCGAGGCGAAGGCTGTCCTTGGGCACGCGGGCGCCGCCCACGAGGCCAGTCAGGCCCTTGTCACCGCTGCGGGTGTAGATGCGGGTGAGCCGGATAGCCATCAGAGACCTGCCTTGGCGCGTAGCGCCTGATAAGCGGCCTCGCCTAGATCGTTCGAGACCGGCAGGCCGGCCTCGCGCCATCCGGGAGTGACGATTGAGCCGGAGGCGTCACGCGCGCCGCCGTAGCCGCCGCGGACGTTGGTGAGATTGGTGTAGCCAGCTTCTTCCAGGATTTCGCAGGCGCGTTGCGATCGTCCACCGGCCATGCAGCCGACGATCAGCGGGGTGTCCCTCGGGATAACCTTCTCGACGACCTCGGCGAAGTCGGCGTTGGGCTGCATCTGGCCCGGACCCTTGATGAACACGACGGGAACATTGAGAGCACCAGTGGGATGGCCCTGGGCGAATTCAGCTTCAGTCCGAACGTCGAGATACACGGCTCCGGTGGTCGACTTCATGGCTTCGTAGGCCTGCGGTGGCTCCAGTTGCTTGATAGGCATTTGAATTTCCTAAGATTCGATAAAAATCATTGTATGCGAGTTGCCGTGCCAGACGGAACGCCAGGCTCTTGCTCTTTCGCGTTTGATGCACTGCATAATTAGATACAGCAAGTGCTCTCGTGATTGAAAGTAGAGCGAGAGGCTCGAAAAATCGACGGACTGCAAACAATCATTCGTTGCTTAAGGAGTAATCATCAATTCCGGCATCGAAGCGAAGGCGGCTGCGTACTCCTCAGGGATGATAGCCAGCTCTACTCGTTCACGAGAGAAATCAAACCTGTAGGGCTTAAGTTGTTGGCCTGCGAACTCGAAGATACTCGCGCGCTCATACAGGCAAGACTCTAAGTCATTCCTGCTGCCGAGCTCGCGCGCCCCGTTTTTTGACATTTCGAGAAGAATAAACGGCCGGTACTGCCGGAAAACGTCACTGAGGCCTTCAAGTACCGCAGCCTCGAAGCCCTCCACGTCGATCTTGACGACATTGGAGTGCTGGATGCCGTGCTCTGCCAAAAAATCGCTCCCTCGCCGTATCTGAAGGGGATAGCCGACAGCAGACGTGCTTCCTGGCGTCCAATCTCGCACGAATGAGCCGATTGCATGATTTGCGGTTGTGGACGGAAAGAAGGTTTTTACCTCGTCGCAATTCCCCAGGCCGACATTAAAGAGTTGAGCATTAGCGCTATTTATCTGCAGTTTCTCGCGGGCGCGCTCCAGTACATCGGCGAGCGGATCGATGCCGTAGCACTCATCGGCATGCCTGGTCATAAACAGAAGATGATGGCCAACGTTTACGCCAACGTCCAGGTAGATGACCCGGTGGCGAGCCGAACGGAGGCATGCGGCCATTTTTGAAAGTACGTTTAGCTCCTCCACACTGTAGGCGCCGTAGAAAAACACGCACCAATCAATGTAGTCGGCAAGATTTCCGCAATAACGAAGGCCGAAGAAATTTATTTCAAACGGAAAGTCTGAAACCGAATCAGGATGACATAGAATTCGCAGTAGGCGATCCTTTCCGCGAAAATTCAGGTGCGAACGCCCGAGGCGTTGCGCTAAGTAAAATCGAATAGGAATCCGCTGAGAGGTGTTCGGCTTCGGCATTTTCGTTAACCCGGCTTCTTCGAGTCCTTCTCAGAGCGTTCATCGGGCGCGCGAACGATTGACGGGTCTCCGATTCGGTTAGCACTCCGGATTTGCTCGCAGAAAACTAGTTGCCGGGGTTGCCGAAGCGCTCGAAGTGGACGTTCTCGCGGGAGGGCTTGAGCGGACGGACTTGTGGCGGATTGGCCGGATCGGGATAGCCGAAAGGTAGCACGGTGAAAACGTCCCAGCCGTCCGGGACGGCAAGTATCTTTTTGATTTGGGCGCCGTCGAAATTACCGACCCAGCAGGTGCCGAGCCCGAGGCCCCACGCTGCTGTCGCCATGTTCTGGACGGCTTGGGCACAATCGACGTCGGCCCAGCGCGTGTTAGTTGTGTCTTTTAGCACCACAATCGCCGAGGGCGCGTCAGTGACGAATTTGCCGGTGGTGCACACCGCGCCGATCTCGCGCAGAGTATCCCGGTTCTGAATCACGATGAACTGCCACGGCTGCTTATTGCGCGCGCTCATCGCATGGCGGCCGGCGCTGACGATTTGGCGTAGCTTTTCCGGTGCGACGGCCTGAGCGGCGAAGTTACGCTGAACCTTGCGGCTTTTGATCGCGTCCAAAACGTCCAACGGGGTTCTCCTAAATCGAATATCAAAGCCAGTGAACGAATATTAAATCTTCGTGCTGCCCTCATCGAGACGCGCACGTTTTCAGCCGCGGCGGGTAACGACGAATTCCTGTTGCAACCTGGCGGCGCGTTCCTGTTCAGATTGCATCCGCTGAGTTCGCAGGAAGAAGCCTACCAGCTCGTCATAGCCGACCTGGCCGGCCGGGCTGGCAACGTTCACTAGTTCCTCGATCAGGGAGGGAAACTTTTCGCCCGGGATATAGTAATTAGCCCAGCCGAAGTTGCAGTAACGATGCAGGATTTTCGCGATAGTCTTTTCAAGCGATTCGCGTTTGTTCGCGATAGGTTCTTCGTTGCGTGCCAACTCGAGGTCCTCCGGCTGACTGCCTGCGGCTATGGCTCAGGGATGATAACTACAAAGGTTAGCGCAAAACCCTTGCCACCTGCCACAGTCGATCACGTGCCAATATAGCGCGCAAGTGGCGCCACTGCGCTACCGTTTCTCTCGGCGAACCGATTCGCAGCAGCGTCCGCGGACTCAGCCGCGGAACGAGCCGACGATGCCGTAGAAAGGCAGGCTGACGGTCTGCTGGTTGGGGTCGTCGGTGTGAATCGCGAGGCGTCCGCGAATCGCGCCGTCGGGAGTGTCGGGCGCCAGTTGCAGCGTGATCTTGTATTCCTTGCCCGGAGTGATCGGTTCGACGGCTGCGCTGACGTTATTGCTGGTGCTGGACACTCCTGTGACCTTAACGGTGCGGTCGCCGTCGTTGACCAGGCGTACGCTACGCTGGGCGGCTTGGTGACGGCTGACGATCCCAAACGAAACCTGCGCCGGATTCACGGTCAAATCACCCTGCACAACGCCGAAAACAGTGATATCGAGGGGCACCCGGTTTTTGGGTGCTTTACCTATACCCGGACTGGTCGTGAGCTTAATCGTGTCGTCGAAAGGGCCGGCCGGCATCGACTTCAGCAGCGTAACGTTAATAGCAGCGCCCGGCTTGCCGTCGGAGCGTGGTACCGGTGTGACGCTGATATCGGGATTAGCCTTGCTGATGCTGATAATCTTTAGCGGCTTGTTTGCGGCCAGATCTGTGATGACGACCTGACGGGTCGGTTCGGTGCCGTGCTTGACGTTGCCGAAAGCGATTTCGGAGGGCGTCGCGGCGACCTCAACTCTGACGTCGCCTTTGAGGGTCAGTTCCGCCTGTGGGTCCTTCGGGTCATTGGTCAGGACGGTTATCGTGCGCGTGGACGGGCCTTTCTCAAACCGCGTATCGAATGTGACTTTGATCTCCGATTCCTCGCCAGGAGCAAGGGTTGATTTGGTTGGCTTGGCCGCGGTGCATCCGCACGACGTATTCACCGCACCGATAATCAGGGTGCCAGTGCCGGCATTGCGGATTTTGAAGATATGCGTGACCGGCACGCCATTGGTAACCGTACCAAAGTCATAGTTGGGCTTGATGAGCTGGATTTTCGGTTGCCCGCCCTTGGCCGCCGGGCCCGAGCCGGTGAGATCCAGCCCGGTCGCCGCTGGTGCGCCGCCCGCGGAGACGCCCGAGGCCGGTGCACCGAGGTCGATGCCGGAGGACGATTGGGCCAAAGCTCTGGCTGGTAGTGCGGCAAGCGCAATCAGCAGCGCGAAAAGAACCGGTACGCCCCTGAAGCGATGCGATTTATGAAGTGAGCGGTTGCGTGAAGCAGCGGTTATCATGGCGGCGGTCTCAGGGCCTCAAGAAGCCTTCGCGGTGGGCGTCTCAATTCTCGGTTTGCTCTTGGCAACCTCGTAACGGCTGAGGAAATCGGTGGCGAAATGGCCCGCGCGGAAATCAGAATCGTCCAGAATCCGCAGATGGAGCGGGATGTTGGTTTTGATGCCATCAATCAGGTACTCGCGCAACGCGGCCCGCGCCCGCGCGAGCACCGAAGCACGCGAATCCGAGTGGGCGATCAGTTTCGCAATCAGCGGGTCATAATGAACCGGCACGCGATAGCCGTCGTACAGCGCGGTTTCGACGCGGACGCCGAGGCCGCCGGGTGCGTGATGGCTGCGGACGACGCCCGGAGACGGTAGGTGCGAGTCAGGATCCTCGGCGTAGATCCGGCATTCGATGGCGGCACCGCTGATCTCGATCTGGCGCTGCTTGAAAGGTAGCGGTTCGCCTGCCGCAATACGGATGCTTTCCTTGACCAGGTCGGTGCCGGTGACCATCTCGGTGACGCCATGCTCGACCTGGATACGCGTGTTCATC
>DATJUF010000259.1:0-5145 GCA_035502655.1 Binataceae bacterium (SeqCode)
GGCCGAGGTTGCGGGTGAGAAGAGCCAGGGTGGCTTCGGCCGGTATCTGCGCAGCCAAGGGATCATAGCGCGCGACCTTAGTGCGCTTCCTGGATGCGGCCCGGGATTCTACCGGCTCGGCATACGAACGCAGGAAGATAACGAAAAGCTGATCGCGGCCTGCGCTCATTATTGAGGCCTCGTAACGAGGACGGTAATCCAATGTCGTGCCGAGGCTGCTTTGGATCAGCCTCTAAGTGTAACGAGGCCACCTAGAGCGGGATCCGAAAAGCTGTCCTGTCCAGTTTCAACGTGGCCGGCAAGCCCGTATTGAAAAGCCGAGTCTCCGGTGACCGTGATGATAAGGTCGTACCAGCCGTAGAACCGATACAATAGCAATTCGTCCTCAAACACCTGTTGGACTCGGAGAAGCCGCGTACTCACGTTGCCTGTATAGGCATCGAGCACGCTGACTTCCGCTTGGCCGCCGCCGGCGTTAGTAATGCTCAATTTAATCGCGGCTATTTCATCATCGCTGTAATAAGTAGAGCTAACATCGAGATAGGCGGCACCAGATGCGATGCTGCCATTAAAGTAACGCACGAAGCCATTGGGGCCGTATACCGATAAATTATAGGTAGAAGTAACGTTCCATGTATCAGACAGGGTCTTGCCGGGTTCAACAGTATACTGGCGTACGAGATCCATTGGATTCCCGGAACGTACTACAAACGCCACAGTAGCACTGCCCGAATTCAAGAAGGTCAGCTCGACGGTGCCATCCAAGGCATTGACCGATGCCTGCGCATCCAATTCGTAGGGCAAGGCGCGCGCCGGCCGGATACCTTTTTCCTGCGCCGGGATACCAATAATCACGTCACTTAGAGCCGGGGTAAAGGTAGCGGGGCTAACGCCGGCGAGTTCATCCACCGGTGGCAGATCCCCGTTGGTATTCGGCAGCACCGGTTGAGTCTCGTTTGGATTCACAAAGTTGAAGCATGACGTCAAATCGCCAGCGACCGCGCGGCGCCATGGAGAAATATTTTTTTCATAGACTCCGAAACGCTTCTCGATGAACTGGATAACCGAGGTGTGATCGAAGACCTGGGAATTGACATAGCCTCCTTTACTCCAAGGCGATATTGCAAGAAACGGCACACGCGAGTTGAGCCCGATCGGGCCATTAGGGATAGACGTCGTGACAATCTCGTTTTCGATGCTGACTGTCGACACCCCATAAGCGGAGGCCGGCGGCACTGTAGGGGGGTACGATGTGGTCGAAGCTACCGTCGGCCTCGTCATAGTTGATTATTAGTACGGTCTTGCTGAATACCTCGGGGGTTGGCGACCAGGATGTCGATAACCTGGGAGATATACCAGGCGCCATAATTGACCGGATAATCCGGGTGTTCGGTATAACCAGCAGGCGCCACGATCCATGATACCTGCGGTAAATTCCCGCTTTGCACGTCGCTTTGGAACTGACTGAACAGGCTCTCGGCCCAGGCCTCCCAAACTTGATTAGATGCAGACGAACTCGGGATGTTGTTGATGATTTCTGTGCCGATAGCTGCATTGTCGAACAGCGGCGAGCCGGGCGCGGAAGTGTAGTACTGATTAAAATAGAGCATCGAATTGTCGGTGTAATTGCCGGCGAAGGAATTGTTAGTCCCGTCCCCGAAATCCGGCGAGAAAGGTTCACCGGCGATGTCCTGGTAAATCTTCCAGGTTATTCCTGCCGCCTGCAGCACTTCAGGGAATGTCTCCCAGACGTAATATGCATTGTTGATGCTGAGGCCGTTGCCGGTAACTGGCCCTGCCCCCAAACCATCTGTGCCGCCAGCGCCCAGGTAGTTCACGTTACCGACGCATCCCGTCCACAGATAGCAGCGATTTGGATTCGTCGGTCCCATTATCGAGCGGTGGTAGGCATCCCCGACCGTGAAAGCATCAGCCAAGGCATAGTGGTAGGGGATGTCCTGGCGAGTCATGTACGACATCGCAATAGGACCCTTCTGGATAGGCCATTGGTCATACTGGCCCTCGTTCCACGCGAGATGAGTGCCGCCCCAACTGTGATCAGTTCCTGGAAAATACGTGAGGCCCAAGCTCGTCAGACCTGGGCTGATGCTCTCGGGATTCACACGGAATGGCGGGGGCACCGGTACGCCGTCCGCCGGACCACCAAAGGTGCCAGAGTCGGGCGGTACGGCGAAACCCGCCGCTTCATTAGCTGCGCCGGCTGGCTGCAAAAAAACCGGTACCTGGGCTGTGCCGCCGCTCTGGAGAGGAAGATTGATCTTAGCCGCATGGGGATCTGAGAAGCCGCGCACACCGCGAAGGGTGCCGAAATGATGGTCAAAGGGCGATTCTCCTGCATCAGGATGATGATGTGTTCGACATCTTGAATCGTCTCAGTAGCGTTGTTAGCGGGAATCGTGAGGGCCTTCGCGATATTTGTGGGCAACACAGTGGCCGCGGCGGTCATTCCCATCAACTGCAGGAATTCACGACGGTCGACGTGGCGGCTATTGCTCATAAACTCACCTCTTGTTTCTAATCCGGCGCGATACCGAAGGGCTGGCTGAAAATTATTGCTTTATGATGTTTAACTTCTGAACTTCAACGCGCTGACAGCTTACGCAACCGGCGGCGTCGTTTAGTGACGCAATTGTGAATTAACGATGAATCTGTTCGATTGCGCGACAAAATGTAGTCTAGTGCGCTTATTGTGAGCGGGACCACCCAAAGCCAAGTTGCGTCTTTGCCGATAGAAGCGGAAGGTGCCCGCATCCGCGAGCTCAGCAGGAGCGGGCGGCACAGCGATGCGCTCGATGCAGCTGAAGCGCTGGCCGCTGCAGCGCCCCCGAGCCGCGACCTCCTCTACCTGATTGCTGCCAACCAGCGCTGCCTGAACCAGATCTATAAAGCGTTAAAAACCTTGCAGCGTCTGGAGCAACAGCATCCCCGCTTCAGCCTGATGTATCGCGCGGCTACTGTTACACGGCTCTGCGGGATGCTCCTCGGGCGATAGAGGCCTTTCTGCGAGCCGTTGATATCAATCCTGCGCTCATGGCGAGCTGGAGCATGCTCGAACGCCTGTATCGGTTCACGGGCGACATAACAAATGCGGCTGCTCCGGCCCGGCGCGTCTCAACCCTGAAAGAACTGCCATCCGAAATCGTGCGTGCGGGAAGCCTCTTCTCGGACGGTGATTTGTCTACGGCGGAGACAATCCTCCGCGCATATCTCCTCAGGTACGGCGGCCATGCCGAGGCTCTGAGATTGCTGGCGAGGATCCAGCATCAGCATCAACTGCTGGATGAAGCGGAATTGCTACTCGAAACCGCTCTGAGGCTGGCGCCGGGTTATCTCGCTGCCCGTTTGGACTACGTCCGAGTCCTGATTGACGAACAGAAGTATCTGCGGGCGCGTCAAGAGATCGACAAGCTTCTGATTCTCGAACCCGGCAATAGCTATTATCTTTCACTATATGCAGCGGCGTGCGCCGGCCTCGGAGAACACGAGCCGGCGATCGATCTATATCGCCAGCTCCTGACAACGTCACCGAACTCTGCCGATCTTGACGTGTCGCTTGGCAACGTCCAAGAGACCGTCGGGCGGCAGAAAGAGGCGATAGAATCCTATCAAGCGGCAGCCATCATCCGGCCGAGCTTTGGCGATGCCTGGTGGAGCCTCGCCAATCTCAAGACCTATCGCTTTTCGCAGAGGGAGATCGGGCAAATGATGACCGAGGAAGCCGCGCCGGCAATTAACCTTGCCGATCGCTACCATCTGTGCTTCGCGCTCGGCAAGGCCTTCGAGGACCGGAATGACTATGTGGAATCATGGCAATATTACGAGCGCGGCAACGCACTCAAGTGGAGCGAAAACCGCTACGATCCCGAAGTCATAGAAACCAACGCCCGCAGCCAGATTGAAATGTTTACGGCGGAGTTCTTCGCCAGGCGCGCGGGCGCCGGAGCCCCGCATCCCGATCCGATTTTCGTTGTCGGCCTGCCGCGCTCCGGTTCGACACTTATAGAGCAGATCCTTGCCTCTCACTCGCAGGTCGAAGGCACGCAGGAACTCCCGCAACTCCAGCATATAGTCCTTGGAATAAGCAGAAAACGATCGGGCGGTGATCCGCTGCTATTCACGTCGGCGCCAGATTCTTATCCGGGTGTATTGCGTGATCTTACACCTGAAGATTTGCGCGGCCTCGGCGAGCGCTACATGATGGAGACGCGCGCTTACCGTAAGCACCAGTCCTTCTTCATCGACAAGATGCCGAACAACTTCCGTCACATCGGACTTATCCATCTCATACTGCCGAATGCCAAAATCATCGACGTGCGGCGCGAGCCAATGGCCTGCTGCTTCAGCAACCTTAAGCAGTTGTACGCAAGCGGGCAGGAGTTCACCTACAGCATCGGCGATATCGCCCGCTACTACAGGACTTATCTCAAGCTCATGGAACATTGGGACGCAGTGCTTCCCGGGCGAATACTGCGAGTCTGGTACGAGGATGTGGTGGAAGATCTCGAGGGAAATGTGCGGCGCATCCTGGAATTCTGCGGCCTTACATTCGAATCGGCCTGCGCCGAATTCCACAAGACGGAACGAGCTGTCTGTACGGCAAGTTCAGAGCAGGTTCGCCAGCCGCTTTTGCGTCATGGGCTTTTCCAGTGGAAGAACTATGAGCCTTGGCTGGGTTCGCTTAAAGATAGTTTGGGTGATGCTCTGATCCATTATTATCTGTGGAAGTGATGCCGAGCCGGTTCTTTCATCGCTCGAAGAGTTGTCCGCGGCGATCAAGACCAGCAACGAGTGGTACATCGATTATGTATCCAAAGCCCGGCGCCGCGTTATGCCGCGCGGTCGCGGACGGCTGCTTCACATTACGCCCGGACCAGGTGGCGAGTGGCGGCCCTTCAAAAACTCCATCCCACGACAACAGTAGACATGCCTTTCACTTCTGGTCTTTACTGAATCGAGGAGGATCGCCATGCAGAATGCCGACGATTATCTGGTCACTACGGTCGCGCAGCTTCGCTCGATTATCGGGGAGCCGAGCCCGCTGGTCCACCACAAACTATTGCCTGCGCTGGACCAGCAGGCGATCAGCTTCATCCGCCGCTCGCCATTCCTCGTGCTCGCGACCGC
>DATJUF010000260.1:0-4339 GCA_035502655.1 Binataceae bacterium (SeqCode)
GGTGGGAGAAAGTGTGGCTTTCGCCGCATCGTCAGCAGGATTAACGGAAGCGGCGATAAGGTTCAGATTTTAAAAGCGCTCCGTTCGCAGACTCATCTCTAAGACGCACCTCGCAGACTCGTTTGCTCGCTACGCCTGCGGCTCCGCTAGCGCGGCACGGCCTCACAGGTTCGGCCTATCTGCATCGTCAGCAGGATTAACGGGAGCGGCGATCCAAGGCTGGCCTGAGAATCAGGATTTCGTGCGAGGATTCCTCTCACGTGCGGTCAGGTGGCAGCGCGGTCGATCAATTCGTGGGCGGCGCGGAGGAACTTGTCGCTGGCGGTGTCGCCACCGAGCATCCGGGCTATTTCGGCGGGGCGATCGGCGGTGTCGAGAATCGTCACGCGGCTGCGGGTGGTACCGCGGCGCTCTTGTTTTTCGACGACAAAATGGCTGCCGGCGAAGGCAGCGATTTGCGCAAGATGAGTGACGCATAGCACCTGATGGAAGCGTGCCAGTTCTTTGAGCTTGCGCCCGACGATGGCGCCAACGGCGCCGCCGATACCGGCGTCAATCTCGTCGAAGATGACGGTGGCGACGCCGCGCCGCTGAGCTTCAAGGCGCTTGAGAGCCAGCATCACGCGCGAGAGCTCTCCGCCGGAGGCCGCTTTGGCGAGCGGCAGGGGCGGCTGGCCCAGATTCGGCGCGAGAAGAAATTCGGCGGTATCTGAACCGTCAGGACCGAGTGCGATGCCATCGCGCATAATGGCGTCTTCCCCGGCCGCCAGCGGTCCGAGGCGGGATTCGAAGACCGCACTGCGCATCCCGAGGCTCTTGAGTTCGGCTTCCATCCGGCGCTTCAGTTCCCTCGCGTCGCGATTGCGGCGGGCGCTGAGTTCGCGTGCGCGAAGGACGAGATCGCCGAGGAGAGTAGCGAGTTCGGCTTCGAGCGCGGTGCGATTCTCGTCAAGGCTTTCGAGTTGGGCGATTTCGGCCTGGGCGCGGGTGAGGGCTTCGAGTGCGGATTCAAGCGTGCCGCCGTACTTGCGCTTGAGGCGGGCCAATTCCTGCAGGCGGGACTCCAACTCCTCGAGGCGGGCCGGGTCGGCCTCGATACGGCCGGCGTAGGCGGCGAGCGCGCGTGCGGCTTCCTCGAGATTGGCGCGGGCGCTGGCGATCAATTCGAGCAGCGGGTTGAGCGCGGGGTCGAGATCGGCGGCCTCGGCCAGTTTGGCCTGAGCTGCGGCGATCGTATCGACGGCGGCGGTTTCGCCCCCGTAGAGCGCCTGTTCTGATTCGTTAGCGGCGGCGGCGAGGCGGGTCGCGTTGGCGAGGACGTTGCGGGCGGCGGCCAGCTCCTCGTCCTCACCGGGGCGGAGGCCGGCGCGTTCCAGTTCGGCGGCGCGGAAGCGGGCGATCTCAAGGCGTTCGGCGCGATCGGCCTCACGCTTTTCGAGGTCACGGAGCCGATTTTGCAGGTCGCGGGCGTGTTGGAAACGTTCGCGATAGGCGGCCAATTCATCGCCGAGGCGGGCGTGGCGGTCGAGAATGTGCAGGTGGCTCTCGCGTTGCAGCAGCGTTTGCTGATCGTGCTGGCCGTAGATTTCCACCAGCGCTTCACCGAGACGCCCAAGGGTTTGAACCGTGACGAGGGAATCGTTAATCGTGACGCGCGAGCGGCCACCCTCGGCGATGACGCGGCGGATCAAGAGCTCGCGGGGATTTTCCTCGGAGAGCCATTGCTCAGCGTCGGCGGGGGGCGCTTCGCCTTCAAGTTCGAAGATGGCCTCGACTACAGCTTCTTTGGCGCCGGCACGGACCATCTCGGGGGAGGCGCGTCCACCGAGCAACAGTCCAAGCGCGGTCATGATGATGGTTTTGCCAGCGCCGGTCTCGCCCGAGAGCACGTTGAGGCCGGGACCGAAGCTGAGGCTCGCTTCCTCGATAATGGCGAAATTGCGGATGCGGAGTGCGGTCAGCATCGGCGCCGCTCGAAGTCATCCCCAATGAAGCTTGTTGCGCCAGATTTCGAAATAAGGGTGAGTGGACCGGACCAAAGCGACCGCGTGAGGGCACCGGCGAATATGAATCACGTCGGAGGTGCCGAAAGAGGCCGATTCCTGGCCGTCGCAAGTGAGAATCGCCTCGTCGTCGGCAGTCTTGACGCGAATTTCCAGATGGAACGAATCCGGCAGCACGACCGGGCGGACGCTCAGCGTATGGGGACAGATAGGAGCGAGCACCATCACACCCAGATTAGGATAGATTATAGGGCCTCCGGCACTAAGCGCATAAGCAGTAGAACCGGTTGGAGTGGCGATGATGAGGCCGTCGGCGCGATACGAACAGAACGGGGTGCGGTCGGCGACGACGTTGAGTTCGAACATCCGGCCGGTGGTGCGCTTGACGATGACAACGTCATTGAGGGCGCGGAAGCATTCGCTGACGTCACCGCCAGGGCCGTTAGGGCGTTCAACCTCGGCTTCGAGCATGATACGGCGATCAACTTCGAAGTCACCGGCAAGAACGCGGGCGAGGGTGGCGAGGGCCTCCTCGGTGGTTACTTCGGTCAGAAAGCCGAGGCCCCCAAGGTTAATGCCGAGGATCGGACTCTCGCGCTCACCGATATGCCGGGCTACGCCAAGCAGCGTGCCGTCACCGCCCAGCACGATGACCAGTTCGGCGAGACGGGTGAAGTCACCGGGCGGAGTGGGAGCCGCCCCAATCAGATCAGCGGTCGGGGGATCGGCAATCGCATTAAGGCCCTGAGATTTGATCCAATTGCAAAGATTGATGCCTAACGCGACGGCGGGGGCCAGCCGGTCCTGTCGCACGACCAGGCCGACAGTCGATATAGAATACTTCACCGCCACCGCGTTTTGTGGATTATCATGCGCGGTAGAGGCGGGCAACGGCCCTGACAGTCCGGGGAGCGAGGGGCGGCGGAGACGCGGCCGTGATGATACCGGGGGAGCCGATCAGTCGCGAGGATAGAGGGTTAAGCCGCAGGACTCGCAGCGATTATTAAAGAGCGCATAAAGATAAGGCATGCCGGCTTTTTGGCAGAAAGTCGCGGCACATCGCGGACAGGGAGTCTCGGTCAGGCGGCGTGCCAGCGAAATCCCGAAGCCGATCCAGAGGATGGTCAGCGGTACGAGCATCATACTTGAACGCGTGAGCGCGATTATGACCCATCCGGCGGGCAGGAAGGCCGCCATCCAGAGCAGGACGAGCGTCTGGCGGCGGCGAATCCGTATCAATGCGGCTCGCTGGTCCGTGGTCGGCGGCAGCCACGAAGGATAGATTCGCCGTTGCGCCATAATCTCCAGATTCTTCAGGCGGCCTGATGCTCCCATCCTCGCACCGGCACGGCATGGCAAGCGAGGCCTATCGATTGTTCAGGCGGCTGGCTCGCAGAATCACGGCTTCAGAGTCTTAATGCAGACGGCTCGCAGACTCACGTCTGCACGGCCTCGCAAGCTCGGCCTATCATGGGTTCGCAGCAAACCCTATCGCTACTGTGAGGCGGGCGTTTGCAGGTGAATTCTATCTAGGCGGCGCCGAGTTCCGAGGCCCATTTCAAGAGGTCGCGTGCGACTTTGACGTGGGCCGTATCGACCATCATGCCGTTGAAGGTCACGACCGATTGGCCCTTGCGCTCGCATTCCTCGACCGCAGCGATCAGTTCCTTCCAGTGAGCGATTTGCTCCTTGGTCGGAGTGAAAACCTCGTTGACGATAGCAACGTGCGACGGATGGATGAGAAGCATCCCGGTGTAGCCGAAATTGCGAGTGCGTATGGCTTCTGAGCGGAGGCCATCGAGATCGCTGATGTCCCACCATCCGCGGCCGCCGATCGGATATGGGATGCCAGCGGCGCGGGCGTCGAGCAGAACCTTCGAGATGTAAAAGAAAGCCTCGTGGCCTTCAGGAGTCCATTGGAAGCCGATGGCGCGGGCGATGTCGCCGTCTTTGCCGGTGAGGCCGCCGAGGTGGGCGACGCGCGGCGACGCAATCGCGACCTCGTAGGCCTGGCGCATGCCCTGGGCGGTTTCGAGCACCGGGTCGATAAGGATTGAGCCGACGGGGATGTCGTGCTTGCGCTCGAGGAATTCAAGCACTGTGTCCACTTTCTTGACGTCTTCGGGACCGGTGACCTTCGGCAGCATCACGCAGTAAAGTTCTTTGCATACGACGGCGTCGAGGTCGGCCCAAGTCAGTTCGGTTTCGAGATCGTTGACGCGGACGAAGACGGTCTGGCCGCTTCTGCCCAATTCCTCGACGGCCTTGCGAACGGTGCCGCGTGCGGCTGGCTTGTCGGGTAAGGCGACGGCGTCTTCGAGGTCTAGGATCAGGGC
>DATJUF010000261.1:0-42478 GCA_035502655.1 Binataceae bacterium (SeqCode)
GAACCGTATCATCGCGAACGCGCCGGCGAGTTGACCGCGCTCTATACGCTCACGCGCTTTCAGGGCGAGGGCGTGGCGGCTGAATTGGTCAAGGAAGTTCTGAAAGAGGCGGCGGCGCGCCGCCTACGCTACGTATTTGCATGCACGTCAGAGGAGCACGCTGCGAATTTCTTCGATCGCATGAAGTTTAACCGGGTCGAATCAATCGGCGTCCCGCATGCGAAATGGCGCGGGTACGACAAGGCGCGCATCGCCCGCCTCATCGTCTTCCGCCACAACTTGACTTGATTCATCGCACGAACGAACTATTTGGCTGTACCGTCTCAACCCCAACAAAACATATTGTGAGACCGTCTTCAGCACTTTGCGACGGTTGGCTATGAGAGTAACTTAAATCGGTAAACCCTAGTTTTCAGCCCGAAGCTCATTTGAGCTTCATAGTCGCTCAGATTCTTCGTGCATTATTACCCCTATGACCCGATTCCCGTAAGTGAGCAATACACCTACTATAATATATTCTACTATATCCCAATGCGATTTGACCGCTGCTGCCAACAGAGCCATCGGGACGACACCAACGCCTAGTAGGATGAGCCCCACAAAAAGGCCGAAATATCCCCAGAGCGAAAAAGACATCACTGCCGAGAAAAGCCAGACAGCGATACCGAATATGTAAGATGTAACGAGTATCGCGGCTCCAGCGCCTGAACGGGTTCGCTTCCATATCGCGAAAAAGAAAAAGAATACGTTCGCAAGAATTGTAAGTTGGCCAAAAGAGATGAGAAGGCTGAAGAAACTTAAGTAGGTAAAGGGATATACTTGGGGTATACAAATGGGCGATTCCAAAAGAACTGCTAACATGAAAGCCAAAAAAAGGAGAACGCCTATTGTTTTCACATGCTCCTCACAAAATTGGCTATATCAGCGTAAGGTTGATTACATCAGTGATGAATTCCAGCATCAAATCTGCACCAACGAGCGTATCGCCCTGCCCGCCCACTGTCATCCTTATTTCGTTGATCTGAGAAGGAGGCGACTGGCGGACTTGGAACGAAAAGAGCCGGTCCCGTTGGGGACCGGCTCTTCATCATACCTGGTTGCCGCTTTAATCGGCGAGACCGCTAGTTGATCGCTTTGCGCCGCTGCATCAGCAAGTCAACGTCAAAGTTGAAGATGCGCGCGGCGTTGAGCCCGAGAATTTTCGCGCGCTGCTCCTCGTTCAAATCACCCATCTGACGCTCGATCGCTTCAGCCGAATGCGGCCACGACCCTTCATGATGGGGATAGTCATTCGCCCACATGAAGTTGTCGACGAGATCATACTTCACCGCCAGATCCAGGCCCACGCGGTCCTCCTGGAAGGTCGTAGCACCATTGCTGCGGAAGTATTCGCTCGGCATCTTTGGAAGCTTCGGGAATGCCCACATATGATGCTTGCGATAGGCCTCGTCCATCGCGTCAAGCGCCCACGGCACCCAGCCGATTCCGCACTCGATCGCGGCAAAGCGCATTTTCGGGTAGCGCTCGATGACGCCCGAGGCGCAGAGATTCGCGATCGGCTCGATGGTCGGCGAGAGCGAATGCGACACGTAATTAATCACGGCGCCGCCGTCCTTACGCGCTGCACGCGGGTCACGTCCGGTCGATATATGGAAAGTGATCGGCAGGTTGGCCTCCTGGATCAATTCCCACATCGGGTTGTAAATACCAAGATTGTAGTTTGGATGGCGCGCATCATAGTTGCCGAAAATCGGCTTGCATGGCAGCGACAAACCGCGAAAACCCATTTTCGCGACCCGCTCGATTTCCGCCATCGCCAGCTTGACATCGGAGGTCATAATCGCCGCCATCGGCGACATGAAGCTGTTGTACTTGCCAAAGGTCTCCCACGCCCAGTCGTTATAGACCTGGCATTGCGCGTTGCCGAATTCCGGGTCCTGGGTGGCCCACACCATCAGGCCCTTGTTCGGAAAAATGATTTCGGCGTCGATACCGTCACGCGCATGGTCCTTAATACGCTGCTCGGGATCATAGCCTGACTTGTTCCGCAATGCGTCCTCGCCCTCGAACTTGAAGCCATTGAAGTCCGGAGCGCGGGACTTCTGCCAGCCTTCCGAGACCATCCACTTCACGCCGTTCTCGTCGGTCTCGATATGCGGCAAGCGATGGCGGTACTTGGCATCGATTCTTTCCTGCCAGAGGCCTCCAGGCTCGTTGCAATGGCAATCGGTTGAGATCATCAGGTACTTGTCAGGGTCGCCCGGCCGTGCAGTACGCTTCCAGCCTTCGGCGCCCGGCGTTTCGAGACGCCAGCGATTCGGTGGATTAACTTCGGTATTGGTATCCTCGATCATCTAATTTTCTCCGTGAGATGGCTTAATCGTAGGAGCCATAACTTTTCATAGGTTAGGCTACTGCCCACCGGTGAGGTTGTCCAGTCAAGGTCTTGCGCATTGGCGGATTGCGCCTCAAAGGAGCTGGTTGATTCCCTGACTTAGGCGGCGGCGCTTTGCGGCGCGCGAGCCCTGAAGTCCAGCCCTTGTGGGCCAGCGTCAACTGTTACATGGGCCCCATCGCGGACTTCACCGGCCAAGATCTTGCGTGCGAGTGCGGTCTCAAGCTCGCGCTGAATCATGCGCCGCAAGGGCCGCGCGCCATAGACCGGGTCGTAACCCTCGGAGGCGAAGTGGTCGCGCGCCTTGTCGGTCAGTTCGAGCTCGATCTTGCGCTCAGCCAGACGCTTGCGCAGGCGGCCGATTTGTATATCGACAATCGAGCGCAGCTCGTCTCTGTTCAATGGGCGAAATACCACGATCTCATCGACCCTGTTCAAGAACTCAGGCCGGAAACTCTGCCGCAGGACTTCGAGGCATTGTTCCTTCATCTTCTCGTAATTCTGACCCTTGAACGACAGGATGAGCTGACTGGCCAGATTCGACGTCATAATCACGACGCAATTCTTGAAATCGACCGTGCGTCCCTGCCCGTCGGTGAGCCGTCCATCGTCCAGGAGTTGCAGCAGCACGTTGAAGACGTCCGGGTGGGCCTTTTCAATTTCGTCGAAGAGGATGACTGAGTACGGCCGCCGGCGCACGGCTTCAGTCAACTGCCCGCCCTCATCGTAGCCGACGTAACCAGGAGGGGCGCCGACAAGGCGCGAGACTGTATGCTTCTCCATGTACTCGGACATATCAATCCGAACCATCGCGGCCTCGTCGTCGAACAGGAATTCAGCCAGCGCGCGGGCCAGCTCGGTCTTACCAACACCAGTCGGTCCCAGGAAGATGAACGAACCGATTGGCCGGTTGGGATCCTGTAGGCCAGCGCGTGCGCGAACGACCGCGTCGGCGACCGCCGAAACTGCCTCATCCTGGCCGATCACGCGCTTGTGAAGATGTTCTTCGAGATGGGCCAGCTTCTGCACTTCGCCTTCCATCAGGCGGGAAACTGGGATCCCGGTCCAGCGCGCCACGATTTCGGCAATATCCTCCTCGTCAACTTCCTCCTTGATCAACCGGCTACCGGCGGTCTGATCAGCTTTAGCCGCCTCGGTGAGTTCTTTTTCCAGGCCCGCGAGCTTACCGTACTGTAATTCCGCAACCTTATTCAGGTCGTACTCGCGCTTGGCCTTATCGATTTCGAGACGCGTTTGCTCGATAGCGCTTTTGACTTTCGAGACCTTTTCCAGCTTGCCTTTTTCGGATTGCCATTGCGCTTCGACCTGGGCGCGCCGCGCCTGCTCCTCGGATAGTTCTTTCTCGATTTTCTCAAGCCTATCCTTCGAGGCTCTATCGGTCTCGCGCTTGAGCGCTTCGCGCTCGATCTCAAGCTGCATCACGCGCCGGTTCACTTCGTCGAGTTCGACCGGCATCGATTCTTTTTCGGTGCGAAGCTTGGCCGCGGCCTCATCGACCAGATCGATAGCCTTGTCGGGCAGGAAACGATCGGTGATGTAACGCTTCGCCAGGACTGCTGCTGCGACCAAAGCGGAATCTTTGATACGAATCCCATGATGGACTTCGTAGCGCTCCTTTAGGCCACGCAGGATCGAAATCGTATCTTCGACGCTCGGCTCTGCAACTATCACTGGCTGGAAGCGCCGCTCAAGTGCCGCATCCTTCTCAATATGTTTGCGATATTCGTCAAGCGTAGTCGCGCCGATACAATGCAGTTCGCCGCGCGCCAGCATCGGCTTGAGCAGGTTCGAGGCGTCCATTGCACCTTCCGCTGCGCCTGCGCCGATAACGGTATGCAATTCATCAATAAAGAGAATTATTTCCCCAGAGGCGTCCTGAACTTCTTTGAGAACGGCTTTCAAGCGCTCCTCGAATTCGCCGCGAAATTTGGCTCCGGCCACCAGTGCGCCCATATCGAGCGCAACGATGCGGCGATTCTTGAGCCCTTCCGGCACGTCACCAGAGACGACGCGCTGGGCTAATCCTTCGACGATAGCAGTTTTACCGACGCCTGGCTCGCCGACCAATACTGGATTGTTCTTCGTGCGCCGCGACAGAATCTGAATCACGCGGCGAATCTCTTCATCGCGGCCGATCACGGGATCGACTTTGCCGGCAGCCGCCAGCTTGGTCAGATCGCGTCCATACTTTTCGAGCGACTGGTAAGTCGCTTCGGGATTCGCCGAGGTCACGCGCTGGCCGCCGCGCACTTTTTGCAAGGTGCTCATCAGCTTGTCGTGCGTCAGTCCCGCTTCGCGCAGGATTCTCGCCGTTGCGCCTGACTCGTCGAGCATCGCGATTAGAACATGCTCGATGGAGACATATTCGTCTTTGAGCTTGCCCGCCTCCTGCTCTGCGTGAGCGAGCACGCGGTTGAGCCGTTGAGTGATGTAGGTCTGACCAGCATCAGAACCGCCGCCAGTGACGGTGGGAATTTTGCGCAACTCGTCTGCCAGCCGGCTCCGCACTTGACTAAGATCGGCGCCGGCGAGCTTCAGGATCGAAGACGCTAATCCATCGTCGTCAGCCACCATGGCCGCGGCCAGATGTTCGACGTCAACTGCCTGATGATGAGCACTGACCGCCGCGCTCTGGGCGTTGCCGAGAGCCTCCTGGAGCTTTTCGGTGAAACGATTTACGTTCATGGTTGCTTGATTGCCTCTCGCAAAAATTAACCACGAAGCATAATGCTAGCAATTGTCAGCCGGACATCCCAATCGCGAGCCGGAGCGCCCGCAATTTAGTCGTTTAGCAGCACGATTGTCCTCTGCATTGGCTGCGCAAGCAGGGGCGGCGCCCTCCCTCAGGGCAATCCACAGGCGCACGGCTCCAGCCGGTTGGCTTAACCTCCGATGCCTACCCGCCGCGCCGAGGTGATCGGCCTCACTGCGCTCGTGCCATCAGCCTCAGATGGTGCCTGCGGTGGCTGCAGAAGAATATAACGGCGGCCTTCGCGAGCGATCGCACCCTCCGCCGCCATCTCTGCGAGCAACTTGCTCACCATCGGACGCGACCCGCCGATCATCTCGGCCAGCGCTTCTTGTCCGAGTTCCGGCAGCAACAGGATACCTTGGCCGCTTCGCTTCCCGTAGCGCCGGGCCAGTTCGGCAAAGACATCGTTGAGCCGCTCCCGCAGCGGCATCACAAGGTAGTGTGCATAGCGGTGTACCATCGCGGACCATAGCGAATTGATCATCTCAGTCATGGCGAGCAGGGTTCCCGCTTCGAGCCCGCGCAGCACCCGCAACAGATCGTGGCGAGCGAACAAGGCCACTGACGCAACCGTCAGCGCCTCCGCTTCATAGAGCGGCAACTTGCCGCCCGCAGGAGCACCGAAATTCGCGTACCCAGCGAGATCGCCTGGACCCGCCAGGCCGATCAGAACCCGCTGGCCCTCCCAGCCGGAGCAATAGACTTTGACCATCCCGCTCATCACTGCGAAGACCGCATCGGCGGACGAGGCGGCCGCCAGTAGTCGCGAGCCTTTTGGATAACGCACAATTGTGTAGCGGTTAAACAGCGCTCCGATAGCCTCAGACGGCAGTCCGCAGCGCGCAAGCCGATGCTTCAGCTTTTCCTCCCCCTCCACCACCATCCTGATTCTGCCCCCCGTTGCATGATGCCTATTAAACGCAGAATAGCGGCAGCGTCTCAAGCGGATAGCTATTAGCGGAAGGTTATTACTATCTGTAGCAGCTTCACGCGGTCAGGTCTTTTCTATCAGCTAATTTGCAGCAGTATTAAGCACTGCCAACGTAGAGCGCGACTAGTCCGCTCGGAGCCGTTTAGAGTCACGAAAGATCGTGTTTACTTAGAAGATAATTCGGCAATAGTTACCCTGAAGCTGAGTGACTATTGCCGGATGGATATCGGGATGGCCAGGAAGGCGCGAGCTATTCGCCGGCGATCATCATTTCAGCGATTTTAAGTGTCGGGGAAATTACGGTAGAGCGCCATTTGAGGTCACTGCCGATCATCTCAATTGACTGAAACATCTGCTTGAGGTTGCCGGCAATGGTAATTTCCTGAACTGGAAATGCCAGCTCACCGTCCTCGATCCACATGCCGCCCGCTCCGCGCGAATAATCGCCGGTTACGCCATTCACGCCGAAGCCGATCAGTTCGGTAACGTAGAGTCCGCGTTTCACGGAACTGATGATTTCCTCAGGCGAGTAGGGACCTGCCTCAAGATAGAGGTTGGTCGGACTAACACTAGGCGAATCGCCGACCGAACGCGCCGCATTGCCGGTCGGCGCTAGATTGAGCTTGCGTGCGGAGTAGCTGTCCAGCAAGTAAGTTTTAAGTACACCCTTCTCGACGAGGCTCTTGCGGTTGGTCGGCAGTCCCTCACCATCGAATGGCTTGGATCCCATCCCGGCCACGATTGTGCCGTCGTCACAAATCGTAACACTCGCTGGCGCAATCGTCTCGCCGAGCTTACCTACTAAAAACGAGGCACCTTTATAGAGGGCCGGACCCGAGGCTGCCCCGGCTAACGAGCGAAGCAGGCTCGCCGCCATATCAGGATCAAATACGATAGGCGCTCGCGTCGTCTTGATTTTACGTGAGCCAAGCCGCCGTAGCGCCCGTTTCGCCGCTATCAGGCCGACCTCTTCCGGATCTTCAAGCCGCCCGAAATGGCGGTTGGCGGTATACCAGTAACCCTGCTGCATTACGCCGCCGTTCGCCTGAGCGATTGGCGCTACTCCAAGGTTGAAAGAGGTCCCGCTGTAGTCGCCGAGAAACCCGTTGCTGTTGCCAAAAATAATAGAGTAGCGGCCCGAATCAAACTCTGCACCTTCCGAATTGCGGATACGTGGGTCCGACTTGAGCGCCGCATCTTCGGCCTTGCGCGCCATCGCCAGCGCACGATCCGCATCGAGGATCCCTTGCACAGGGTCATTCAATTCGAGCTCTCGCACGACGCCCTGATGGAGCGCGGGGTCGGGTAACCCTGACCACGGGTCAGCCGCGGTCAGCTTCGCCAGCGTGACCGTATGAGCAATAAAAGGCTCCAGTTCGTCGCGCTCAAGCTCAGCCGTCGAAGCGTTTGCTGATGATTGCCCCACGAAAATTCTGATGCCCAATCGGCGTTCGCGTGAGCTTTTTAGCTTCTCAACGCCGCCCAGCCGTACACCTGCCGCTAGCGATTCCGCGCTAACACAAAGCACTTCGGCCGCGGTGGCGCCATTGCGCTTGGCCTGATCGAGCGCCCACTCAACTAACCCAGCGTCAATCTCCGCCATTAACCAGCCCCCTTAAGCGCGCGTTCCGCCAACCGTGATACCGTCGATACGAATCGTAGGCAGCCCCACCCCTACCGGTACGGATTGGCCATCTTTGCCGCAGGTACCTATTCCTGCATCGAGTGCAAGATCGTTTGCTACCCTCGAAACACGCGTGAGAACGTCCGGACCGTTACCGATCAGGGTCGCCCCCTTGACCGGCGCGGTCAGCTTGCCGTCCTCGATCAAGTAGGCCTCACTCGCCGAGAAAACGAATTTGCCGTTGGTGATATCGACTTGCCCGCCGCCGAAGCTGACGGCATAAAGGCCGCGCTTGACAGATTTGATCACGTCTTCGGGAGTTTCCTCGCCGGGCAGCATAAAGGTATTCGTCATCCGAGGCATTGGAACATGCGCGAAGCTCTCGCGCCGTCCGTTGCCCGTCGGTTCCATCTTCATCAGGCGCGCGTTCAGCCGATCCTGTAGATAGCCGCGCAGGATGCCTTTCTCAATCAAGGTCGTGCGCGAGGTCGGGGTGCCTTCGTCATCGATGTTGAGGCTGCCACGCCGATTCGCGATTGTGCCATCATCCACTACCGTGCATAGTTCGCTCGCGACGCGCTCGCCGATACGGCCCGAGAAAGCCGAAACCGCCTTGCGATTGAAATCGCCTTCAAGGCCGTGGCCGATCGCTTCATGCAACAGGATACCCGGCCAGCCGGGACCTAAGACTACGACCATCTCGCCAGCCGGTGCATCGACCGCGTCAAGGTTGACAATTGCCTGGCGTGCGGCACGCTCGGTAAACTCGCGCCAGCGTTCATCCTCCAAGAAGTATTTCCACTCGACACGGCCGCCGCCGCCGTAAGTACCAACCTGGCGGCTCTTTCCATCCTCGGCGATCACCGTCACGTTGAGCCGGCATAGCGGCTGAATATCTGCTGCAAGGCGGCCTTCACTGTTGACCACCATTACGATTTTGCGTTCGGCAGAAAAAGAAGCCATGACGTTGCGGACGCGCGGATCATAAGCTCTCGCGATTTCGTCGATCTGACGCAGGAGGCGAGCGCGTTCCTCAAGCGGAACTTCCAGAGAAGTGCTTTCGAGCTCGTAAAGATGATGCCGCCTTACCTGCTCACCGACTGCGATCGGCGCGACCGGGATACCACGGCTATCAGCAACCGCGCGCGCCGCCTGAGCGGCGATTTTCAGCCGATCAATAGTCACTTCGTCTGAGTATGCATACCCGGTCCGATCGTCGGCACATACGCGCACGCCCACACCATGCGAGATACTTTTGCTAGTGTGGTTAACAATCGACTCCTCAAGCCCAAGGCCTTCTGCGCTTCGATATTCGAAATAAAGATCAGCATAATCGGCCTTACGTTCGAGTGCGCTGCCCAGAATCAGCTCGAGCGCTCCGTCGTTCACGCCGAAACGGTTTAAAAAGAATTTTTCAGGCTGGACCACGTCATTCGCCATCGGCTATTTCCATCCTTGCTCCGCATTGTATCAGATGGAACCAATGGTCATAACTGAACAGTCCGAAAGCAGCGAAGTTGCCCTCGCATCCATGAAAGAATTAATGAAGGCGTTAGAAGACAAAACCGGCCAAAGACCGGCTTTGCATGACTGAGCGCAAAGAGATCGCTAATTAAATCGGCAAAAAAGTGAAAAACACGCGCAAACTTTACGCAGAGGCGGCAACACGCCGTTCACCCCGTTCGCCGGTTGACTGGTCGCGCCGTACCGCCCGCTTTTTGCGGGGCTTCTTGCTTTCGGAAGCTTCTGACGTGCCAGTGAACTCGATGATCGAGATTGGTGCTGCATCGCCGCGGCGCACACCGAATTTCACGACGCGCGTATAGCCGCCCGCTCTATCCTTGAAACGCGGGGCGATTTCGTCGAACAACTTTTTGACCGCATCACGCGATTGCATGAAGGCAAACGCCAGCCTTCGGGCAGCCAAATCACCGCGCTTGCCCAGCGTAACCATCCTATCGGCATAGCGGCGCAGTTCTTTCGCTTTCGCATCGGTGGTCTTAATCCGTTCATGCTGAATCAGGCTCAGAACAAGATTACGGAAAAGGGCCTTGCGATGAGCCGACGTGCGGCTCAGTTTGCGGCCTCGATTCAGATGACGCATTCCCGTTACTCCACTCCGCAGCGCGGCCTCAGGCCGATTCCCGCCGCTCCTGTTCCTCCCACATGCGATCGAGTTCGCTGCGTGACGGCAGGTTTTCCAGCCGCATCCCAAGCGAAAGGCCCATGTCGGTCAAGACTTCCTTAATTTCGTTGAGGGACTTGCGGCCGAAGTTCTTAATCTTGAGCATATCCTGCTCAGTACGCTGCACTAGCTCGCCAATATATTTGATATCGGCGTTTTGCAAGCCATTGAAAGCGCGCACCGAAATCGGCAAACCTTCGACCGGCCGGTAGAGGTATTCGTTAAAAGCTGGACGCGGCTCGGCCCGCTCGCCGCTAATCGGAACTTCGGCCTCCTCTTCGACTCCGGCGAAGATGGACATCTGGTCACGTATCACACGCGCGGCGTAGGTCAGGGCGTCCCGCGGCGAGATTGAGCCGTCCGTCCAGAGCTCAATCGCGAGCCGGTCATAATCGGTGCGCTGGCCCACGCGGGCATTGGTCACGACGAAGTTGACCTTCTTGATTGGTGCGAAGATAGCATCGAGCCGAATCGTCCCAATCGGCTCGCTTTCCTCGGTACGCTCACCCGGGACATAGCCGCGGCCACGCTTGATCACCAGCTCCATATCGAGGTCCGCACCCTTGTCGAGCGTAGCGATATGCTGATCCGTGGTGAGCACCTCAAGGCTGGGACCACCAGTTATGTCACGCGCTGTGACTACTGCCTCTCCTTTCGCCTTGAGCGTCGCGGTGAGTTGATCACCCTCATGCAACTTAAGCCGCACTTCCTTCAGATTCAGCACGATATCGGTGACGTCTTCCTTGACTCCCGGGATAGTCGAAAACTCGTGCAGGACTCCGTTGATTCGCACCGCTACGATCGCATAGCCGGGCAGCGAGGAAAGAAGGATACGACGCAAGGCGTTGCCGACCGTGATCCCATAACCCCGCTCAAGTGGTTCGGCGAAAAATCTCCCGTAGGTGGGAGTCATTTCCTTTTCGTCGAACTCAACCGCTTTGGGCTTTATCAGGTCACGCCAGTCATTCTGCATAGGCTTTTTCTTTAACCATCAAATCTCGGTTCCAATCGCATTACCGAGCGGAATCGAGCCTTTTAGCGCGAATAATGTTCAACGATCAGCTTTTCGCTAATCGGCATGGTGAGATCCGAGCGCACCGGCAGCGCTTTCAACGCCCCGCGAAACTGCTCGCGCTCCAGCGAGATCCAAGGCGGCACGCCACGCCGCTGCGCGAGTTCAATCGCTTCCGTGACGGCCTTCTTCTGACGGCTCTTCTCTGTGATGCTGACGACCTGATTGACATTCAACAGATAGGAAGGAATCGTTACCGGGCGGCCGTTTACCTCGATATGGCCATGAAGAACCAATTGCCGTGCCTGCGCCAGCGAACTCGCGAAGCCAAGCCGGTAGACCATGTTATCCAAGCGGCGTTCGAGCAGTACGAGCAGATTTTCGCCCGTAACACCAGGCATCCGCTCAGCCATTTCGAAATATTGAGCGAACTGCTTTTCGAGCAGCCGATAGATCCGTTTCACCTTTTGCTTTTCACGCAGCCGAATAGCGAATTCCGAAAAACGGGTGCGTGCCTGACCATGCGCGCCAGGCGGATAATTGCGCCGTTCGATCGCGCATTTATCAGTATAGCACCGCTCGCCCTTTAGAAAGAGCTTCATGCCTTCGCGCCGGCATAACCGGCAGACTGGTCCTAGATTTCTTGCCACCGTGCCCTCTATTACACCTGAATCCGCACTGATTACGCTGCCATTCAGACCCGCCGCCGTTTTGGCGGGCGGCATCCATTATGCGGAATCGGGGTAACGTCCTTGATCGAAATCACTCCGAGACCAGCAGCCTGCAAGGCTCGCACAGCCGACTCGCGCCCGCCGCCGGGGCCTTTGACGTACACGATTACCGCGCGCATTCCGAAATCAGCACTTTTGCGCGCGGCCGCCTCGGCCGCCATCTGCGCGGCGAAGGGCGTACCTTTGCGTGAGCCTTTGAAGCCAACCGAACCTGCACTTGACCATGACACCACTAAGCCCTGGGGATCGGTGATGGTTACTATCGTGTTGTTAAACGTCGCGTGGACGTGTGCAATGCCTTCGGGCACCGACCGCCGGGTGCGCCGCCTGCGCGGAGCCGCCGGAGCAGCAGCCGCTCCCGCGCCCGTAGCCGGAGTTTTCGCTTCTTTGGTCTCGTCTGCCATCAGTCTCTCATTCTCGCTCGCGCCATCAACGATTCGCCCGCCGCCTGACTAATCATTAGCCTTTAGGTGGAGCGGATTTCTTACCCGCAACAATCTTCCGCGGTCCCTTGCGTGTACGGGCGTTGGTATGGGTCCGCTGGCCGCGTACCGGCAGGCCGCGCCGATGGCGCAGGCCGCGATAACATCCCAAGTCCATCAGCCGCTTGATTGCCTGCTGAGTCTCTCGCCGCAAATCGCCTTCCACCTTGTAATCCTGGTCGAGCGTCTGGCGGATTCGCACCTGTTCTTCGGCTGTCAGCTCGTCGCTGTTCCGTCCTGGGTCTACATTCGACTTGCCTAGGATTCCCAGCGCGGTCGCATGGCCGATCCCGTAAATATAAGTAAGCGCGATTTCCATGCGTTTATTGCGCGGCAATTCAACTCCGGCTATACGTGCCATCGCAAATTCCTCCGGCTAACCCTGGCGCTGCTTGTGGCGGCTGTTCGAGCACAAAATCCGCACGACACCCTGCCGCCGCACCACTTTGCAGTTCTTACAAATCTTTTTAACTGACGCACGAACTTTCATAATCACTCCTGCCGGACGATCAACGCATCCGGTAGGTTATCCTGCCGCGGCTGAGGTCGTACGGAGACAATTCCACTGTTACCTTGTCGCCTGGCAAAATCTTAATGTAATGCATCCGCATTTTCCCCGAAATATGAGCCAGCACACGGTGCCCATTCTCAAGCGATACCCGGAACATCGCATTAGGGAGCGCCTCAAGGACGGTCCCGCTTACTTCGATCGCGTCACCCTTGGACATTGCCCAACTCACTCAGAATCTCGGGGCCAACCGCCGTTATAGCGACCGAATGCTCGAAATGGGCAGATAGTTTACCGTCGGCGGTCACTGCCGTCCAGCCATCGTTAAGGATTTCCAGTTCCGGCGCACCCTCGTTAACCATCGGCTCGATTGCCAGAACCATCCCCTCCTGCAAACGCGGATTCGGCATCCCAGACCGAAAATAGTTCGGAACCTGGGGATCTTCATGGAGCCGCCGGCCGATACCATGCCCTGCGAAATCAGTTACCACCGAAAAACCCGCTGCCTCCGCAGTATGTTGGACCGCCCGAGCGATATCACTGATACGATTTCCAGGCCGCGCCTGTGCGATTCCGTCATACAGGGCCTTACGCGTCACTTGCATCAGGCGATGCGCACTTTCAGACACCTTACCGATCGCTAACGTGCGTGCCGCATCGCCGTAGAAACCATTATAGACCACCCCGAAGTCAAGCCCGACGATATCGCCCGCCTTTAACTTTCGCCCTGCGCGGGGAATCCCATGGACGATTTCGTTGTTAATCGACACACACAAGCTATGCCGGTATTCGACATCGTGAGGCTTATAGCCTTTGAAGGCGGGGCGCGCGCCCTTCTTAATTGTCGATTCTTCGGCCAGCCGATCGAGCTCAAGAGTCGATACACCGGGCCCCACCGCCGCTGCCAGTTCTGCTAGAACTTCAGCGACGATCTGGCTCGCCATGCGCATGACAGTGATCTCTTCGGCACTTTTTAAGGTAATCACAGCTAAGCTTCAGACACCTTTGGCTGCGCCATTCGCATCCAAAGCATTCAGAATTCGGCGCTCGATTTCTTCCGGACGACCGATCCCGTCGACTTTCGCCAGAAGTCCCTGCCGTCCGTAATAATCCAGCAGCGGACGAGTGGAAGCCGCGTAGACTTCGAGCCGCATTTTTACCGTATCTTCAGCATCGTCGTCACGTTGATAGAGCTCGCCCTGGCAGGCATTGCATATCCCCATATTCAACGGCGGGTCGTAGATTAGATGGTACATCGCACCGCAGTTACGGCAAGTCCGGCGTCCTGAGATCCGCTTGACCACTTCCTCGTCGGGCAAGATGAGCGCGATTACCTTGTCCAATTGCTCGCTACGAGCTTCAAGCATCTTTGCCAGAGTCTCGGCCTGCTGCACGGAGCGAGGAAAGCCATCAAGCAGGAACCCGCTCTTAGCATCAGGCTGGTCGAGACGCTCCGCGATCAGCTTAAGCACCAGCTCATCGGGCACCAAGGCGCCTTTATCCATATAGCCCTTGGCCTCAAGTCCAAGAGTAGTTTTGTTACGGACTGCGGCCCGCAGCAAATCACCACTGGCGATTTGGGGAGCATGTAAACGCGCCTCAAGCACCCGTGCCTGCGTACCCTTGCCCGCACCTGGGGGACCCAGTAGCACCAGTCGCACGATGAGCTAACCTCCCCGCCTGGATTTAATGCGCCCGCGGCGCATAAAACCCTCATAATTTCGTGTCAGTAAATGAGTCTCAATTTGAGCAACGGTATCCAGCGCCACCCCCACGACAATCAGCAGCGCGGTGCCGCCAAAATAGAATGGTACATTAAAGCGTTCGATCAAAATCGTCGGCAGCACGCACACGGCACTGACGTAAATGGCACCTCCCAGGGTGATCCTCGAAAGCACCCGATCAATATAATCAGCAGTAAACCGCCCTGGGCGAATCCCTGGAATAAATCCGCCGTTCTTTTTCAAATTGTCGGCGACGTCAACTGGATTGAAGGTGACGGCAGTGTAGAAGTAACAAAAGAAAATAATCAGGGCGACGTAGATAATACTATGTAACAGTCCACCGGGGGTAAGATACGCGGCGTAAGGTTTGAGCGCCGGCAGAAAAGTCGCGGCCGTCGCGGGAAATACCAGCAAGGATGAAGCGAAGATTGGCGGTATCACGCCCGAGGTATTAACCTTGAGCGGAAGATGAGAACTTTGGCCACCGTAGACACGGCGTCCGACCACGCGGCGCGCATATTGAATCGGAATTCGCCGCTGACCGGTCTCGACATAAACAATTCCGGCAGTAACCACCACTGCCATCAACAAAATGAAGATGAGCAGAAAGATACTCATCTCGCCTTCGCGCACGAATTGGATTGTCGTGCCGATCGCGCTCGGCAGGCGCGCGACGATCCCGGCCATAATGATCAGCGAGATCCCGTTGCCCACGCCGCGCTCAGTGATCTGTTCGCCGATCCACATCAGAAAAATGGTCCCGGCGGTGACCGTTATCACGGTCATCACGATAAACGCGGGACCCGGATGATATACGATGGTGCCGCCGCCAGGCGCCTGAATGCCTTCAAGCGAATAGGCGATCATCGCTCCCTGGACAATCGCCAAAGCAACAGTCCCATAGCGGGTGTACTGGCTGATCTTGCGCCGTCCCGCCTCGCCTTCCTTGTATAACTCGTCGAGGTAAGGCCAGCCGATCTTCAACAAATCGAGAATGATCGCGACTGATATATAGGGCATGATGCCCAAGGCAAGTACCGAAAAGCGCTCGAAAGCTCCGCCCGAGAACAGGTTCACGTAGCCGAAGAGCGTGCTCGAAGCCTGGTCAAAGAACGAGGCAAGTGCCTGCCCGTCGATCCCGGGTGTCGGCACAGAAACACCTATTCGGTACACCGCCAGCATCGCAGCTGTGAATAGCAGACGGCGGCGCAACTCTGGGATGCGCGACGCTCCTGATACTCCTTCGAGCATTAAGCTGCTTTAGTCCTCGACCACTTCGGCACTTCCGCCAAGTGCCGTGATCCGTTCTCGCGCGCTGTTGGAGAACGCATGGGCGCGCAGGGTCAGCTTGCTGTTCAAGTCTCCGCCGCCGAGAATTTTTACCTTCTGGCCCGGCCGGATCAGCCCCCTATCAATCAATACCGCGGGGTCGATCATCTCGCCTTCTGCGAAGCCGGCCAGACGACCTAGATTGATCTCGGCGAAACGCTCCCGTGCAACTTCGCTTTTCTGAAGCCGGCGGAAGCCGCGTTTTGGAATCCGCCGCTGCAACGGCATCTGGCCGCCTTCATAAGTGGGAGGCGTGTTGCCACCGGAACGTGAGCCACGGCCTTTATGGCCCCGCCCAGCAGTTTTGCCATTGCCCGAGCCTATGCCGCGCCCGATGCGCTTCTTACGATGAGTCGAACCGGCCGCTGGCTTTAATTCATTGAGCTTCATAGATAAATTTGGCTTCAGTCTTCAACTACCGCGACCAAATGCTTGAGCCGCCGAAGCATCCCCTCGATGGGGGCCGAACGCTTCAGAACCCGCTCACTCCCGAGTTTACCCAGACCGAGACCCTTGACCGTCTGGCGGACCCGGTCTTTTGTCCCAATTGGACTACGCACCAATTTAACGCGAATTGTATCGGCCATGTTCATCATCTTCAGCCGGCATTCGTCAGGCTGCCGGCGGCTCCTCAACCGCGCGCAATTTAATTACGTCTTCGCGGCTTCGCAATTCACCGAGCGCTTCCAGCGTAGCCTTGACCAAGTTGTGCGGATTTGACGAACCAAGCCGCTTGGTCAGAACATTACGAATTCCTGCCAATTCGACCACTGCCCGCACGCCACCAGCAGCAATCACACCTGTACCTTCAGATGCTGGCCGCAGTACCACTTTACCCGCCCCGAAATGGCCCAAAACCTGATGCGGGATTGTGCCGTCATGTAATGGCACTCGAATCAGTGATTTTTTTGCCCGTTCGACGCCCTTGCGAATCGCTTCCGGTACTTCGTTAGCCTTGCCCAAGCCGAAGCCGACTAGTCCATTCTGATCACCAGCTACCACCAAGGCACTGAAGCTGAAACGGCGGCCGCCCTTGACAACCTTGGCTACACGGTTGATATGGACAACCTTTTCCTTGATATCCAAGCCTTGCGGATCAATTCGTTGCGCCACGCGCGATACCTCTCGCCGTATCTAGAACTTCAAACCGGCTTCACGCGCCGCTTCCGCAAGCGCCTTGATCCGTCCGTGATAAAGAAAGCCATTACGGTCAAACACCACTTGTTCGATGCCTTTTTCGCGGCACCGCTCGGCTATGGCTTTGCCGATGGCCTTGGCCGCTTGAACGCTGCGTTTACTGTTCAAGCCCTCACGCAAGCCTTTAGCCGCGCTTGACGCCGATACCAGAGTTGCACCGGTGTCGTCTGAAATCACCTGAACGTAAAGATGATGCAGCGAACGATAGACCGAAAGGCGAGGCCGTTCATCAGTGCCGCGAACCTTGCGGCGGACACGCACTCGGCGCAGGTCACGTTTTTGCGATCGTTCCAAAGCCATTATCGTTTGCCTGAATCCTTAACCGGAACTGGAACCCGCCGCCGCTTTACCAGCCTTCCGACGGATTTTTTCAGTTGCGTATTTGATGCCTTTACCCTTGTATGGTTCCGGCGGCCTGAGCGCCCGGATCTGCGCTGCCACCGTACCGATCAGTTGCCGATCGGCGCTCTCCAGGGTTAAAAGCACCTGGCGTTCAACTTTCGCCGTTACCCCAGGCGGTAGCTGGTAAACGATTGGATGAGAATAGCCTAAAGCAAAGTTTATCTGTCCAGGCTTGGCCTCGGCACGATAACCAACGCCGTTGATTTCCAAGACCGTAGTGAAACCCTTGCTGACACCCTGCGCCATATTGGCGATTAGCTTCCGCATCAAGCCATGCACTGCGCGGTCTTCCTGAGTATCACCTGGCCGTTTTACGACGATCTCATTATTCTCAATCGCAACTGCGAAGCCTTCATGAATCCTGGTTTCAAGTTTGCCCTTGGGACCTTCAAGCTTGATCATCCCATCGGCTAACGTCGCCTTAACGCCCGGATCAAGCGTTATCGGCAATTTTCCTATTCTCGACATCGCCTACCAGACCCTCAACAAGATTTCGCCACCGACCTTGCGCCGCCGTGCTTCACGATCAGTCATTACCCCGAGCGGCGTAGAGACGACATGGAGTCCCATTCCACCCGTCACCCGCGGCATCGTGGCGGCACCGGCATAGCGTCTCAGGCTGGGGCGGCTGACCCGTTGCAAGCCGCGGATAACCGGCTCCCGTGTACTGGAATAGCGCAGTGCCAGTACCAGTTTTTTGATGTACCCTTCGCCGCTGGTCTCGACGCCAGCCAGAAAGCCTTCCGCCAGCAGCACGCGGCAAATCGCTTCGCGCAGGCGCGAATGGGCGATCTCGACCTGGTTATACCGTGCATGCATCGCATTACGGATACGAGTAAGCAGTTCCGCAATTGGATCAGTTTGCGACATCGATAGCCCCATGCACGCGTGCAGCCATGCTCGAATTCATCTGAGGATACACCTCGCCTCTCACCAGCTCGCCTTGACTACTCCCGGCAACTGTCCGCGCAATGCGAGCTTGCGCAAACACAGCCGGCACATATTGAAACGCCGATAGAATGCGCGCGACCGGCCACATAATGGACACCGGTTGTAGCCTCGCACCTTGAATTTAGGTGGACGGGTTGCTTTCACCCGCAACGAAGTCTTAGCCATCCCGAACTATCCCTTGCACGCGGGCTAGGCTCTCGCCTCACCGGCACCGCGAAACGGTATTCCCAGCGCTTTCAAGAGCGTCAGCCCTTCGAAATCACTAGCCGCCGTAGTGGTAATTGAAACTGTCATGCCCTTCACCTTCTCGATTTTGTCGAGATTCAGCTCCGGGAAAATTGTATGCTCGCGCAGGCCGAGCGAATAATTGCCGCGCCCATCAAAGGATTTATCACTGACCCCACGGAAGTCGCGCACGCGCGGCAGCGCAATAGTCACCATTCGGTCGAGGAACTCATACATCTGGTCCCGGCGCAGCGTCACCATTACGCCGATTGGCATTCCCTCGCGCAGCTTAAAATTGGAAATTGCCTTGCGGGCCCGCGTCACCACCGGCTTTTGGCCGGTGATCTGCTTAATTTCTTCAGTGGCGGCGTCGAGGATTTTGACGTTTTCGCGCGCCTCACCCAGCGCCATATTAATCACTATTTTATCCAGCTTCGGAACGCGCATCCGATTCTCAATCTTCAGCTCGCGCATCAGCGCAGGAACAATCTCCTGCTCGTACCGCACGCGCAGCCGGGCTGGCACTTTAGGTTCGGGTTCGGACGGCGCCCGTTCGACCGCGGCCTGAGCCTGAGCTTCCGCCTCGGCCGCGTCTCTGCGCTTCTTATTGGCTTGGCGAAACGCCTCGCCCCGCCCAGCATCCTTGGGCTTCTTCTGGCCCTTTTCCTGGTCAGCCATCAGTCGTTCCCTAAACCTTCACCGCAGCGCTTGCAAATTCGCGAGCTTTCACCGTCATTCGTCAGCTTAACACCGGCGCGGACTGGAGCGTTACAGCGGTCGCAGAAGATCATAACGTTGGCGAGCTGCAGGGGCGCTTCCTTCTCAACGATTCCGCTGGGGCTCTGCGGTCCGCGTTGTTTGGAGTGCCGCTTGACAATATTAAGCCGCTCGACGACAACCCGCCCGGTTTCCGGAATCACGCGCAAAACCTTACCGGTCTTACCGCGCTCCCGGCCCTTGATCACCATCACATTGTCATTCTTCCGGATTTCATATTTGATCAGGTGACGCTCAGCCGCCATTTGCGTACCTCCGCTCACAAGCGCTGGAACCGCTTAGCATCACAGAACCTCCGGTGCCAGCGAGATAATCTTGAGGAAACGTTTGGCGCGCAATTCACGAGCGACCGGCCCAAAAATACGCGTACCGATCGGCTCATTCTGATTATCCACCAATACCGCTGAATTATCGTCGAAACGGATATAGCTGCCGTCGGGACGACCGACCTCGCGCGCGGTCCGCACGATCACCGCCTTGCTCACATCGCCTTTCTTGACCTTGGCGTTCGGTATCGCTTCTTTTACCGCGACGACAATAATATCGCCGATCGTCGCGTAGCGCCGTTTCGAGCCCCCTAGCACCTTGATACACATCACTTTGCGCGCGCCTGAATTGTCTGCCACGCTCAGCACTGTTTGCGTTTGCACCATCGCGGTCTACGCTACCCCTCCACCCAATCCTAACGTGCCGCCTGTTGCACGATCCGGCTGACGCGCCAGCGCTTATGCCTTGAGAGCGGGCGTGCTTCGATAATCAAAACGCGGTCGCCTTCATGACAAGTCCCGCCTTCATCATGTGCCATATAGCGCTTGCGCATTCGCAAACGCTTGCCGTAGAGCTTATGCTCCACCAGCCGCTCCACCTGTACTACCACCGTCTTGGCCATCTTGGCCGACACCACTGTGCCTTCACGCCGCTTGATCCGCTCCCGCATCGCCTAAGCTCCGGCACCCGGTGCTGCAACAATCTCGCGCTTCTGGTTGATCAGGGTCAGAATTCGCGCCAACTCACGCCGCGCCTTACGATAATTCGCGCGATTATCGAGTTGATTAGTCCGCAGTTTAAGCCGTAAGCGGAAAATCTCCTCGCGGGTCTCGCGTTCCTTGATCCGCAGATCAGGTGCACTCATCTGTTTCAGTTCATCAAGCTCCAAAGGCTTCAGCCTCCCGCTCCACGACGACCGTCTTGACCGGTAACTTATGCGCCGCGAGCCGCATGGCTTCGCGTGCAGTAGCGCGATCGACTCCTTCCATCTCGAACAGGATCCTTCCGACACGCACGGGCGCGACCCATCCTTCTGGTGCACCTTTGCCCTTGCCCATGCGGGTTTCGGCTGGTTTCTTGGTAAAAGGCTTATCCGGAAAGACACGAATCCATACGCGGCCGCCTCGTTTGATATGACGCGTGAGCGCGATTCGAGCGGCTTCAAGGGCGCGGGCGTCAACCCGTGCGGTCTCGATACTCTTTAAGCCGAAATCGCCAAAAGCCAGTTCGAGGCCACGTGAATCGGCGCCGTGAACACGGCCTTTCTGGATTTTGCGATATTTTACTTTCTTCGGTGACAACATTGGTCGAATCCATGCTCAGCCTTTCGTCAGGCTTGCTGAGCGGCACCAGCCCGCTTGGCCGCTTCTTCCTGCCGAGTCAGAATCTCACCCCGGAAGATCCAGACCTTGACGCCAATCATGCCGTAGGTCGTCCTTGCCTCGGCGAAGCCATAGGCTACGTCCGCGCGCAGGGTTTGCAATGGCACGCGACCCTCGCGATACCATTCGCGACGGGCGATTTCCGCACCGCCGAGCCGGCCCGACACCTGTACGCGCACGCCTTGCGCACCCATCCGCATCGCCCGCAAAACAGCTTCTTTCATCGCGCGGCGGAAAGTTACCCGCCGCTCCAATTGGAGCGCGATATTCTCAGCCACCAGTTGAGGATCAAGGTCGGGCCGGCGTACTTCATGAATATTGATAAAGGCTTCCTTGCCCTTCATCATTTTCTGAATATCGGTTTTGAGCTTGTCGATTTCGACGCCCTTTTTACCGATCACGATCCCCGGCCGAGCGGTATAGATATTAACCTTGGCCTTGTTGGCCATCCGCTCGATTTCAATCCGCGAAATCCCAGCATGGTAGAGCCGCTTCTTGATAAAGTCGCGCAGCTTTAGATCTTCATGTAATAGCGCCGTGTAATCGTGACTCGCGAACCATTTCGAGTCCCATCCTTCGATAATTCCCAGGCGCAATCCGCGCGGATGTGTTTTCTGCCCCATGGTTTCCTCAGGAGCCCTGCTCGTCAACGATCACCGTGAGATGACTGGTGCGTTTCAGAATTGGCGTGGCATGCATATGGGCACGCTGCATCGAACGTTTCCACGTCGGACCGGTATCGGCCACGACGCGCTTCACGTAGAGCTTGTCCTCATCGACGTTCTGCTGGTCGCGGGCGTTAGCAATCGCCGCCACCAGCGTTTTGGAGATAATTTTCGCGCCTTTTTTTGGCGTAAACTCTAAAATCGATAGTGCTTGATCGACCTTTTTACCTGCCACCAAAGCGCATACCAGCCGTAATTTCTGCGGCGAGATGCGCACGAAACGTGTGCGCGCCACTGCTTCCATCGGATACCTTCTTTGCCTGCCGCGGATTAGCGGCGCGGCGCCGGTGCGCCTCCCGATTTAACCTCGCCCTTACGATCACCCGCATGGCCATGGAAGGTTCTGGTGGGAGAGAATTCGCCGAGCTTATGGCCAACCATATTCTCAGTGCAATAGACCGGGATAAACTTATGCCCATTATGGACCGCGAAAGTCAGGCCGATCATATCCGGTACGATCATTGACCGCCGCGACCAAGTTCGGATTATCCGTTTGTCACCGGCCGCGCTTGCTACCTCCACCTTCTTCTGAAGATGGGTGTCGACGAACGGACCTTTCTTTAATGACCTCGCCATCGCGCAACTAACTCCGTTTACCGCGCGGCCGTCCACTCACGATAAAGCGGTCGGAGATCTTCTTACCACGCGTCTTATAGCCTTTAGCCGGCATCCCCCAGGGCGATTGTGGATGATTCCCCTTGGAACGCCCCTCGCCCCCGCCATGCGGATGGTCGACCGGGTTCATCGCCACACCCCGCACGTGCGAGCGCTTACCGAGCCATCGCGACCGCCCAGCCTTGCCGATTGAGATATTCTCATGATCAAGATTGCCAACCTGCCCAATCGTCGCTCGGCATTCCGCTTGAACCATGCGCTGCTCACCCGAAGGAAGCTTCAGGAGGGCAAACTTACCCTCTTTGGCCATCAACTGGGCCTGCACTCCGGCGCCTCGCGCCAACTGCGCTCCGGCCCCAGGCTTCAATTCAATCGCATGGACGACGGTACCGACCGGAATATTCTTAAGAGGCAGGGAATTGCCAGGTTTTATATCGGCTGTCGGGCCGCATTCAACTTTGTCGCCAGTCTTGAGTCCTTCCGGGGCAAGGATATAGGCCTTGGCGCCATCTACGTAATGCAGCAGCGCAATATTCGCCGAGCGATTTGGGTCATACTCTAACGCCGCCACGGTCGCCGAAATCCCATCGCGGTTGCGCTTTAAATCAATAACGCGAAGACGCCGCTTATGCCCGCCGCCACGATGGCGGATAGTCATACGCCCGCGATTATTGCGCCCGCCGGACTTTTTCAACGGCGCGAGCAACTGTTTCTCCGGTTTCTTTTTCGTCAGCAGAGAGAAGTCGGCCACCTGCATGAAGCGCTGACCCGGTGTATTGGGTTTAAGTTGAATTACAGCCATCGCCTGTCACTGATCGTTAACGCTCGCCGAGGTTTACCGGAACACACAATGCGCGCCTGCTAAATGCCCTCGAAGAATTCGATCCGATCACCCTCCTTGAGCGTTACGTAAGCTTTTTTCCAGTCAGGCTGGCGGCCCAAAGTCTTGCCACGCCGGCGCTCCTTGCCCATGAAGTTCGCGGTGCGGACGTGTGTCACATTAACCTTGAACATCTCTTCGACAGCGAGCCGGATCTTGTGCTTGGTCGCGTTGGGCCGCACCCGAAAAACCACCTGGTTGGCTTTTTCACTGACGGTCGTACCTTTTTCGGTAATCAGCGGCGCAACAATCAGGGTCTCGGCACTCATTCGCTTTCAACCTCTGGTTCGGCTTCGCTGGACACTGGTGAATCGGCCCCACCAAGCCGCGCTTCAATTGCACGGGCTGTGACGGCCGACATCAAGAGCTCGTCGTAGTTGAGCACGTCGTAAACGTTGAGCCCGGCCAGCCGTAAAACTTTATGCGCCGCCAAATTGCGCGCCGCCCGCCCAAAACTCTCGTCACCGTCACCGATCACGATCAACGCATGCTTTAGCCTCAAGGCATCCAGCGCCGCTTTGGCCAGCCGCGTCTTCGGTTCGGCTAATTCAAGCGACTCGACCACCACCATCGTACCGTTCAGCGCACGGTCGGAAAGCGCGAGGCTCAGGGCACGGCGCCAAGCTTTTTTTGGCATCTGGTACGAATAATCCCGTGGCTGTGGACCAAAAATCGTTCCGCCATGACGCCAAATCGGCGATCGCGTTGAGCCAGAGCGTGCCCGTCCGGTGCCTTTCTGCCGCCAAGGTTTGCGTCCGCCACCCGAGATTAGTCCCCGCGTCTTGGTCGCGGCAGTGCCGGTCCGACGCTTGGCTAGTTGCATCCGCACCGCTTCGTGCAGCAGCGAATTGTCGCCAGTACATCCGAAAACCGGACCTGCGAGCTCGAAATCGCCAGCCCGCTCACGGGCCGCGTTAAATAGCGGTACCTTGACCGTTGACCCGCCCTTGCCTTCAGCCATTGGCTCGCTCCACTGCAAAGCTTGGAATCTTTGCCGAATGCTTCACGATTACCAATCCACCGTCCGCACCCGGAATCGAGCCCGAAACCACAATCGCATTATCTTCGGGAAGAATATCGACAACCTTCAAGTTCATGATTGTCGCCTTCGCGTTACCCATTTGGCCGGCCATCCGCAGACCCTTGCGTACTCGTCCAGGATAGGAACGGTTTCCAATCGAACCGCCATGGCGAAAATACTCGTGCGTGCCGTGGGAGCCAGGAAAGCCCGCGAAATGATGCCGCTTGATTACACCGGCGTATCCATGTCCCTTCGAGATGCCAGACACGTCGACGGGATCGCCAGGTTTGAACACGTCGGCCGCCGCGATCATCTGGCCGAGTTTGAGTTCGGTCTCGCCACGCTGGACAAACTCGCGCGTTGCGATCCCAGCCGCTACTTCCGCCTTGGCGAAGTGTCCACGCTGAGCTTGAGTTACGCGGGAAAGCTTGCGTTTCCCATAGGTAACTTGAACCGCTTCATAACCGTCGATCGGCTTGGTCCGGAGCTGCGTTATCGCACAGGGTCCCAGCTGAATAACTGTCACTGGCCGCACACGCCCAGAGGCGTCACCAACCTGGGTCATCCCGAGCTTTTTACCAATCAATCCGCTAAGCACAGGCCTACTCGAGCTTGATCTCGACGTCGACGCCGGCAGCCAAGTCGAGCTTGCCCAAAGCGTCAATCGTCTGTTGAGTCGGTTCCAGCACGTCGAGCAAACGCTTATGCGTGCGAATCTCGAAATGCTCCCGCGATTTTTTATCGACATGGGGCGAGCGGTTAACCGTGAAGCGCTCGACCCGCGTGGGTAACGGAATCGGACCCGCCACCCGCCCGCCGGTACGCCGGATCGTATCCACGATCTCGCGCACCGATTGGTCGAGGAGCCGGTGATCGTACGCCTTGAGGCGGATCCGAATCTTATCGTTCATCCTGTCAGCCAATTCCGAACTCCCACCTTGAGCCGCACAACCTTATTGCCGCATCCGGCCGGCCGGCTTTACTTCAACACTTTCGAAACGACGCCGGCGCCGACCGTACGACCGCCCTCGCGAATCGCGAAACGCAGTCCCTGCTCCATCGCGACCGGTGTGATCAGCTCGCCAACGACATTGATATTGTCGCCCGGCATAACCATTTCTGTGCCTTCCGGCAGCGTTACCACACCGGTAACGTCGGTCGTACGCAAGTAGAACTGTGGGCGGTAGCCGTTAAAGAAGGGCGTATGGCGCCCGCCTTCTTCTTTGGTCAAGACGTAAACCGAACCCTCAAAACGGGTATGAGGCGTGATTGACCCGGGCTGCGCAAGCACCTGTCCGCGCTCGATTTCCTCACGCTTGAGGCCGCGCAGAAGCACACCGATATTATCACCCGCCTGGCCCTCATCCAGAATCTTGCGGAACATCTCGACACCCGTGACCACCGTTTTCGTGGTGTCGCGAAAGCCGACGATCTCGACTTCTTCGCTGACCTTGACCTTGCCACGCTCGACTCGGCCGGTGACCACCGTACCGCGTCCGGAGATCGAGAACACGTCCTCAATCGGCATCAGAAACGGCTTGTCGGTCTCGCGGGCAGGCTGCGGAACGTAGCTGTCAACCGCGTCCATCAGTTCAAGAATTGGCTTGCAATTCGGACAATCATCCTTGCCGCATCCGCATTCGAGCGCTTTCAACGCACTGCCGCGAATTACCGGCACATCGTCGCCTGGGAACTCATACTTCTTCAGCAGGTCACGAACTTCCAGTTCGACCAGGTCGAGCAGTTCAGGATCGTCCACCATATCGACTTTGTTCATGAACACGACAATCGATGGCACCCCAACCTGGCGGGCGAGCAGGATATGCTCGCGCGTCTGCGGCATCGGGCCATCGTTCGCGCCGACCACCAAGATCGCACCGTCCATCTGGGCGGCGCCAGTGATCATGTTCTTGATATAGTCGGCATGACCGGGGCAATCGACGTGCGCATAATGCCGATTCTTGGTCTCGTATTCGACGTGCGCGATTGCAATCGTAATACCGCGTTCGCGCTCCTCGGGCGCCTTGTCGATCTGGTCGAAGGCCGTGAAATTCGCCAGCTTCTTGGATGACAGGACTTTCGTAATCGCCGCGGTCAGTGTGGTCTTACCGTGGTCAATGTGGCCTATCGTGCCAACGTTCAGATGCGGTTTGTTGCGCTCAAATTTGGCCTTACCCATGATCGCTTATCCTCCAGGCTCCCTTTGTCATGCCCGGGCGCGCGCTTCAGTATCGCCAGAAGTGCGCGCGGTCAGTTCTTCGTATATTGCCTGCGGCACCGGCTCGTAGACCGCAAACTGCATGGTGTAATTGGCACGGCCCTGCGTGATGGATCGCAGCTTGGTCGCGTATCCAAACATATTCGCCAGCGGTACGCGCGCACTAATAACCTGCGCCCCCGCCCGGTTCTCCATCTCCTGAATCTTGCCTCTGCGCGAATTCAGGTCACCGATTACTTCACCCATGAAGTCCTGCGGCGTTACCACTTCCACTTCCATCACCGGTTCTAGCAAAACCGGACTCGCCTTCTCGCAGGCCTCTTTGAAGGCAATCGAGCCCGCTATCTTGAACGCGAGTTCCGACGAGTCAACCTCGTGATACTTACCGTCAAGCAGAGCGGCCTTGATGTCGACCATCGGGTAGCCTGCAAGCACTCCGGTCTCCATCGCTTCCTTGATTCCTGCCTCGACGGAAGGAATGAAGTTGCGAGGGATCGAGCCACCCTTCGTATCGTCGCTGAACTCGAAGCCAGAGCCTTTGGGCAGCGGCTCAATTCTCAGTTCAACCACGCCAAATTGGCCGTGGCCGCCAGTCTGCCGGACGAAGCGCCCTTCGGCTGCCGACGCACGCCGGATCGTTTCCCGATAAGCCACTTGCGGCTTGCCAATATTCGCGTCGACCTTGAACTCCCGCAGCATCCGGTCGACGATAATCTCCAAATGCAGTTCACCCATGCCTGCGATCAATGTTTGAGCGGTCTCGCGATTCACGCTGACACGGAACGATGGATCTTCCTTTGCCAGCTTCTGCAACGCCTCACCAAGCCGCTCCTGATCGACCTTGGTCTTAGGTTCGATCGCGATTTGAATTACCGGCTCCGGAAACTCAATCGCTTCCAGCACTATCGGATGGGCGGGGTCGCATAGTGTATCGCCCGTAGTCGTATCGCGCAAGCCGACCGCGCAAATATCACCGGCGAAAACTTCAGTTATCTCCTCGCGCTTGTTCGCATGCATCTTGACCAAGCGCCCAATTCGCTCGCGTTTACCCTTGGTCGAATTCAGCACGGACGATCCGCTTTCCAAGCGGCCCGAGTAAATCCGCAGAAAGGTCAACGTACCGATATAAGGATCGGTCATGATCTTGAATGCTAGCGCTGCGAACGGCGCATCGTCGCGCGGCGAACGCTCTTCAACTTTGTCGCCGTTCTTACCGCTGACCGGCGGCAGATCGATCGGCGACGGCAGGTAATCCACCACCGCGTCGAGCATCGGCTGCACACCTTTGTTACGGAAGGCCGAGCCCATGATCACTGGAATGAGCTCGATCTTTAGTGTGGCGGCACGAATCGCCTTCCTTAATGCTTCCGCGTCGGGTTGCTTGCCTTCGAGATAAAGCTCCATGATCGAGTCATCATGGTCCGAAAGCGCCTCGATCAGTTGATCGCGGGCGGCGGCGGCCTGCTCGGCCATTCCGGCAGGAATCGGCTCGACCCGGAAATTCGCGCCCAAGCGATCGTCATCCCAAATCAACGCGCGCTGCTCGACCAAATCGATGACGCCGCTGAATTTCTCTTCAGCTCCGATCGGAAGCTGCAAAAGAAGAGGCTTGGCCCGCAGCTTTTCCTTAATATCGCTTATGACGCGCCCGTAATCCGCGCCGACCCGATCCATCTTATTGATGAACGCGATGCGGGGTACGCGATACTTGTCGGCCTGGCGCCAAACGGTTTCAGATTGCGGCTCGACCCCGCCAACCGCGCAAAAGACCGCGACTGCGCCGTCCAGCACGCGCAGGCTCCGCTCGACTTCGATCGTGAAATCGACGTGGCCGGGTGTATCGATGATATTGATACGCTGGTCACGCCAGAAACAGGTCGTAGCGGCTGAGGTGATCGTGATCCCGCGCTCCTGCTCCTGGACCATCCAATCCATCGTCGCTGTGCCTTCATGCACCTCGCCGATCTTGTAGTTGATCCCAGTATAATAGAGCACGCGTTCGGTCGTCGTCGTTTTACCGGCATCGATATGGGCCATGATGCCGATATTGCGGACTCGTTCTATTGGTGTTTCACGCGCCATACAAAAAACTTCTTCGACTACCAGCGGTAATGGGCGAAGGCGCGATTTGCCTCCGCCATCCGATGGGTGTCTTCGCGTTTCTTAACCGCCCCTCCGCGATTTCCGGCCGCCTCGAGAATCTCGTTGGCGAGCCGCTCTTTCATTGACTTTTCACCCCTCGACCGCGCCGCTGTCACCAGCCAGCGCATCGCCAATGAAGAACGGCGAACGGGACGTACTTCGACTGGCACCTGATAGTTGGCGCCGCCGACCCGCCGCGATCGCACTTCGACTGCCGGCCGCACATTGTCGAGGGCACGCTTGAATGTCGCCAGGCCATCCTCTTTCGCGCGCTCGGCCACAAGATCGAGGGCGCCATAGAGCATCCGTTCGGCGACCGATTTCTTGCCCCGTTCCATCACGACGTTAACGAACTTGGCGACGGTACGGTCGTGAAATTTGGGATCCGGGAAAACTTCCCGGATACGGGCTTGTCCTTTGCGCGACATAGTTGCTCCTGCTACTTGGGCTTTTTGGAGCCATATTTGGAGCGGCTCTTACGGCGGTCCTGCACACCGATCGAATCGAGCGTGCCGCGAATCACGTGATAGCGCACGCCCGGCAAATCTTTGACGCGGCCGCCGCGAATAAGCACCACCGAGTGCTCCTGCAGGTTATGGCCAACACCAGGAATATAAGTATTGACCTCGTATCCGTTCGATAGCCGCACGCGAGCGACCTTGCGCAGGGCCGAGTTCGGTTTCTTGGGCGTAGTGGTTTTGACCTGAGTGCAGACGCCACGCTTTTGTGGTGAGCCCTGCAACGCTGGCGCGCTCATCTTATATCTCTTCTTGACACGCGCAGCGCGGATCAATTGATTTATCGTCGGCACGTTCCTTAACTCTATCCCTCGCGGCGCCCGTCAGTCAGACGGCATCGCAAACCAGCAATCTAATCACGTTTCCGGCTATCCGCCCTTTCGCGAAACCTGAAGCGATTCTCGGTTCCAAGCAAACCCCCAAGGGCGCACAAGCCCTTGGGGGAATCTAATCTCTTACAGGAGGCCGACTGCTTCGTCAATCTCCCACGGCTGCCATCGCATTTTGTTCGGCTTTATCCAATTCCTCGCCAGCGGGCGTACCCTCAACCTTCACTTCCATTCGATTGTACTGCGGCAGTCCAGTGCCGGCCGGAATCAGACGACCCATGATCACGTTTTCCTTGAGTCCGATCAGGCGGTCAACTTTTCCATTGATTGCGGCTTCAGTCAGCACCCGCGTAGTCTCCTGGAACGAAGCTGCCGAGATAAAGCTTTCTGTCGACAACGAGGCCTTGGTGATTCCTAGCAGTAACGGCTCCGCGATGGCCGGCTCGCCACCTTTCATCAATACGCGGCCGTTCTCCTCGTCGAAACGCCATTTCTCAGTCTGATCGCCGACCAGGAAATCGGTATCACCGACCTCTTTGATTCGCACCCGCCGCAACATCTGGCGCACGATCACCTCGATATGCTTGTCGTTGATCCGCACACCTTGCAGCCGGTAGATTTCCTGGATTTCATCAACCAGGTACTTCGCCAACGCCTTTTCGCCGAGGATCGTCAGGATATCATGCGGGTTCGACGAGCCTTCCATCAGCGGTTCGCCGGCCTTGATAATATCGCCTTCGTGAACCCCGATATGCTTGCCCTTCGGAATCAGGTATTCGCGCGGCTGGCCGACTTCGGGTGTCACCACCACCTTGCGTTTACCCTTGGTATCCTTCCCGAATGACACCTGGCCGTCGATTTCGGAAATGACTGCGAATTCCTTGGGCTTGCGCGCCTCGAACAGTTCTGCAACCCGCGGCAAGCCGCCAGTGATGTCCTTGGTTTTGGTGGTTTCGCGCGGGATCTTGGCAATCACCTCGCCAGCGTCGACGTGCGTACCCTCTGCCACCGCGATATACGCGCCGATCGGCAAATAATACCGCGCGTAGTTCTCGCTGTTCTCGAGCTTGGCAGTTTTGCCACTCTCATCCTTGATCGAAATACGCGGGCGTACGTCGAGTTCCTTAAATTCGACAATAACATTTGAGCGGGCGCCGGTGCGTTCATCGACCCGCTCCTCCATCGTCTTGCCTTCGATAATATCGCCGTACTTAACTGTGCCGGCCAGTTCCGTGATGATCGGAGTAGTGTACGGATCCCATTCAGCAATCAATTCGCCCGGCTTGACGCGCTCGCCGTCCGCCTTGCGCAGCTTGGCGCCGTAAACCAGCGGGTAGCGCTCACGCTCACGTTCGCGTGCTGGGCCGCCAGACTCATTCTGGACGACCGCAGTAATCGCCACTTCGCCATGACGCGTCATCACGACCAGGCTTCCATCGTGGCTCGGCACTGTCTTGACGTTATGCAGCCGCACGAGGCCCTCGTTGCGCGCCTCCAGCGTCGTCTGCTCCGCGCGGCGGCTGGCCGTACCGCCGATATGGAACGTGCGCATCGTAAGCTGCGTACCCGGTTCGCCGATCGATTGTGCGGCCATGATCCCGATCGCTTCACCCATGTTCACTTGATGTCCACGGCCGAGGTCACGCCCATAACACTTGACGCATACTCCCTGGCGCGACTGGCAGGTCAGCACTGAGCGAATCTTGACGCGTTCAAGACCCGCGTCCTCGATCTGCACGACCTTGTCCTCATCAATCATGTCGTTGGCCTTGATGAGAACTTCGTTGGTGAATGGGTCGCGGATATCTTCCAAAGCCACGCGGCCCAGTACGCGGTCGCCCAAGCCCTCGATTACTTCGCCACCTTCGACCAGCGGGGTCATCTCGATACCGTCGAGCGTGCCGCAATCGTCTTCGGTGATAATCGAATCCTGCGCCACGTCGACCAGCCGCCGCGTCAGATAGCCAGAGTTGGCTGTCTTGAGGGCGGTGTCCGCCAAACCCTTGCGCGCGCCATGCGTCGAGATGAAGTACTGCAGCACGGTCAGGCCTTCACGGAAATTGGCAGTGATCGGCGTCTCGATTATCTCGCCTGAAGGTTTAGCCATCAGGCCGCGCAAGCCTGCCAGTTGCCGTATCTGCTGTTCCGAACCGCGCGCGCCTGAATCCGCCATGATGAAGATCGGATTGAACGACGGCCCGACCACGTCCAAGCCCTTATCGTCTTTACCATAGACCTGAGTGGCAAGACCCTTCAGTACCGCACCGCCGATCTCATCCTGCACCTCGGCCCAGATATCGACGACCTTGTTATAACGCTCGCCGTCAGTGATGACGCCGTTATTATACTGTTTCTGGATTTCGCTGACCTGCTTCTGCGCCTGCTCGAGCAACTGCGCTTTTTGTGGCGGAATCGTCATGTCCTTGATCGAGATTGAGATTCCCGCGCGCGTAGCGAACTCAAAGCCCACGTCCTTCAAGCGGTCGGCGAAGATGACCGTCGCTTTGTTACCGGCCCGGCGATAAACCAAATCGATCAGGTTGCCAAGCTCTTTCTTTTTCATGGTGCGGTTCACTTCGGCAAACGGCACCTCCGGCGGCACAATTTCGTAGAGCAGAATGCGGCCGACTGTAGTCTCGACCCGTTCCGGCTCGCCCTCATGGATGACACCGTTGCTATGCGGAGCGGACGGACGCCCGTCCTCATCCTCAGCGACGGCCGCCTGGCCGCTCGTATGCATCCGTACGGTGACTCGCGCATGCAAATCGATCGCGCCATGGTCATAGGCGATCCGCACTTCCGCAGGTGAAGCAAAGACTCTTCCCTCGCCTCGTGCCAGCGGACGTTCGCGCGTCATGTAATAGAGGCCGAGCACCATATCTTGCGTCGGCACGATAATCGGCTTGCCGCTGGCCGGCGACAGGATATTGTTGGTCGACATCATCAGGGCGCGCGACTCGACCTGCGCCTCAATCGACAGCGGAATATGCACTGCCATCTGATCGCCGTCGAAGTCGGCGTTATAGGCCACGCAGACCAGCGGATGGAGCTGAATTGCCTTGCCTTCAATCAGCACCGGCTCGAAAGCCTGAATCCCCAGCCGATGGAGCGTAGGCGCCCGATTCAGCAGCACCGGATGCTCGCGGATGACGTCGTCCAGAATATCCCAGACGTCTTTGCCCTCCTTCTCGACCATCTTCTTGGCGCTCTTGATCGTGGTTACGTAGCCCTTTTCTTCGAGCTTGCTGTAGATAAACGGCTTGAACAGCTCGAGCGCCATCTTCTTCGGCAAGCCGCATTGATGCAGCCGCAACTCGGGCCCGACGACAATCACTGAACGGCCCGAATAGTCGACTCGTTTGCCGAGCAGGTTCTGCCGGAAACGTCCCGACTTCCCTTTGAGCATATCGGATAGGGACTTCAGCGGGCGTTTGGCCGGACCAGTGATTGCGCGTCCGCGCCGCCCATTATCAAACAGCGCGTCAACCGCCTCCTGCAGCATCCGCTTTTCGTTGCGCACAATGATGTCAGGCGCGCTCAATTCGATCAGCCGCTTGAGGCGGTTGTTGCGGTTGATCACGCGGCGATAGAGATCGTTCAAGTCAGAAGTCGCGAAACGGCCGCCATCAAGGGGCACCAGCGGACGCAGATCCGGTGGAATCACCGGCAGAATCGTCAGAATCATCCATTCGGGACGATTACCCGACTCGCGGAAGGCATTGACTACTTTCAGGCGTTTGGAGACTTTCTTGCGGCGCGCTTCACTCGCCGTCGCCTTCATCTCGGCGCGCAACTCCTCCGACAGCTTGTCGAGTTCAAGACTGGAGAGCAGCGTGCGAATCGCCTCGGCACCCATCTCAGCCTTGAAACTCTCGCCGTATTGCTCGCGCGCCTCGCGGTACTTGCGCTCAGTGAGCAATTCGCGCGGCGCCAATGGAGTCTCACCCGGATCGATCACGACGTAGGACTCGAAGTAGAGAACTTTCTCGAGTTCCTTTAACGTCATATCGACCAGCGTGCCGATACGCGAGGGCAGCGAGCGCAGAAACCAGATATGCGCGACTGGCGCCGCCAAATCGATATGGCCCATCCGCTCACGGCGGACCTTCGACTGGATGACCTCGACCCCGCACTTTTCGCAGACGACGCCGCGATGGCGCATCCGCTTGTACTTGCCGCAATTACATTCGTAGTCCTTGGTTGGACCAAAAATCTTCGCACAAAACAGCCCGTCACGTTCCGGCTTGAAGGTCCGGTAGTTTATCGTCTCGGGCTTTTTGACTTCGCCGTGCGACCATGATCGGATCATCTCAGGCGACGCGATCGAAATCCGGATCGCATTGAACGCCAGCGGATTCTTGGGCTTCTCAAACAGGCCAAACAGATCTTCCATTACTCAATGCTCCCTTGAAGGCCCGCTTCAGGCTCGTTGTGCATGCTCAAGCAAGTCCACATTCAGGCACAACGACTGGAGTTCCTTGACCATGACGTTGAACGACTCCGGCAGACCCGGCTCAAGCGTATTCTCGCCCTTGACGATCGCCTCGTACATCCGGGTGCGCCCGGCCACGTCGTCCGACTTGACGGTCAGCATTTCCTGCAGGGTGTAGGCGGCGCCGTAAGCCTCAAGCGCCCACACTTCCATCTCACCTAGCCGCTGGCCGCCGAATTGGGCCTTGCCGCCTAGCGGCTGCTGCGTCACCAAGCTGTACGGTCCAGTCGAGCGTGCGTGAATCTTATCTTCGACCAAATGATGCAGCTTCATGATGTACATGACGCCCACTGTTACAGGCTGTTCGAAGGGCAGACCGGTACGGCCGTCATAGAGCGTGCACTGGCCGCTCTCCGGCAGTTCCGCGCGCTTAAGCAGGGCGAAGATTTCCTCTTCGCGTGCGCCGTCGAAAACCGGCGAGGCCGTATGCACGCCGCTCCGCGCCTTATCCGCCAGCCGCACGACTTCGGCCTCGGAAAGAGCCTCGATAAATTCCTGATTCTCCTTTTCCGGATAAAGATCCTTGAGCCGCTTGCGCAACTGGGCCGGCGTCGAACCGTTGCCCATCTCATGTTCGAGCTTGCGTCCCAATTCGAGCGCCGCCCATCCTAAATGGGTTTCGAGAATCTGCCCAACGTTCATCCGCGAGGGCACGCCCAATGGATTCAGGACAATATCGACCGGCGTACCGTCGGCCGTCCGAGGCATATCCTCAGGCGGCAGGATACGTGACAGCACGCCTTTGTTGCCGTGCCGTCCCGCCATTTTGTCGCCAACCTGCAACCGGCGCTTGATCGCGACGAAGACCTTGATCATTTTAATCACGCCGGGCGCTAATTCATCGCCGGCCTTGAGCCGCTCGATCTTGGCCTCGTAATGATTCTGCACCGCCTCAACGTTGGCGTTCATCGCGCCCAGCGCCTGCGCCACTTCGGTAGTCGAGGCTTCATTTTCGAGCCGCAATTGGCCCCATAGCGGCGGCGGCAGTTCGTCGAGGTCGTCTGCGCTGAGCTCGTCCCCCTTGTTGAATAGGACGCGCCGGTCGTCGGCAATCACGCGCCCAGCCAGCTTCTTGCCGGCCACTGCCTTCTTTAGCTTGCGCAGGGTTTCCTGCCGAATGATACGGACTTCTTCGCCTTCGTCCTGTTTGAGCCGTTCGGCTTCGAGCTGCTGAATCTCCTGCGTCCGATCATCGCGGGTAACACCGCGCCGCGAGAACACGCGCGCATCGATTACCGCGCCTTCGACTCCCGGTGGAACGCGCAGCGAGGTATCGCGCACCTCGCCAGCCTTTTCGCCGAAGATCGCGCGTAACAGCTTCTCTTCGGGGCTGAGCTGGGTCTCACCCTTAGGCGTGATTTTGCCGACCAGAATATCGCTCGGGCGGACTTCAGCGCCGATCCGGATGATGCCACTGGTGTCGAGATTTTTCAGCGCATCCTCGCCGACGTTGGGAATATCCCGCGTGATCTCCTCAGGTCCGAGCTTGGTATCACGTGCGATACATTCGAATTCCTCAATATGCACCGACGTGAACAGGTCTTCCTTGACCACCCGCTCCGAGATCAGGATCGAATCCTCGAAGTTGTAGCCTCCCCAGGGCATGAACGCGACCACCACGTTGCGCCCAAGCGCGAGCTCGCCCATGTCGGTCGAGGGACCGTCCGCCAGGACGTCGCCCGCCTTTACGCGCTCGCCCTTCACTACGATTGGCCGCTGATTAATACAGGTGTTCTGATTCGAGCGCTGGTATTTGACGAGATTGTAGATATCCACGCCGGCATCGCGCAGGTCCCTGTTCTGCTTGTCCGCGCGAACTACGATTCGTTCGGCGTCGACGCTCTCGATCACACCGTCACGCTTGGCAATTGTGGTGACGCCGGAGTCGCGTCCAACGGTCATCTCAAGCCCAGTGCCGACCAGTGGCGCCTCGGTCTTGAGCAGCGGCACCGCCTGCCGCTGCATATTTGAGCCCATCAGAGCGCGATTCGCGTCATCGTTTTCAAGGAAGGGGATCAGCGACGCCGCGACCGATACGAGTTGGTTGGGCGAGACGTCCATGTACTGAACTTCTTCGCGCCGAACTACCGTGAATTCGCCACCGATGCGCGCCGACACCAGTTCGTTCTCGAAACGCCCCTGGCTGTCGAGCGGAGCGTTGGCCTGTGCAATAACCGTCTCTTCTTCCTGCAATGCTGACAGATAGACGATACGCTCAGTCACCCGTCCACTTTCGACTTCGCGGTACGGGGTTTCGATAAAGCCATATTCGTTAACCCGCGCATAAGTCGAGAGTGCGGCGATAAGCCCGATATTCGGACCTTCCGGCGTTTCAATCGGACAAACCCGCCCATAATGCGTCGGATGAACGTCACGAACCTCGAAACCCGCGCGCTCACGGGTGAGTCCGCCCGGTCCGAGGGCTGAGAGCCGCCGCTTATGCGCAATCTCGGACAGCGGATTCGTCTGATCCATGAACTGCGAAAGCTGCGAGGAGCCGAAAAATTCCTTGATCACCGCTGAGGCCGGCTTGTAGTTAACCAACTCCTGCGGCATCAGGGTTTCGATATCCTGCAGGCTCATCCGCTCCTTGATCGCGCGCTCCATCCGCACCAGGCCGATCCGGAACTGGTTCTCGACCAGTTCACCGACCGCGCGCACCCGCCGGTTCCCCAGATGGTCAATATCGTCAACCTGGCCGATCCCATTCTTGAGATCGATCAGGTAACGTACCACTTCGAGAATATCCTCGCGGCGCAAGGTGCCTTGCTCGAGTGGAATATCGAGCTTCAACTTATGGTTGAGCTTCAGCCGTCCGACCTTCGAAAGATCGTACCGTTCGGGATTGAAAAACAGGTTGTTGAAGAAGGTGGTCGCTGTCTGCAACGTCGGCGGATCACCCGGACGCAATCGCCGATAGATCTCGATTATCGCGTCTTCGGGCTTCTCGAGCTTATCCTGCCCGAGCGTCAGGCGGAGCGGACCACCGCCCGGCTGATCTTCCGTATAAAGCACCTCGATAATCGGCACGGCATGGGCTTTGAGCTTCTCGATTGTCTCCTCGGTCAGCTCCTCGTTGCATTGCACAAGCACTTCGCCGGTAGTCGAATCAACCACGTCATGCGCCGAAACGCGTCCAGCCGCCTCTTCCATCGCAATCGGAATCTCACTCAGCCCGGCCGCCTGCAGCGCACGCACGGTTGCCTTGTTGAACTTGCGGCCCTCACGCGCAAGTACTTCGCCCGTTTTCGGATCCTTGACCTCGCGTGAAACCCGCGAACCGAGTAGCTGATCGGGCTTGAACTCCTTCGCAAGCTGGCGTTCGCCAAGGATCAATACGTCTTTGCGATAAAAGTAGTTGAGCAGATCTTCGGTGGTCATTCCGAGTGCACGCAATGGCACGGTAGCGGGGAACTTACGCCGGCGATCGATCCGGACGTAAAGCACGTCGCGCGGATCGAACTCGAAATCGATCCAGCTTCCGCGATAGGGAATGATCCGCGCCGAATAGAGCAGCTTGCCGGTAGAATGGGTCCGGCCCTTGTCATGTTCGAAGAAGACCCCCGGCGAACGATGGAGTTGCGAAACAATAACCCGCTCGGTGCCGTTGACCATGAAGGTGCCGTTCGCCGTCATCAACGGGATCTCACCGAAGTAGACTTCCTGCTCTTTGACGTTCTTGATCGAGCGGCGCCCAGCTTCAACGTCCCATATGACCAGTTGAATCTTGACCTTGAGCGGCGCTGCGTAGGTCATGCCGCGCTGATGGCATTCCTCAACGTCGTACTTGGGAATGCCTAACTCGTAACTGACGAATTCGAGCGAAGCCGTCTCGTTGAAATCCTTAATCGGGAAAACAGACTTGAAAACCGCCTGCAGTCCTTTATCCTCGCGCTCGTCGGAACGTACATCAGCTTGCAGGAATTCCTCATACGAACGCTTTTGGATCTCGATCAGATTTGGTATATCGATGATTTTTTTGATCTTGCCAAATGAGCGCCGAAGGCGAAGATTACTGGTGACTTGGGTTAATTGAGCCATTTCTACCTCTCAGGCGGCCTGCACTGGCCAAACACGCCTGCAAACGGCTGAAACCATGGAATGCTCTGGGCCAGGAGAAGGCAGCCCGGAAAAGCTGAAGCGGAGCAACCGAACTACAACCGATGGTTCAGATCGCTCCGTCAGCGCGAGCCGGCATAGGCAGGCTGACGCATCGCTTTTCAGCATGCGATCAACCTCATACTTGCGCCGGTAGCTGGATGCCAAAGACCCTCCAGCCCTTATTTTAATTCGACTGATCCGCCAACCTCTTCCAGTTTCTTCTTGACCTCTTCGGCTTCGGCTTTGTTAACACCTTCTTTCACCGCCTTGGGCGCGCCATCGACCAAATCTTTAGCTTCCTTGAGACCAAGTCCGGTCAGTTCGCGGACGACCTTGATAACCTGAATTTTCTTGTCGCCGGCCGCGGTGAGAATCACGCTGAACTCGTCTTTTTCGACCGCCGGAGCCGCCGCACCACCGCCTGCTGCCGGTGCCGCGGCTACCGCCACCGGGGCCGCCGCCGAAACGCCGAGCTCGGCCTCCAACTCTTTGACGAGCGCGGCCGCATCCAGCAGGCTCAGGTTTTTGAGATAATCCTTAACCTGGTCGCGGCTAAGCTGTGCTGCTTCTGACATCTGATTTCTCTCCTTATCCTCGCGGCCAGCGGAGCGGTACGAGGGAACGCACCGCGGCCAATTCATTTCGCGCTAACTGAATATTCAAGCCGGCGCAGATTCCGCACTCTCTGCCGAAGGCTCACTCGACGGCGCAGGGGTATCCGCCTGCTTCTTCTCAATCGCGCCAAGCAGCCGCGCGAGCGCAGAACCTGGTTCATTGAGCAACCGCGCCAACTGGGTGGCTGGCGCCTGCAAAAGACCCAGCAACTGCGCAAAGATCACTTCACGCGGCGGCAATGACGCCAGCGCCTCGACTTCGGCCGCAGTGATTGGCTTGCCGTCCAGCACGCCGCCTCGAATCTTGAAGCGCTCGCCCAATTCCTTGAGCGAACTGACCGTTTTGGCCAGTTCGACCGGGTCAGCATAGCTGAGGACCAAACCTAACGGACCGCTCAGTGAAGGCTCCAGCCCGGCATACCGGGTGTCCTTGATTGCGCGGCGTACCAAGGTGTTTTTGGCCACACGGAACTCGCCATTGACTGCACGGATACGCCTGCGCATGTCGTCCGATTCCCCCGCCTTAACGCCCTTATAATCCGATAGCAACGCGATACTGGCCCGGCTAAAACTAGCGGCGAGTTCTTCAACTAATGCAGTCTTTTCTTCCTTACGCATTTGACGTCCTGCCCGGCTAAGCAGCCACAGCCGCGGTCCGCGCCGTAGCGAGATCGACCCGGACTCCCGGCCCCATCGTCGAAGCCAGCGCGACGGTCTTTATATAGTTACCTTTAGCGCTGGCCGGCTTCGACCGCACTATCGCGTCAAGCAGTGCGTGTGCATTTTGGGAGAGCTTCTCGTCACCAAAGCTGACCTTGCCGATACGCGCATGCACTACGCCAGCTTTATCGACGCGGTAGTCAACCTTACCTGCTTTGACTTCGCTCACCGCTTTGGCGACGTCGAAGGTCACCGTACCAACGCGAGGGTTCGGCATCAGCCCGCGTGGCCCCAAAATTTTCCCGATCCGGCCAACTGCCCCCATGATATCGGGTGTCGCAATCACTCTATCGAAATCGAGCCAGTTCTCTTCCTGGATTCGCTTGATCAGGTCCTCACCGCCGACGAAATCCGCACCCGCTTCGCGCGCTTCCAATTCCTTCGCGCCCTTGGCCAGCACCAGCACGCGATCGACCTTACCTGTCCCATTCGGCAGCACCACCGTGCCCCGCACATTCTGATCCGCCTGCCGGGGATCGACATTAAGCCGCACAGCCATCTCCACTGTTTCGTCAAACTTCGCGGTCTTGCTATCGATTACCAGCTTCAAGGCTTCTTCAAGCGGATAGCGCCGTTCGCGATCAATCTTTTTTAGAGCTTCTTGATACTTTTTCCCAGCCATTGGTTTCAGCCGGCCCTGTTGGCCGTCCCTCCCCGCCTAGTCGGTGACTTCGATTCCCATCGAGCGCGCGGTCCCCTCAACGGAGCGCATCGCCGCACCGAGATCAATCGCGTTGAGATCTTTCAATTTGGTCTTGGCAATCTCTTCGATCTGCTTGCGCGTAACCTTCCCGACCTTATTCTTGTTCGGCGTAGGTGAACCCTTCGGGATTCCAGCCGCCTTCAGCAACAAGACCGGCGCGGGCGGACTCTTGGTTATAAATGTAAACGAACGGTCGGCATAGACCGTAATAATCACCGGTACGACGAGGCCCTGGAGATTCTGCGTCTGCGCGTTAAAGGACTTGCAGAATTCCATGATATTTACACCGCGCTGGCCGAGTGCCGGCCCCACCGGCGGTGAGGGATTCGCTGCCCCCGCGGGAATTTGCAATTTTATCTGGCCGGTTACTTTCTTCGCCATCTGAACCTAAACCAAGGCCGAAAAACGAGCGGACTCGCCTTCGCCGCCGAGATTGAAAGACCCTCGAACTCGCGAGCTTTACCGCAGCCCGAATCGCTTTACGATTTTTCCACCTGCACGAAATCGAGCTCGACCGGGGTGGCCCGTCCGAAAATCGATATCAGCACTCGCACCTTGCCTTTATCGGGACGGACTTCTTCGACCGTGCCATTAAAATCCTGAAACGGCCCATCTACTACTTTGACCGCCTCGCCCACTTCGAATTGAACCTTGGGCTTGGGCTTGAGCGCCCCTTCTTCCATCTGCTGCCGGATCGCGTGAACTTCCGACTCCGGAACTTCAGGCGGCATCGTCGAATGCCCAACGAATCCGGTGACTTTAGGCGTATCTTTGATTATGTGCCAAGTCTCGTCGTCTAACTCCATATTGACGAATATGTAGCCTGGGAAGAACTTACGATTAGAGACCTTGCGCTGGCCACCCTTGCCGAGTTCCTGCACCCGCTCAATCGGCACTACCACTTCGCCGATCCGATCGGCAATAGCCTCAGTCTCCTTATGCATCCGGAGCAGCCGTATGCGCTCCTCAAGCGCAGACTTAGCCTTTTGCTCGTAGCCGGAATAAGTATGCACGACATACCATTTCCGGCTGCCGACGTTTTTCGCTTGCAGAGTTCCAGCGTCTTCCATTAAGGCTCAGGCTGCCTAACTGTTAACCAATCAAGCTTGTCAGCCAAGTCAACAGATGCTTCCATTGAGATTGCCTAGCTCACCAATTGGCGAACGATCCGGCTCGCCCCCATATCAATCAGTCCCAGCCACAGCGCAATCACTATCGTCAAGGCCACCACTACCAAGGTCGCCTGCATCGTCTCTCTGGGCGACGGAAAGTGGACCTTAGACAGCTCCGTCCAGGACTCTTTAACAAAACTTATGCCCTCTTCGAGGTAACCTTTGATACTAGCCATTTTGAAAGAGCTCTTCAACCTCAAGCGCAGTTTGCATCATAAATTATCCCGGTTCCGGCCTAGCTCTTGCTTCGCCATCATAGCGCGCCTCGAATACGGGGTTGCAAGCACGGCAATCAACCAAGGGAAATGGCGGGCCAGGCAGGATTCGAACCTGCAGCCCTCGGATTTGGAGTCCGATGCTCTGCCAATTAGAGCTACTGACCCGCTTCGCTCGAACCCGCCTCGCGGTCTTGCCAGATGCCTAGACCTTGGTTTCCTTATGGGACGTATGGCTTCGACAGCTCGGGCAAAACTTCTTGATCGAGAACTTCTCGGTCTGCCGCTTTTTGTTCTTCGTCGTAGTATAGTTTCGCCGTTTGCAGCTATCACACGCTAATCCAATCAAATCTCTCATCTATGCGCCTCGTAACACGCCCTCATTAAGAGAGCGCCTCTAAATGTCTGCTGGGCTTTGACATGCCTCCGCCCCCTTGAAGCCGAAAGCCCACGACGGGAATCGAACCCGTGACCTCTTCCTTACCAAGGAAGTGCTCTGCCGGCTGAGCTACATGGGCAAAAATCACCGATCTTTTAAGTCCACTCTCAAGTCAAGCCGAGCCCCTTAAAATGGAGCGGGAGACGGGATTCGAACCCGCGACCCCGAGCTTGGAAGGCTCGCGCTCTACCAACTGAGCTACTCCCGCCCTTATGTTTCCACGCCCCATCGTCCACGCTTGCAACTTAATTATTTGGTGGAGAGGGGAGGATTCGAACCTCCGTAGGCATAAGCCGGCAGATTTACAGTCTGCTCCCTTTGGCCGCTCGGGAACCTCTCCGCGTCAATCCTCTCTGCCATCGGAGCCAAGCCGATGGCGAGAATCGAACTCGCAACCTACCGCTTACAAGGCGGTTGCTCTACCTTTGAGCTACATCGGCGCGAACGATAAACTGCGTCTTTTATTCTGGCCTAACGCACAAGTCAAGGATAGTCGCCGCTACGCTCACCAAAGGGTACTATTGAAATAAGAACAATCTCTGTGCTGATTTTACCCGATTGAAGTATCGGCAGTCCCGGACGACCGGTGCCGCGCGATCTCGAACAGCGCTACCGCCGCCGCTACCGAGACATTCAGCGAACCGATCCGCCCACCCATTGGTATATTAACTATAAAATC